>NZ_JBFTPT010000004.1:0-486104 GCF_056398625.1 Paenibacillus sp. 01T431
TGAACAGACCGTTCGAGACTACATCACTTACTATAACGCAATTCGTATTCAAACGAAACTAAAGAACCAGTCGCCGATTGATTACAGGCGACTGGCCGTTTAAACTTGAAGGTGTTTTGATCCCTGTCTCACAAATGGGGGTCAGTCCCCACCGTACTTGACCTTTTTTTCCATAAGCTGCTATTTAACAAGCTCCAAAAACTTGCTTGCCGCATTGGATAATGGCATATTGTGCATGATCATAAAGCCTACTTGGGAAGGAGGCATCTGAATATCCAATTGAATCTCAAAGAGAGAACCTTCTTCCAATTCTTTGGCAATAAATTCTTTAGTCACATAAGAAATACCGAGGCCTTTCCGCGCGAATTCGATGAGCAAATCAACGCTTCCTACTTCAATTTCAGGCTTGATTTGATGCCCATAGTTTTGGAATAGTTCGGTAATCGCCATTCGTACACGACTGTTTCGAGAGAACAGGATAATTGGATATTGAAGCAGCACTTCTAGTGAAAGCACTTTGTCCTTAAGCTCAGCATATCGAGCTCCTGCTACAAAACAATCCTGCAGCTGAATGCCCTTCATAACTTCTAGCTGAGAATCGACGATGGGCATACGAACGACGCCCAAATCGATTTTGCCTTCCTTCAGAAAAGCGATGGTTTCCGGTGTCGTTCCATGATTCAGATGCAGCTTGATACCGGGATATTTTTCGTGATAGGTTTCCAAATAAGGCAGCAAATAATGCTTGAACAACGAATCGCTTCCACCGATCCGCAGCTCACCGCTGTCCAAATTTTTAAGAGCCGCCATCTTTTCTTCGGCTAGTGAGATGAGAATCTGAGATTTCTCAATATAGGAATAAAGGATTTCACCCTCTTGCGTCAGAGCAACACCCTTTGAATTCCGGTAAAACAAAATGATGCCTAAGCTGTCTTCCAACTGCTTGATGGCATGGCTAACGCTCGGCTGGGTGATATACAACGATTTTGCGGCTTGGGATAAGCTTCCCTTCTTCGCCGTCCAGTAAAAAACTTTGTATAGCTCATAATTGATCATAGACAGTATCTATAGCTCCTGTGAAAAATATGAATTACTTGTATAGGTCATATTCGTATTATAGTGGAATTAGGAAATAGAAACCAGTACTAACTACAAAGCACTGCTGGAAGGAGTAAGAACATGGAGGCTACCACATTTGTTTTGTTTGGAGCGACAGGGGATTTAGCAAAAAGAAAAATTTACCCTGCTTTGTATAATTTATTTATTGATCAGAAGCTGCCGGAGTTCTTCTCCGTGGTCGGCCTCGGAAGAAGAGAGCTGTCCGATAAAACCTTTCAGGACAATGTCGAACAATCTCTTCGTATGTTTTCCAGGCGTGAAGCAAATGATCCCGAATTGATTCAAAATTTTTTGCGTGCTTTCCGCTATAGTGTATTGGATGTTGGCCGCAAAGAAGATTACCATAAGCTTCTTCGTCTTATTGAGAAACGGGAAGAAGAGCTGCGTGTTGCACCCAATCGCTTGTTTTACTTGTCGGTTGGACCTGAATTTTTTGAACCGATTGCAGCTAACATTCATGAAAGCGGGCTTGGTTCCGCTAATGGCTGGAAGCGGCTTGTAATCGAGAAGCCATTTGGTCATGATTTGCAGTCTGCTCGAGAATTGAATGAAAACCTGAGCAAATCGTTTGCGGAAGAAGAAGTTTTCCGTATTGATCATTATCTTGGCAAGCCGATGGTTCAAAAGCTTGAGGTTCTGCAGCAAAGCAATCCAGTCCTTCAAGCACTTTGGGACAAACGTTACATTGCCAACGTTCAAATTACGGCAAACGAAATTGTAGGCGTGGAAGAAAGAGCTGGCTATTATGATCATGTTGGTGCAATCAGAGACATGTTCCAGAACCATATGCTTCAATTGCTCATGATGTTGACCATTCACCTTCCGAACAACAGCACCTCAGAAAATGTCCGTTTCAAAAAGAAACTGGTCATGGAATCACTGGAGCTGCTGCAAAAAGCAGATGTCAACACCCAAGTGATAAGAGGACAATATGGAGAAGGAGAGATTCAAGGGAAATCGGTAGTCGGTTATACCTCCGAACCAAACATTGCTGCAAACTCCATGAACGACACTTTTATTGCAGCTAAACTGCAAATTGACGATTACTTCTGGCGGGGCGTTCCTTTCTATATCCGTACAGGCAAAAGAATGAAGGACAAATCAACAAGAATTGTGATCGAGTTCAAAGAACCAATAAAGCAAGCTGCAACAAACGATGATAGCAAAATGCCTAATCTGCTTGTATTTGAGATCAGTCCTGACGAGAGCATTAGATTGCAATTAAATACGAGAGACCCTGAGCACAAGGGTGAATTCAAGCCCATGAATATCGATTTTCATGCGACGAGAGACAATGTGCCTGAAGCTTATGAGAATTTGATTCACGATGCTTTGCACGGCGACTCTACATTTTTCGCGCATTGGGACGAAGTCGAATTGTCATGGAAATGGGTTCAACCCATTTTGGAAGCTTATGAAGAAAACTTAGTTCCGCTGCATCGTTATGCAGCTGGCACATACGGTCCGGTTGAGTCTGATATGCTGCTTGCACAAGACGGCTTCCATTGGTGGTTCGATGAGAAGACCGAACAAGAAATCGAAACCATAAAAGGAGAACAATATGCTTAATACAAAAACAATTGAACAACTATCTATTGATACTATCCGTACACTGTCTATCGATGCTATAAACGCTGCAAATTCCGGACATCCGGGGCTTCCAATGGGAGCTGCGCCTATGGCGTACTCACTTTGGGGCAACCATCTTAATCACAATCCGAGCCATTCAAAATGGTTCAACCGTGACCGTTTTGTCTTGTCCGCGGGTCATGGCTCAGCTTTGCTTTACAGCCTGCTGCATTTATCCGGCTATAACGTATCGCTCGAGGACTTGAAGCAGTTCCGTAAGCTGAACAGCAAAACGCCTGGACATCCTGAATATGGCCATACAGATGGCGTTGATGCAACGACAGGGCCACTAGGACAAGGACTTGCGATGGCTGTAGGTATGGCAATGGCCGAAGCTCACCTAGCATCAAAATTTAATCAAAACGGATACCCGGTTGTTGATCATTACACGTATGCACTTGTTGGAGACGGCTGCTTAATGGAAGGAATTTCTTACGAGGCGATGTCTATGGCTGGACATATGAAGCTCGATAAACTCGTTGTATTGTACGATTCCAACGATATTTCCTTAGACGGTGACCTCAATCTTTCTTTCGGTGAAAACATGCAGAAGAGAGCGGAATCTGCTAACTGGCACTATTTGCGAGTTGAAGATGGCAATGATATCGAACAAATCACGAAAGCGATCGAGGCAGCAAAGAGCAATGAAGAGCAGCCGACCATTATCGAAGTTCGTACGGTTATCGGATACGGAAGCAAGGCAGCGGGAACGAATAAAGTGCACGGCAATCCACTAGGCAAAGAAGAGGCAAAAGCGACAAAAGCGGTTTACGGTTGGGATCATGAGGAAGAATTTACCGTTCCAGCAGAAGTTCAAGCTCACTTTGCACAGTTGAAACAAAAAGGCGAAGCAAAAGAAGCAGCGTGGAATCAGCTAATGGCTGCTTATAAAGAACAGCATCCGGCGCTTGGTACAGAACTTGAGCAAGTCATTGAAGGTTCTGTTGTCATCGATGCTGCAGATCTTCTTACTTTCGATGCTTCCAAAACGGTATCTACACGTGTAGCGAGCGGTCAAGCGATCAATCATTACCTTAATACGGTGCCTTCAATTTTTGGCGGTAGCGCAGACTTGTCCCATTCAACGATGACTGATATTAACGGCGAAAAAACCTTTGCTGTTGAATCCTATGCAGGACGAAATATTTACTTCGGCGTTCGTGAGCATGCTATGGGCGCTGCTGGAAATGGTATGGCACTGCACGGCGGCGTAAAACCGTTTGTAAGTACATTCTTCGTGTTCAGCGACTATCTGCGTCCGTCCATTCGTTTGGCTGCACTGCAGAAGCTACCTGTCATTTATGTATTTACACATGATTCCATCGCTGTTGGCGAAGATGGACCTACTCATGAGCCCGTTGAGCATTTGACCGCATTGCGCACGATTCCTGGGCTTACAGTTATCCGTCCAACTGATGCCAATGAAACGGCTAATGCTTGGGCTTATGCATTGCAGCAAAATGAAGGACCAGTAGCTTTAGTACTAAGCAGACAAAACTTGCCTATCTATGAAGAAACTAAAGGCAATGTCGCTGCGGTTGCTAGCGGTGGTTATGTTCTAACGGAGACAAACGACAAGCCTGACATTATTCTGATCGGTACCGGTTCTGAGGTTTCTCTGGCAGTTGGCGCAAAAGCTGAACTTGAGAAGGAAAATATTTCAGTTCGTGTAGTAGCTATGCCAAGCCGTGAATTGTTCAACCGTCAATCGGCAGAATATAAGCAATCAGTGCTGCCTGCATCTGTTACGAAACGTTTAGCTATTGAAGCTGGCATTTCGTTAGGCTGGGATAGTTACACAGGACCAAGCGGCAGCGTATTGTCCATCGATACGTTTGGCGCTTCTGGCCCAGGTAGTGAAGTGTTAGAGTTTTTCGGATTTTCGGTAGATAACGTGGTTCGAATGGCGAAAGAATTACGCTAAGCAACGCATGAAGACAATAAAAATTTAATAATAAAAAACGGAGGTTTTAATTATGAAATTTTTCATCGACACTGCAAATTTGGTAGATATCAAAAAAGCTTATAAAATCGGTGTATTGTCTGGTGTTACGACGAATCCATCTTTGGTTGCCAAAGAAGGCGTGAAATTCGAAGACCGCATAGCAGAAATTCTCCGCGAAGTGCCTGAGGTAGAATCGGTATCAGCAGAAGTAACGCCTGACGCAGAAACAGCTGAAGAAATGATCGCGCAGGCAAATGAACTGATCAAAATCAACAACAATGATAAAAACATTACAATTAAGCTTCCGATGACGCTAGCTGGTCTAGAAGCTTGCCGCTACTTGACCAAAAAAGGCGTGAAAACAAACGTAACATTGATTTTCACTGTGAACCAAGCGCTTTTGGCTGCTCGCGCTGGAGCGACTTATGTTTCTCCTTTCCTCGGTCGTTTGGATGATATTTCAGAAGATGGCGTTCTGCTCGTCACGAAGATTGCTGAATTGTTCCGTACGCACAATCTGGATGCCCAAATCATCGCTGCATCTGTTCGCCACCCGGATCATGTCACTCGTGTAGCGATGGCTGGGGCACATATAGCAACGATTCCGTTCTCTGTAATCGAACAAATCTCCAAACATCCTCTAACGGATCAAGGCATGGAGAAGTTCGCAGCTGATTGGAAGAAAACGGCGCAGCAGTAAGCTGCAGTTTCCAAACCTTAATCGGTTCGACTAGCCTAGCATAGAAGCCTATATAGTTCATATATTCGCACTGCTAGGCCAGTCGGATATCGATGCGCATAAGCAAAGTTTTTTTGATTTTTTATCTACAACAGGACAGTAATGACAGGGAGGCAGTTATCATGAAAAAACAACAAATTGGCGTGGTTGGTCTGGCCGTAATGGGTAAAAACCTAGCCTTGAATATAGAAAGCAAAGGTTTCTCGGTTGCCGTGTATAATCGTTCAGCAGAGAAAACAAATGAACTATTGGCGGAGGCGCAAGGAAAAGATTTTGTCGGCGCATTCAGTGTGGAAGAATTCGTACAATCACTGGAATCGCCGCGTAAAATTCTTATCATGGTAAAAGCGGGTCAACCGACAGATGATACGATCAATCAGTTGGTGCCGTATCTGGATCAAGGAGATATTCTAATTGATGGCGGAAACGCCTATTTTCCAGATACACAGCGCAGAAACAAAGAACTTCAAGCATTAGGCTTCCGCTTTATCGGAGCCGGCGTTTCTGGCGGCGAAGAGGGTGCGCTTAACGGTCCAGCTATCATGCCAGGCGGTCAAAGAGACGCATACGAGCTTGTAGAGCCAATCTTGACAGCTATTTCAGCAAAAGTGAATGGTGATCCATGCAGCACTTATATCGGTGCTGACGGCGCTGGCCACTATGTCAAAATGGTACACAACGGCATCGAATACGGCGATATGCAGCTCATCGGCGAAGCGTACCACCTGCTCAAAGATGTGTTGAACCTGAACACTAGCCAGCTTCATGACATTTTTACGGAATGGAACAATGGCGAGCTGGATAGTTATTTGATCGAGATAACGGCTGATATTTTCAAGAAAATTGATCCGGAAACAGGCAAACCAATGGTTGATGTCATTCTCGATTCAGCAGGACAAAAAGGTACTGGCAAGTGGACTAGCCAAAGTGCATTGGATTTGGGTGTGCCATTGTCGATCATTACGGAATCCGTGTTCGCTCGCTTTATTTCCGCTATGAAAGAAGAACGTGTGGCTGCGAGCAAAAAATTAAACGGCCCAGCGGTATCCAGCTACGACGGTGATCCGCAGGAATTTATCGAAGCTGTTCGCAAAGCGCTGTACACAAGCAAAATCGCTTCCTACGCGCAAGGCTTTGCCCAAATGAGAGCTGCTTCTGACGCTTATAACTGGGATTTGAAATATGGCAGCATTGCGATGATCTTCCGCGGAGGATGTATTATCCGTGCAAGATTTTTGCAAAATATTAAGGATGCCTATGACCGCAATCCATCTCTGAACAACCTATTGATGGATGAATACTTCAGCAATATTGTTGAAAACTATCAAGAGGCTTGGAGAAAAGTCATTTCCATCGCTGTAACTAGAGGCATTCCGGTTCCAGCATTCGCTTCCGCATTAGCGTATTATGACAGCTATCGTACAGAAAGACTTCCTGCTAATTTGCTGCAAGCGCAACGGGATTATTTTGGAGCACATACGTTCCAGCGCCTTGATAAAGAGGGAAGCTACCACTTTCAATGGATGGAAAATAAYGAATAACGATTAAAACCAACACAAACTCCTAGCAGATAATCATGAATTTATTTTTCATGTTATCTGTGTAGGAGTTTTTTTGTTTCAGATGGCGTATGGAGATAGTGATTTTGGAGCGCGAAGGAAAAAGTTGTTTTTGACAGAAGGAAAATTATACAATGGAAGTAAGGAACTGCTTGAAGTAACCATCCTCATATTGTAAATGAAGGGAAGAGTGCCGATGAACACACGAATGAAACAACTTGAGGATCGACTTTCCAGCCAGCATCATAAGGATTTATTTCTGCAAACGATGCACACGCTGAAAGCGATTGACGATCTTGCTGATCAGCACAGACGCTTTCAATCCATGCAGGCCATTAGCGGCGTCAAAATCATAGGTACGGAAGAGGCGTTGTTTTACGAAACGCTGACACAGGTTAAAGAAGAGATTGTGTCTACGCTGGAGAAAACGGTGAAGGACCTGGAGCACAAAGGTGATAAAAACTATACTAAAAACTTCAAGGACGGCGTGGAGTAACCCATTCGCAGCCACAATAAAAAGTTGAGTAGAAGGAAAACTTCTGCTCAACTTATTTGTGTTCATGGGAGGATACAAGAGCACAGATTCTTTTTTCTTTGTAAAAGGAACGATTCGTTATGCGCAACTTTCAATCCTATTACACGTCTGTAAATTATGGGATTATTTTGAAAACATAAAATTGGAAAGAAATCTAACCTTTTAAGATCATTAATCAAGAATAGGAGACAAGATGAAGCCAAAACGGTCGAGAATACTTATTTACTCTGTATGTGTATTTCTTCTCCTAGTTTATTTTGGAAATAGAAGCGGGTATGTATTTAGTGAAAGTAAAGCACTGAAAGAGGCATATCCTCGTGCAGACGGAGAAGCGGTGTATCACCAAGCATTTGGGAAGGATAAACTAGTTATATGGAAAATGGAGGATATGGATTTTGTTAAGCTCGTTACGAAGAAATGGGGATTTCTATATCGCGTATCCGAGACCTCTCCATTAGCGCCAAGCGCTAACGAACCGAATACCATTCAACGAACATGGTCAGCTCAATTGAATGCTAACAAAATGTACGACATTATTTTTGCATTCTCGACGATTAACCCTGAGATAAAGCGAGTCATTATTAGCAATGATAATTTTAGCAATGTTTTAGAGGATAATTTGAAATTAATCAAGAGTGATTCAACGGTATATATTGAATTACCTGTACGAAATGGGTATGCAGTATCATATCTAGAAATTAATCCTAAGGACAATAGGGGATTTGTTTTTCGAGGCATGGATAACAATGGTCATTTGATCGCAGCAACTAGATAGCAATAAAAGGCTGCCATCGGCAGCCTTTTATTCATGGAACAATTACATCATAATCGTTCAAGTCATTATTTTTTCAAGTGATAAGGTACTGTAGTGACGATCACATTTCTTCTATATAACAAGTGAGCACGAATCAATAAACTGGATTGGTTATGAAGCATATTGTGCCAACCTTTTTTTGGTATAAATTGCGGGATGATGACAGTAACTTTGTAATTTGATTCACTCGCCTTTCGCTGAACGGTATCAATAAATTTACTTAATGGTTGAATGATGCTTCGATAAGGCGAATGTAAAGTAACTAGTCTCACATCAGGCTGCCACGTTTTCCATTTCTCTTCGAAAGTGAATTCATCCTCTCTTTCAAATGGAATATGAACCGCAATGATCTGGTGAGCAGATAGTGATTTGGCGTAATTCAATGAGTTCTCGACCACATGCGTAATACCAGCCACAGGAAGTATGATCACATTCCCCTCAATTGGAATAGCGGCCTCAGAGGTCGTAATTCGCAGTTGATCGGCTACAGATTCATAATGTTTTCTAATTCGGTGAAAGAGCAAAATGATAAGAGGTAGAAAAACTAATACGGACCACACCTGTGCGAATTTGGTTAAAAAGAACATCATGGTGACGATAAAGCTTATAACCGCACCTGTTGAGTTAATGATTAGCTTAGATACCCAGCCTTGCGGTTTTTCGCGAATCCATTTTACCATCATACCCGTCTGCGAGAGTGTAAAGGGGATAAACACACCTACGGCATAAAGTGGGATGAGATGCTCAGTTCGGCCTTCAAATGCTATAATCAACAGGATTGAGAAAACGCCCAAAATAATAATGCCATTGGAATAACCTAATCTGTCTCCTCTAATGGTAAACATTCTAGGGATAAATTTATCTTTGGCTAAGTTAACTGCCAGCAAGGGGAAAGCAGAATAACCTGTATTAGCAGCAAGGATCAGAATTAATGCGGTTGTTCCTTGAATAAAATAATACATAAAGTTCCGACCAAACGTATGTTCAGCAATGTCTGAAACAACGGTCACTTCTTCCCTTGGACTAATTCCATAATAATAAGCTAAAAAAACGATTCCGGAAAATAATATGGCAAGCAGCGATCCCATCGCAATTAACGTTTTGGAAGCATTATTTGGAGACGGGCTTTTAAAGTTGGGTATTGCGTTCGAAATAGCTTCAACCCCTGTTAAAGCAGAACTTCCGGAGGAAAAAGCTTTTAGCAGCAGAAACAAACTGATTCCCGCCACTGGCGTTCCAATGGGTGTATGTAATTCAGGCGAGACATTGCCTAATAGAATGTTGTAAATGCCTACAATGATTAAAATGAATAAAGCCAAAACGAATAAATAAACCGGATAGGCTAATATTGAAGCGGACTCCGTTACTCCCCTTAAATTCAAGATGGTTATAAACAATACAAAAATAATCGCAATAATCACATTATAAGGATGCAAGCTTGGAAAAGCTGACGTAATGGCATCTGTTCCAGCTGATACACTTACCGCTACCGTTAAAATATAGTCAACTAACAGTGAGCCTCCGGCTACTAACCCAGAGTATACACCTAGATTTTTCTTGGATACGACATAAGCGCCACCGCCATGAGGATATGCAAAAATAATTTGTCTATAGGATAAAATAAGTGCTAATAATAAAATCAAAACACCAATGGCAATCGGTATGGAATACCAAAATGCTGCTGCACTAACGGTGATTAAGACTAACAATATTTGCTCAGGACCATATGCCACAGAGGATAAGGCATCTGAAGAAAGAATGGCAAGAGCTTTTGTTTTATTCAGTTTTTGCTCGCCTAATTCCGTTGATTTTAATGGTCGTCCAATTAAAAACCTTTTTAATGAAGAAAACATTCGTTAGCCTCACCTCGCTTAATTTATTGTGTGTATATTACCCTGCAAATGAAATAAATAAACTTTATGAAATAGAACTGGAGCGACTTAACAATCGCATAATCATTCCTTCCCTTTTGAGCTTCATAAACGTAGTATGGTACTTACTATTACATGGAATTTGTTCTTGGTTTAAATAATGATGAGTTGGCCAAATTTATTCTCCACAATGGATCAAAAACAAATGAAATGGGATTTGATTTCATTTGATGTGAACAAGGGGGGATATCGCTAACATTTACATTTTGTATTTTGAGGGGGATACATAATGATTGATGATCGCTTACTCGAATTGGAAAAAGAAATGGATTTGATAATAAAACAAATTATTTTTGATCTGCGGCCGAAGAAGAGGATTGATGAAGAACTATTCAATAAGCTTTATGAAAAATTAGGCTGTTATACAGCTTTGATAAAAGGATCAACTGTAATCAGCCGAACCGTGTCAGGGAAATTATTTTATTTATTCAGCACCATGATTGTTGAAGCTAAATATATGAAATTTGATAATAAGATAATGGGAAAGATATTTCGTCTAAGAATTTATATGTTGAATATTTACGATGAGAATATTTTAGGATAATTCAGCTGAGATGGCTATGCAGTTCATTTGGTCGGAAGTACGAGTGAGTGAGAGAGAGAACAAGGGAGTGATTTAATGGGTGGTCAAATTGGTCTAGTAGGAATATTACTCGTTTTTGCTAGTTTATTTTTAAGAAAATGGATTGTTGGAACTGCAAAAAAAGAAATTTCAGATAAGGGTAAAAAAGTGAGTATGTGGGGAATGATCGTAGCAGCAACCGTAGCAACAGCAATTATTATTTTTATTGATTTAGAAGGAAATGCTATGAAATGGTTTTGTATGGTGTTAATTTTTATCGTTGCGGGCTTTCAATCATTTGTAGATTGGAAGTTTCTAAGGGGATCAAAAGAATATATGGTTACACTTCTCGTTCTAGTTATTGGTGTAACTTTATCTTATTTCATCGTCTAGTGTTTCGGATCGGCTTAGCTGCTAGGGAAGATGTACAAGCCGAAATACGCGAGGAGCACTTGACGCTACTAGTGCTTGATTGAAGAAACTGAGATCCTATTACGATGTTTCAGTGAGTCTAGGTATGATTGAATTACTCACCGCATCATATATGGACGTTATCGACATAAGCTAAAACTTTTGAGGAGAGAAATATCTTGGTGCATATGACGGATGAATCTTTCACTGGAGGTTCTGTGTGCAAGCGAATTTGAGCTCCTGTGTATAGGGCAAACAGAGGCTTCGACTCGTAGTTTACTGCTTAGCAACCCTAGAGACATATAAAATTAAAAACTCAAGTTATCAATCATTTGCCAGAATAAGCTTTTGTGTTTAATCATTTGTCTCACCGTCAGTGCATATCATCCGATGCCCAATTTACTAACGAACTGTATCAACCTTATTATGCATAAAATTACTCTTCTAAAGTTTTAACGAACCGTAACGTCGTTATTTCATGCTGTATAGGGTGTTATGCGTTATTTTTCATGAAATAAGGTTTGTGGGGTTCGTAAAAATTTTTATTTATTAAAAAAGGTCTAAATAAGAGCTGCTAGGTTCGTAAGCGATTTATCTAAAATGATGTTTGCTGCGAACAAAGGTTTTGAAGGTCTAAATTGTAAGCAGTTTACGTGAATTTGGATAAACTACGATACATAATGAGTTTAAAAAGTAAAAATATTGCTTCAATACAAGGCAACGTTAAATAGGAGCTGCCTCAAACGTAGATAAATCTACATTTGAGCCAGCCTTTTTCTATTTTTGCTAGAAAAGTGAAAACGAAATGAGCCAATGATTGTTTTGTGAAAGACAATAAAGCTGCATCATTATCAAAATGCAGCTGTCCTTTTAAGTTGATGTTTATGGAATAAGGACTGACTGTTCTACTTTTGCGACTTCCGTTTCTTCGTATTTTTCTTAATAAGTGCCGGTAATGTCATTTTGCTAATAGAGATTGTTTCAATTCATACACGTAGATGAGCAAGGACAAGTGAAGAGGAATAGAGTTGTTATTCCTGTAGGAATGAAAAATGGAAAGTGAAAATGCTTCAATGTGGCTATTTATCGTAAACTTTATTACAAAGATATGAATTTATCCAGCAATAGCTCTATCGAGTCATGCGTAAGCAAGTAAGTATAAAAGAAAATGATATTAAAGCAATCTATGCTTTTTGATGCTTTGAAGCATTTGAAGCTCTAGGAGCTCTAAGGACTTTAAGAGCTTTAGGAACTCTAGAAGTTCTAGGAGCTTTAGGTGGTTTTGAAGTTTTTGAAGGATTTGAAGCTTTTGTAGATTCTTAAAAGCTATCAAAGCTATCAAAGCTCGCTGGTACAACCTTCATGTGGATCACCGACCCAACTCGGAGGTAAACCTATGAAGGGGATTGGATGTAATGTTACCACGACAAAAAAGAGAGGAGGCAAACCTAAAATGGGTAGTTTAAAAAAGTATTCAGTAGGTGTTGCGGTTGTGTTGGTTTTGTTATTGTCTGCTTGCGGCGGAGGAACAACAGTAGAAGTGCCAAATAAGGACAACAGCGGTGAAGGTACAGAGAGCAGCGAGGCGGTGGCACTTTATAAGAAAAGGTGTATTTCTTGTCACGGCACGGAGCTGCAGGGAAGAGCCGGCCCTAATTTGCAGCAGGTCGGGGCCAAGCTGACAGAAGAGGAAATAGTGGATGTTGTTTCCAATGGACGTAAGGGTATGCCAAAGTTCGAGAGCAGCTTAACGACGGAACAGATTCAAAGTTTGGCTGCATGGCTGGCTGAACATAAATAAATGCCAAAGAACCGTTAATCAATAGACTCAGCCTATAACAAAGAAAAACAAGGGTCTACTCTACAAGTCAAATTGACTTATAGAGTAGACCCTTTATTCATCTCTTAACGTAGAGTTTCTGAACACTATTTTTCTTTCGAGTGTTTCGTTATATTCATCAAGATAAGTGGATGACCATTTCCTCGCCCAAGCGAGAAGTTTTCTTGAATGGGCTGCTCCGCACCAACGAGCAGGAGAACTGTCAACGTATGATCTTATTGTTTTTATTAAGCTTTTTGTTGCAGCATCAAATGTGGTGTATGCTTACGAAATGACATCCTCATGAGGTGTTGATACATAAGACTTCGCCATTTTATCCTGAAGGACGTTGTCTTCTTGAACGAGTTTTGCTCCATTCAGCATGAGATATGATCCGCCTGTCAGAAATAAGCCTCCTAAGATAATCCAATACAGCATGTTTCATTTCTCCTTTCTGAATCTATTTCGTTAGTCCTATTATTATAAAAGGAAATGGTGCCTGAAAATAATAGCTCGAAGTAGTCATTTCCTTGCTAAATGTGTCCGATATGTTTCGTTCATGTGAGCAATGTACAAATCAATTTCAGTGTAGGAGTCAAAATTGCATTTAACTTTTATCAATTTTACATAATGGGAGGATAGCTAGGCTGAATGTAGAATAGAGTAGCTATGAATTCCAGCGAGGGGTGGCGTCAATAAAAAGAGAATTCAATTGATTTAAGTAAACGCTTTCAATTCTAAGGCAGTTGGTAAGCAACTACGAATGTTTTGTCATCATTTAATGAAACTATCGCAAACGGTTAATGGAAAAGGGTGAAGGCATGTTCAGGAAAATGATTGTTATCCTGTTATTAATTTTTACTGCAACCGCATGTCAGGGGCGTTACTCACAAAGTGAATATGACGTGATCCATTCCATTAAATCGAATTCAACCTCAGAGAAACAGGAAGATCATCGAAAGTACACCATCGGCATCGTACCAAAAGTAATGGGGATTTCTTATTTTAATGTCGCAGAAGAAGGTGCGATGGAAGCAGCTAATGATTTAGACGTTAACGTCATTTATGAAGGGCCTCCAATCGCTGATGCATCAAAGCAGATTAATGTAATTAGACATCTTATCAATTTGTCGGTAGATGCGATTGCAGTTTCTGCAAACGATCCAGAAAAGCTGCTGCCCATCATTTTAGAAGCCAAAAGCAAGGGGATCAAGGTCATTACATGGGATGCAGATACGAATCCAGAAGGCAGAGATTTTTTTGTCAACATGGTCGATACAGAGACATTAGGCCGCCATTTGTTGGATACGCTTGCATGGAACACCGAAGAAACTGGCGAATACGCAATTATGACAGGGGCTTTCTCTGCTTCTAATCATAATGAGTGGCTCAAATGGATCAAACATCAGCAGAGTGAGTTTTACCCGAAAATGAAGCTGATTGATATTGTAGAGACGGAAGATGATCCGCAAAAGGCTTATGAGAAAGCAAAACAACTGTTAGCTAAATACCCAAATCTTGCAGGCATTATCGGCAATTCTTCTGTAGGACCTCCAGCTGCCGCACAAGCTGTAAGAGAAGCTGGCAAAACAGGTCAGGTCAAAGTTGTCGGTCTCTCCACGCCGAATTTGATGCGCGATTATTTAAAGGACGGCTCGGCACAAATGGCGACACTTTGGAGTCCCAAAAAACTTGGATATTTAACTGTTGTGCTTGCAAAAAATCTGCTCGAAGGCAAGCTGCCATATGATGGTCAAGACATTTATAATGTCGGAACTATTAGGGTGAACAGGGATACGGTCATTATGGGAGAACCGATCGATTTTACAGCAGAGAATGTGGATCAATATGATTTTTAAATTTCCAGAGCAACTGCGCTTCAGAAACTATCGGCTCAGCTCTAAGCTTATATTAGTTTATTTACTGCTAAGCGTTATCCCCATGTCGCTGCTCGGTACTTTTTCTTATTTGCAGTACACAAAATCAATTGAAGAACAAATTGGTGAATATATGCCGCGTTTTCTGTATCAAGCAAATGCGAATATAACGAAGCATATGGAGGATTTTGCAGAGCTGCATACGTTAATGTTCAACTCTGACAATATGATCGCAATTTTGCGTCGCGACTCCTATCAGAGCCGTTCACAGCTGAATCAGGACCAATTCGAGGTAAACAATTATTTGGCACGTACTTATTTAAATACGGGGAACCCCGATGTTATGGGTGTTTTCATATTTTCGAAAAACAGGTTTTTTTACAGTGCGAGATCAAAGTTCACAGGTCTTAATGCGGATAATGCTTTTATCCCTTATGGGCAGGATCTTGATTTACGGGGAAAAGCGAAAATTATTCTTCCTAGCCAAATCAATCTGACATTCGAGAATAACGAACCCTATGTACTGATCATGAAACAGATGAATGATGTGGATAACCGCAAAAGCCTGGCGACGATGCTGGTTGCGGTAAAGCTCTCTTTTATTGACAACATATTGCGGGAGTTTGAACAGAACAATACAGCGGATTTATGGCTGATGAACCGTGAGGGCGAAATTATCTTTCATACAGATGAGGAGAAAATAGGAGGCTTTGATGAAGAAATAAATCGATATCCCATTCTTAACGGCAGCTTTCGAAAAGGGTCAGGGAAAAAAGCGGTGATCGTAAGCCTTAGCGAATCAAATGATTTTGATTGGATACTAGCTCATAGCATACCGCTAAAATATTTAACAGAGCGTACAGATTTGGTTATGAATGTGACCATTTTTGTATTTATTTGCTTTGTCCTCATTACTTCGATCATTTCGATTTTTTTCGCAATGAATGTAACGCGGCCGATCAAGAAGCTTTCCCGTCTAATGAAGGATGTAGAAATGGGCAGGTTTCAGGTGGATCTTAAGGTCGAAAGCAATGATGAGATTGGAGCACTCGCGCGCAGCTTTAATTCGATGGTAGCTACGATTCATGAGCTGATCGAAACGAATTTTGATATCAAAATTAGACAGAAGGAAGCAGAGCTGTACGCCCTGCAGTCTCAGATCAATCCGCACTTTATGTACAATACGCTGGAGACCATTAACATGGCGGTAGAGGACGGCAGATCGGAAATGGTTGTCGAGATGGTCACACTGCTTGGCCGCATGCTTCGTTTTTCGGTTAGCAACAAAAACAAATTTGTAGCGATTGCGGATGAAGTCCAGCATATTAGCAATTATTTGACCATTCAGAAATATCGATTCAATGATCGGCTGTTGTTTGAGATCGATAAAAAAACGGACATCGAATCCTTTTATACACCCAAATTTATTTTGCAGCCGGTTATTGAGAATGCCATTAAATATGGACTTGAAACCCGTAAAGCACTCGATATTCGTCTAAGCATCAGTCGTGAATTTGGTGCGCGTTCTGGAGAAGAAGATATCGTTTTTCGAATATGGGACAATGGTCCGGGTATCGATCATGATCGATTGGAGAAGCTCGAGAGGTCACTCAGATCGGAGACACTAGCCCACAAGGATTCTGGGTTTGGGCTAAGCAATGTAAACGCTAGAATTATGATTATGTTAGGCCAGCAGTATGGGGTGCAGCTTCATAGCATTTTTGGCAAGGGAACAGAGGTTATTATCCGTATTCCTGTCATCACCCTGAACGATGTGGCAGAAAAATCGAAAAGCAAGGAGGAGTAAGCATGCACAAGGCGATCAGAACATTGATTGTAGATGATGAAGAAATGATTCGAAACGGCATTGCTAGACTCATACGCTCTTGCGGTGAGGGGTGGGAAATCGTTGCGACGCTGTCTGATGGCAAAGAAGCAATGGATTATTTGCATCAGTCACAAGGAGCAGTAGATTTGCTTATTACGGATGTGAAGATGCCCGTGATGGATGGTCTAACGTTAATAAGCGAGGGAAAACGCCATTATTCCTTCTTCCCGCTTGTGATTAGTGGTTATGATGAATTTCAATACATTCAGACAGCGCTTCGAGAAGGAGCTGTTGACTATTTTTTAAAACCGATTGACCGGGAACAGTTTAAGAATCGAATGGCAGAAATTAAGGTGAAAATCGAAAGCGGACGGTTTCAGCATATGAAATGGAACGAGATGGAAAGAAAATCCGAKGAGCTAAAAACATCGCAGCAAGTGCAACTGTTAAGCTATGTCACTTCGGCAGGGCTCGATATCTCACGGCTAGGATATTGGGTGGATGAGTTTCCGAAAGGCCGATACGTCCTTCAATATGTAAGCCTCGATGCTCTTCCTGTAAAGACAAGAAGTTATACCCCAAAAGACTGGGAAGCTTATGTTTATGTGCTTGAGAATATCATCAAAGAGGTGGTAGAGAAATGTTCGAATGAATCAGAAATCATAGGCTGGTGCTGGAGAGGGGACGATTCGAATTTTTGGATATTGCTGCATCTTTCCGAGGCTTATGGCGAAAACAACGGTAAATTAGAAAAAACATCGTTCGAGCTGTCTGGTCAAATTCGTTCAGCGATTCAGTCCTACACGCCATTTACAGTTTCTGTTTCATGCGGCAGCTCGATTGAGGATTTATATTTGCTGCCAGAAGCAAAGGATCAAGCATTATCATTAATGTATTATCGTTTATTATATGGCGGCAATCAGTTGTTTGGCCGAGATGGCATTCAATTCAAGACGGAGAGCTCTTCAGACCAAATGGATAATGAGCTTGTCCATATTGCGCAGCGAATGAAGCAGGCAGTCGAACAAGTAAATGAGCAAGCAGCAGTTCAGTTTACGAAGGAGTTTTTTGCCCGGCTTGAAAAAATGGATTCGCCTGCTGCAATTCAACGAGCAATAATGAACGCATTTATTCTTATCCATTCGGTCGGCGTTGAAATGAAAGTGAATACGCCAATGTTAGATCCGCTCGAGAGCCGACTTCAAACGATTAAACGAGCGATAAATCTTAATGAGCTCAAAGTGGAACTCGATCAGCAGATCGCTCAGCTTGTTCTGGAAATGAAACGAATGCGTCAAAGCGGCAGCATGAAACCGATAGAGCAGGCCAAAGCTTGGATCATAGCCAATCTACAAGACGACTTAACGATTAAGCGTATAGCTGAGCAAGTCTATATGAATCCCTCGTATTTCTGCCGGCATTTCAAGACGCAAACAGGTGAAACAATTCTCGATTACATCACGCGTCTTAGAATGGAGAAAGCAAAGGAGCTGCTTATTGATTCGCAATTAAAGCTCTACGATATAAGCGTTCTTGTTGGTTATCAAGACGTAAAGTATTTCAGTAAGCTGTTCAAGCAATGGTCTGGGGAGACGCCATCTAAATATCGAGAACAGAAGTTTTCGAAATGATAGTCAGTATAGTAGAGAAACTAAAGGGTAGGCCTAGCGCCTGCCTTTTTATTTTGTTCACAAACAGCCATACAATGTGGATTCCATATACAAAGCGAATACACTCCCCCATAAGTAACGAATGTCTCCTTCTTCACGATCTGCAATTTCGGTAAGGTAGACCTAGAAGGAAGCAAGAAGCAGCAGCATGTAGAGAACAGCGAAGGATGGAGGGTGATCCGGAAATGGCCGAGTACATTTTGGAGCTAGAGGGAATTACAAAAACTTTTCCAGGCGTCAAGGCGCTTGATAATGTCTATTTTAAGTTAAAGCCCGGTGAGATTCATGCGTTGATGGGCGAAAATGGAGCGGGGAAATCAACCTTTATTAAGGTGATTACCGGTGTCCACCCAGCAGATGTCGGCGAGATCCTCTTTGATGGACAACGCGTGGATTTTAAAAATCCTACGGATGCGAAGCGGATGGGCATTGCAGCCATTTATCAGCATGTTACTTGTTATCCTGATTTAAGCGTCACAGAAAATATATTTATGGGGCATGAGAAAATTCAAAAAGGGACTAAGCGGATTCTTTGGAACGAAATGCATAAGGAGGCCGATAAGCTTCTGAAGGAGCTTGGCGCAGCATTCAGCCCCAAAACGCAAATGGGAGCATTAAGTGTAGCTGAGCAGCAAATCGTCGAAATTGCGAAAGCACTTTCTGTTGATGCGAAGATCATTATTATGGATGAACCAACAGCCGCTCTTACCAATAGGGAAAGCGAAGACTTGTATCGCATTACAGAGCGTTTGCGTGACAAGGGAACAGCTATTATTTTTATCTCTCATCGCTTCGAGGACATGTATCGACTGGCCAGCAAGGTGACCGTATTCCGGGATTCCAGATACATCGGGACTTGGAATGTGGATGAAATATCGAACCAAGATCTAATTATTGCGATGGTAGGTCGTGAAATTACGCAATTGTTTCCGAAGAAGGAAGCGCAGATTGGGGAAGAATTGCTTCGGGTTGAAGGTCTTGGCAGAACCGGCTACTTTGCTGATATTTCTTTTGCGCTGCGAAGAGGGGAAATATTAGGATTGACTGGTCTCGTTGGGGCAGGACGGACAGAGGTTTGCCAAAGCATCTTCGGCATTGAGCGAAGCGACAAAGGAAAGGTATTCTTCAAGGGGCAGGAAGTGAACATCCGAAAACCGATCGATGCGATGCGTATGGGGATTGGCTACTTGCCGGAGGACAGGCAGAAGCAGGGGCTCGTACTACAATGGAGCATCGGTAGAAATATCACATTATCATCGCTTGATAAGATTTCAAGCAAAGGTGTTCTTAACACCGATAAGGAAGCGATAATCGCTAAGCAATTAGCTGAGAAGGTGAATGTTAAAGCAAAAAGCATATTCGATTTGGCCAGCTCGCTCTCAGGCGGCAACCAGCAGAAGGTTGTATTTGCAAAGCTGCTGACTGCTGATGTGGATGTCATCATTTTGGATGAACCAACCAAAGGTGTGGATGTTGGCGCCAAATCTGCCATATATGAAATGATCAGCGATTTGGCATGTCAAGGGTATGGGATATTGATGGTATCGTCCGAGATGCCTGAAATGATTGGGATGTGTGATCGGGTAGCCGTCATGCGCGAGGGCCGGATAACAGCTTTTCTAGACCGCGATTCGATCTCGCAGGAAGCGATACTTCAAGCATCAATGGCTGACGATCGCCCTCTTATACAACAACATTAAAGGTGGGCATGACACATGCAGGAGAGAGAACTCAGTACGAGAGGTATAACCGCAGCTTCGCTTAGAGCTACAAGGCCAACGCGCACGCTCAGCGCTAAGATCGCCAAATTCAGAGAGCTTGGACTACTCGGATTTATTGTTTTGCTTTCAATTGGCGTCCAGCTTCGCAACCCCAGCTTTTTGACCTTGGAAAATATAAACGATATGGTAACGAACACCGCGATTTTGAGCATTTTGGCTGTGGGGATGATGCTCGTAATCGTTACCCGCGGAATTGATCTTTCCATCGGTGCAACATTGGCTCTTTCAGGCATGATCGCGGCACAGACGGTCAGTGCATTTCCAGAAATTCCAGCTGTCGTCGCCCTTCTGATCGGCACTTTAACGGGACTTGTCAGCGGTGTGATCATTGGTTTCCTGGTTTCCAAAATCGGTATCCTGCCCATCATAGCCACACTCGGGATGATGAACGTGTTCCGCGGGTTTACTTATCTAACTAGTGGGGGCAAATGGGTTAGTGCACATCAAATGCCTACAAGTTTCAAAGCGATGGCAACGGGAACAACGCTCGGAATCAATAATCTTATCTTTATTGCAATCCTCATTTATTTCGTCGCTTATTATTTTGTTAATCATACCCGAACGGGCAGACAAATCTATGCTGTTGGAAGCAATCCAGATTCGGCAGTAATAAGCGGCATTAAGGTAGACAAAATATTATGGCTTGTATATTCCATTATGGGCGGTCTCTCCGGCTTAGCAGGTGTGCTATGGGTATCCAAATTTGCATCAGCGCAAGGTGATACGGCATCGGGTTATGAGCTCAGCGTAATTGCTGCGTGTGTACTAGGCGGTGTGAGCATTGCAGGCGGTTCTGGCAAAATATCGGGCATCATCCTTGGCTCTATTTTACTAGGTATTTTGAATAATGCACTTCCTTTGATTAACGTATCGCCCTTTTGGCAGAACGGCATTCAAGGCGCAATTATTTTGATCGCGGTCCTTATTAATGCAATCGTCAAGCGCGGCGTTGATCGCAACAATCTTATGAGGAGGAAAATCTAACGCTATGGAGCCGAGAATTGTTACGAATAAGCAGGATTTTTCCTTCAAACGGTTTTTCCTTCAGTGGGAATGGATGTTGGTTGTATTGTTTCTTGCCATAACCGTCATGAATATGAATCTATCTGAGTTTTATTGGGATTACGATAATTTGCGAGATGCAACAATGGGTTTTCTAGATAAAGCATTTATCGTGCTCCCTATGGTGTTCATCATCATCCTCGCGGATATCGATATATCCGTCGCATCGATTGTAGCATTATCGTCTGTTATTATGGCGGACTTATTCAATAAAGGTGTCCCTATTGTGCTAGCTATGGTCATTTGTTTGGCAGTGGGCACCATTTGCGGATGGATTAACGGCATCCTTATTGTGAAGTACAAGGAATTGTCCGCAGTTATCATTACTTTGGCAACGATGATCATTTATCGGGGAATCGCCTACATTATTTTGGAAGATCAAGCAGCAGGATCTTTTCCAGAGTGGTTTAGCTATTTGGGCTGGGGGTACGTGGGACCGATTCCGTTTATCTTGATCGTTTTTGCGGTATTTGCCATTGTGTTTAGCTTACTGCTGCACAAAACCGTGTTCGGCCGACAATTGTACGCGATGGGGAATAACATCAACGCGGCCCGCTTCTCAGGTGTGAATGTCGATCGTGTAAAAGTAATCGTCTTTACGCTTGCAGGACTGATGTCCGCTGTGACTGCTTTGTTTCTAACTTCCCGTATGGGAAGCACGCGTCCTAATATTGCGATGGGGTATGAACTCGATGTCATTGCCATGGTTGTTCTCGGCGGCATTAGTACGGCTGGAGGAAAAGGAAGAATGGTAGGAGCCATACTAGCGGTCTTCCTCATAGGTTTCCTGCGTTATGGTTTAGGATTAGTCAACGTACAAGCGCAAATCCTGCTCATTATTATAGGCTTGCTGCTTATATTCGCCGTCGCTGTTCCGAGACTTAAAGTAGGTCGGAGTCGTACGAAGAAAACTTAAGTTGGTGCAATACAGTCGATCGGCTGTTTTGTATATAAAGGATTGGACAAAAAAGGGAGGAAAGACAATGAGAAGAAACAAAGTGTTATCTGTATGCTTAACTGTTTTGCTTACGATCTCGATGTTAACCGCATGCGGAGGAGGCAACAGCGGCAGTAATTCCAAAAATACGGGCGGCAACAAGAGCGAAGCTACAGAGAAAAACAAGGGAAATGACACAACGGACAGTACGAAAAAGAAGAAATATGCCATTATCTTTAAAAACACGGGTAATCCATACGGTGAGAAGCAAATGGAAGGCTACAAAAACGCTGTTGAAGAGCTCGGATATGAAGCGATTTTGAAGGCGCCTGATCAGCCGACAGCAGAAGCGCAAATTCAAATGATTGAAGAGCTTATCTCGCAAAAGGTGGACGTGATCGCAATTGCGGCAAATGATCCGGACGCGCTCCAGCCGGCGCTGAAGAAAGCGATGAATCAAGGCATTAAAGTCCTTTCTTTAGATTCAGCGGTTAACGCAGCCAGTCGCATGGTTCATGTAAATCAAGCAGATCCTGAGCGTATCGGCCGCACACTAATTCAAGGCGTATCGGAAATGATTGGCGGCGAAGGCGAAATTGCGATCTTAAGCGCGACCTCTCAAGCGACAAACCAAAACACATGGATCGAATGGATGAAGAAAGAGCTGGAGGATTCGAAATACAGTAAAATCAAGCTCGTTAAAGTAGCTTATGGTGATGATTTGCGTGATAAAAGCGTGTCCGAGACTGAGGCGCTCTTGAAATCGTATCCTGATCTGAAAGGTATTATTGCGCCAACGACAGTAGGAATCGCGGCAGCGGGCAAGGTTTTAACGGATAAGGGTCTCACTGGGAAAGTGCAATTGACCGGTCTTGGCCTGCCGAGTGAAATGGCGGAATATATCGTGAGCGGCGTATGTCAGTGGATGTATTTGTGGAATCCGATTGATGTTGGGTACTTGTCCGGTTATGCAGCTGACGCATTGGTGAACGGCAAGATTACAGGTGCGGTTGGGGATAAGCTGACAGCTGGCAAACTAGGTGAGAAAGAAGTCGTGAAAGACGGTGAAGGCACGCAAATTATGCTTGGCGATCCCTTCAAATTCGATTCCTCTAACATCGCTGAATGGAAGGATGTTTATTAAAACAATCCTTTCATCATTACACATAATCGAAGAATGAGAAGATTGGCCGGGTAGTCGTTGAAGGACCTGCAGCAAGCAGGATATCCTTTCTTGTACTCCCGGCTATTTTTTTTTGGATTTATGTTTAGTCTTCCAAATTGAGAGCGATACCAATGTAATGAAAAAGGGAGTGTTTTGGCAAATGAATAGTTTGTTCAGGAAGAAGCTGCTTGGTTTATTTTTAGCAACTGTTCTTGTAATTGCTTTATTACAGCCAGTAGCCGCATTCGGAGCAGAAGGAACGGGCCAAATGACTGCATATGACTTACATACAGAGTATAGCCATAACCCAATCGGAATCGATAACACCATGCCGAGACTCAGCTGGTTGCTTGAATCAACAGAGAGAGCACAGATGCAAACTGCCTATCAAATCATTGTCGCTTCAGAAGAGAGCCGTTTGGCTGGCAATGAAGGAGACATTTGGGATTCTGGCAAAATCATGTCCAGCGATTCCAACAATGTGGAATACAAAGGAGAAGCTTTACAATCCGGAAAACGTTATTTCTGGAAAGTGAAGGTTTGGGATAACAATGATCACGCTTCAGCATGGAGTGAGCTGGGCTCGTGGGAAATGGGATTGCTCGCGCCTGCTGATTGGCAAGCCAAGTGGATTGCCGCCTCAACACCTGCGACTGTACCGTCAAGCTATTCTATCGAGCTGGATTTTATAATATTAAATGATGGGGCAGCCATTTTGTTTGGCGGACCTAATGCTTCCAATAATTTTTTCTGGCAGTTTAACGTAAAAGAAAAAGCGTATGCCCAGTTTCGGCCACACACGAATGTCGGCGGTACGAAGCTTATGAAGGAAGTAGATATTTCACGTGTCATTCCGAATGACAAGCAATTGAATGTTGCTTATCATCTGAAAATTGAAGTGAACGGCAAAGAAATCAAAACCTACATCAACAATGAGTTAATCGACACGATGAAAAATGACAATATATCATTCGGTCCTATTGGATTCCGCCAGCATAAAGACGCAAGGACGAATGAGCGCGCCTTGTTCGACAATATCGTCATTAAGGATGAACACGGCAAGGAGTTGTTTCAAGCAAATTTTGATGATAAGGAAGCAGCAAGCTTTGAAGGGGGACAATTAACGGAAGATGGAAAACTTCTCGTAGAGAACGGCACCTTTTATCAGAAAGTCGAGAGCAGAAGCTCACCTATGCTGAGGAAAGATTTTGAAATTGCGAAGCCAGTACGCAAAGCGACTGTCTACTCGACGGCGCTTGGACTTTATGAGCTCAGCCTAAATGGGACACGGGTAGGCAGCGATTTCTTTAATCCGGGATGGACGGATTACAATAAGCGTTTGCAGTATCAGACCTATGATGTAACCGACATGCTCCTTGAAGGAGGAAATGCGGTTGGGGCAATGCTGGGTGACGGTTGGTACGCGGGAAATGTGGCACATGTTGGTCCAAATCAGTACGGAACAGAGCTGTCGTTTTTATTCCAATTAAAAATTGAATATGAGGATGGCACAAGTGAAACGGTAATGACCGATTCTTCTTGGCATTCAACGACTTCGGGTCCCGTTCGCTACTCCGACATTCTAATGGGAGAGACATATGACGCGCGCAAAGAAATGGATAAGTGGAACCGTTCGAATTATGACGTTTCATCATGGAACGATGTAAAAGAGGTCAGCCATTTCCGCGGGAAGCTGGTTGCACAGGTAGGCCCTACTGTCAAGGCGACGGAAGAATTGAAGCCGAACTCAGTGAAGCAACCTAGTGCCGGTACTTATATTTTTGATATGGGACAGAACATGGTTGGCTGGGCAAGGTTAAAAGTCGAAGGCACTGCCGGAACGAAAGTGAAGCTGCGGTTTGCCGAGATGCTGAATGATGATGGGACGCTTTACACGGAGAACTTGCGTACAGCTAAACAAACAGATGAATATGTCCTAAAAGGAAGTGGGCTTGAGCAATATGAACCGCATTTCACATTCCACGGTTTCCGTTACGTAGAAGTGACTGGTTATCCGGGTGAACCTGCTTTAGATAGCATAACGGGGATTGTTGTTCACACCGATACACCGAAGACCGGGACATTTGAAACCTCCAATCCGATGGTCAATCAGCTTTATAGCAACATCACATGGGGACAACGAGGAAATTTTTTAAGCGTTCCAACAGACTGTCCTCAGCGTAATGAACGAATGGGCTGGACAGGAGATGCTCAGGTGTTCGTTCGCACTGCTACCTATAACATGGAAGTTCCTGGGTTTTACGAGAAATATATGCGGGATGTTGTTGATGCGCAGGGGGCAAATGGAGCATTCCCAGACGTTGCGCCAAATGTTAGCGGAATGGGTAATGGAAGCAACGGCTGGGGAGATGCAGGCGTTATTATCCCATGGACACTGTACTTAGCTTATAACGACACTTCCGTAATCAAAGAGCATTATGATGCGATGGTGAAATGGATCGAGTTTCTCAAAACGAACAGCAACAAGCTCATTCGTCCGGCTGGTGGTTACGGAGACTGGTTGAGCGTGAATGAAACTACACCAACGGATGTGGTGAATACGGCCTATTTTGCATACAGCACGAATTTATTGTCCAAGATGGCAGCGATCATTGGGAAAACAGACGATGCGGAGAAATATAGTCAATTATTTAATGATATTAAAGCTGCTTTTAACACCGCGTTTGTTGGTTTGGACGGACAGATCAAAGGCAATACACAAGCAGGTTATGTGTTTGCACTGCACATGGATTTATTGGATGGAGATATCAAGAAGAAAGCTGCTGAGCATCTAGTTAAAAATATTAAGAGTAAAAACTGGCATCTGTCGACCGGGTTTCTTGGTGTAGGTTATTTGCTGCCGGTACTAACAGAAGCGGGCTATACAGAGGTTGCTTACCGCTTGTTGACGAACGATACTTACCCCTCTTGGGGATACAGCATCAAAAATGGCGCAACGACCATTTGGGAGAGATGGAATTCCTATACACAGGAGAATGGATTCGGTGACGCAGGAATGAACTCTTTTAACCATTATTCGCTTGGCTCCGTTGGAGAATGGATGTTCCGCTATGCGGCAGGAATCGAGGCAGATCCAGAGCAGCCTGGATTCAAACATATTATCATTCAGCCTACACCTGGTGGAGAGTTTAGCCATGTGAATGGAGAATACAAGTCTATTTACGGTTTGATCAAGAGCCGCTGGGAGCAGGAAGGCTCAGCCTTCAAGCTGAATGTGACGATTCCAGCTAATACAACAGCGACCGTATACATTCCAGCGGTAGATCAAGCATCCGTGAGCGAAGGCGGACAGCTTGCTGAAGAAGCTGTTGGTGTCAAGTTTTTGCGAATGGAAGGGGACAAAGCGGTCTATTCGGTCGGATCTGGAGCATACTCGTTCGCTAGTACAATGGCTGATTCCAACTTAAAGCTGGAAAGCATCAACTTGAGCAGCAAAGCAACGAAGCTGCAGCATGGTGAACAAACTCAGCTCACATTAAGCGGAAGTATGGATAATGGAATGGAAGCCGATTTCACTAATGCTGAGATTAAGTATGAGAGCAGCAACACTAATGTGATCAAGGTTGCTGATAACGGAATCGCAGCTGCAGTTGGACCCGGCTCCGCAGAAATTACTGCAACGGTAAAATCAGGAGAAGTTGTGCTTACCTCCTCTATTCGGTTGATCGTAGTTACCGGGGCGAATCTGGCGTTAGGCAAAAAGGCAATCGCACGCGAAACGTTGGAGATTTCGCCAGAGTGGGGGGCAGCAGGGCTCACGGACGGAAATTTGGCGCGAAAATATTCATCAACAGGCTCTCCTTCGCAGTCGCAAGAAAACAATCCGCTTTGGGTAGAGATTGATCTGGGTGCGAATCAAGATCTGAATAGTGTGGTGCTGTATCCAAGAACGGATTCCAGTACAAAGGATTCACGAACCGCCTCCTATCCTATCGATTTTCATATTCAGGTTAAGCCTGATGGCGGAGATTATTTAGAAGTAAAGAGAATGACTGGTGAGCCGAACCCGTTGATGCTGCCACAGCTGTATACGTTTGAAAACCAAACCGCTAGATATGTGAGGCTGTCGGTCAATAAGCTTGGGGATATGGCATCAGACGATATTTACTATAGGCTCCAATTAGCTGAGCTGGAGGTATATAACAATCAAGCTGGCTTGCCCGTTACTGGCATAAGCTTGGATCGTACTTCGCTCGAAATGAAGGATGGAGAAAACATCGAAATTGCTGCGACAGTGCTTCCGGCAAATGCTGCAAATAAGCTGGTGCACTTTGAGTCCAATCACGAGAACATTATCGTCACGAATGTTCATTATGATGAAGCTAGCGATACAACGAAAGCAACTGTAACAGCAACCAATAAGGGAGCAGATCAAGTAAATGGCGTCATAACTGCGACGACAGAAGACGGCAGCAAGACGGCTGCGCTAAATGTTACGGTAACCGCAGCTTCCGCAGAACGAGATATGGCTGCTTTGTCAGGAAGTGACACTGTCATAGCAGGACAGGGAACGGAGTGGACGATCGGTGCTGAAAATGTAGGCTCAAACTTCACGGCTCTTGATGTTATTGTTCATTATGACCCGCAGAAATTCGAATTCCAGACGGTTGGGGAAAGTACTTACCTCTCGCTGGACCCATCGGTCATTCAGTCGTTGAAGCCGAATTTCGAAGTGTTTGGAACGGCGGTTAAACCCGAGCTTGGCCAGATTCGGATCATCATGGTCACCTCAGGCCAGCAGCAAGCAGGTATTGACGGTGGCAATCTGTTCCGCCTCCACGGGAAGGTGAAACCGAGTGCACAAGCAGGCAATACAACGGTATCGCTGTCTGATTTCCAAGTGTCGGATAGTGGCAAGGGAACAATGATGAATGTATCGCGAGCTGTACTCTCGATGGAAGTGCTCCTCGCTGACAAAACAGCGCTGAATACGGCAATCGAACAAGCGCAGGCGTTACATGATGCCGCAATGGAAGGCACGCAGCCGGGCCAGTATCCAACGGGTTCTAAGGCGGCATTGCAAGCAGTAATCAACAGTGCGATTGCAGTGAAGAATGATCCGAATGCGACTGTGGAGCAAGTCACCATAGCGCTTAATGGCTTGAATGGAGCAGTAAAAGTATTTAACGAATCGGTGATTCCATCAGCTCCTGGTGACAGGACGGAGTTAAACCGATTGATTGCAGAAGCACAATTAAAACATGACAGGGCAATCGAAGGCACAAAGGTCGGCAAGTACGCTGCAGGATCAAAAGCGCTGCTGCTGGCAGCCATTAACACAGCCAAGAATACCGGAAGCAGCCAGTGGCAAATAGATGAGGCTGTAACGATGCTAAACAAAGCTCTTCAAGTTTTCAAAGCGAAGATTGTGACACTGATCGAGGGACAAACGAAGGTTACGATTCGAGATCTGTCGATCATAGCGAATTTCTATGGTGTAACCTCCAAAGATCCAAACTGGTCTGAAATTGAGAAAGCAGATGTGATCGGCGCAAATGTAATCGACATTCGTGTATTAGCTTCCATTGCGCAAATGATTCTTGAAGAGTGGAGCTTGGAATAGACATACGAATTTCGAATTGGAGGCAGGCACACTAACCTGCCTCATAAACTCTGCTATGAAAGGATTCATGCGATATGTCGAATGCAAAACGAATGGCGATAGTATTCACAATTTTAATCAGTATGTTCAGTTTAATGCCCATTTCGGCAATGGCGGATATGGCTGCTGCTTCTTTTGAACTAAAGCTCACTGGTCAAGAAGCCAAAACTGAAATTTCAGTAGTGGGAAAAAACTTAACCGATGTATTTGCCTATGATATTTCGATGAAATACGATTCCACTCGATTGAAGTTTGTTGGAGCACGTACTGCTTTGACAGGTTTTTCTGTCGATCCGATCGTAAAGAAGGGGACCATTCGGTTTGCCCATACGAAAACAGGCAATTCAGCTGGCGAGACAGGGGACAAAGAGCTGGTATTGCTGAAATTTGAGCGAATTGCTGAGGGGAATGCTGAGGTCAGCCTTCAAGCTGTGCAGCTTGTTAATTCGAAATTGGAGATGAATGAACTGAAAACTATGCTGCAGGTAACTGTAGCTGGAAAATCTATTACTGTGGATTGGAAAGATATTAAAGGACATTGGGCGGAAAGTGCGATTAGGGAAGCGGCTGAGCTCGGTTTTGTTACGGGATATGCCGATGGAACATTCCTTCCTAACCGCGCAGTAACGCGTGCGGAGTTCTCAGCTATGATGGTTCGGGCGCTTCATCTAGAACTTGGAGCTGACAGTAAACTTGCCTTCAACGATAGCGATAGAATTGCTGCTTGGGCGAAACCGTATATCGCAACAGCGGTTAAGGCAGGTCTATTAAAAGGTTATGATGACGGAAGCTTCCGCGCAGACCAGTTAATTAATCGGACAGAAATGGTTGCTGTCGTCATGAGGGCTCTTGATCTAAAAGCAGACCAAAAAACGAAGCTGCAGTTTGCGGATGCGTTAGAAATTCCTGTTTGGGCGACTGGTTACGTAGCTGCAGCTGTGGAGACAGGAATTATCAAAGGGCGAAATGGTAACCGGTTTGCACCTCATGAGCATGCTACTCGGGCTGAGTCGGTAGTCGTCATCCTTGCCATGCTGAAGCAAAAATAGAACGATAAACAATAACAAAAGAAAGTCGAGGGGAAAAAAGTATGAGGAAAACCATGAGTCTTCTATTAGCTTTGGTGATCGGCTTCACATTATGCTTGCCTATGACTAGTACGGCGTATGGCGAAGCGGGTGGAACGGGAGCAACGATGGCGGTAACCGATTTAACGACGGAGTACACGAACAATCCGATCGGTATTGATGTGGTGAAGCCGAGGATGAGTTGGAAGCTTCAGTCCGATAAACGTGGACAGCTTCAAACAGCATACGCCATTCAGGTAGCTAGCACCAAACAGAAATTGCTGGATAATCAACCGGATGTGTGGAATACCGATAAAGTTGATTCGAATCAATCGGTAAATGTCGTTTATGACGGCAAACCTCTGGAGTCTGGCAAACGTTACTTTTGGAGAGTAAAAGTATGGGAATTGAACAATGAGAAGGCTTCAGAATGGAGTGATCCTGCTTGGTGGGAAATGGGTCTTCTCCATGATTCGGATTGGCAAGCGGAATGGATCGGTATGAGCGACGCGAACAATATGACAACAGAAGGTCTTAAATGGGTTTGGTTTCCGGAAGGGAACCCGGCTTCAAATGCTCCTGCAGGAGATCGCTATTTTCGCAAAACCATTCAATTGCCGTTAGACCGGACAATAACACAAGGAAAATTTTTATTAACTGCGGATGATGGGTTCGTGTTATATGTGAATGGAAAGCGAATGGGCAGTTCTATCAAAGCGGTCGATTCATGGAAAGAAGGCAAAATTGTAGATGTCTCAAGTGCACTCATTCCTGGATCTAATACGATTGCAATCCAAACGTCAAACGATGGCGGACCTGCTGGTCTTCTTGGCAGCTTGAAAGTGGTATTCGAGGAAGGAACACCTCTTCAATTGAATATGGATCAAGGTTTGAAAGCGGCCAAGGTAAAGATGGAGGGATGGGAGAAATCAGATTTTGATGACAGCAGCTGGTCAGCTGCGATGATCGTCGCGTCCTATGGGGAGTCGCCGTGGGGGAAAAACGTAAAAATTACAGCTTCGCCTCCTTACATTCGTAAAGATTTCTCTTTAGAGAAGTCCATTGCAAAAGCAAGACTTTACTCCAGCGCTCTCGGAATATATGAACCTAGCATTAACGGCAAACGTATAGGCAGAGATTTATTTACGCCAGGATGGACAGATTACACGAAGCATATTCAATACCAGACTTATGATGTAACTGATTTGCTTCAAAACGGTGACAACGTCATTGGCGCTATATTGGCTGAGGGATGGTATTCCGGTCATGTCGGTTTTATTGGTCCGAACATTTATGGCGATAGCAATTATTTGTTCATGCAATTAAATCTTGAGTACACAGACGGTTCAACAGAAACGATTGGAACGGATCAATCATGGAAATGGGCTGCAGGACCAATTGTATCTTCTAGTATTTTGATGGGAGAGACCTATGATGCAACGAAAGAAATAGACGGATGGGATACTCCTGCCTTCGATGCATCGAGCTGGGATTCGGTTCAGAAATTAGAGGATGAAGTGACTGGGAAGCTAGTCGCCCAGGATGGCCCAACGGTACAATTAATTGAAGAAATGAAGCCGATTAAGATGACAGAGCCGGTACCTGGCAAATATGTGTTTGATTTAGGGCAGAACATGGTCGGAACCGTAAGGCTAAAAGTAAGCGGTGAAGCAGGTCAAACGGTTACTCTGCGACATGCAGAGGTGTTAAACCCGGACGGGACCTTCTATACAGCAAACTTGCGTGCGGCAAAAGCAACGGACCGTTATACCTTGAAGGGCAGCGGAGATGAAGTATATGAGCCGAAGTTTACGTTTCATGGTTTCCGTTATGTGGAGGTAACGGGTTATCCCGGTGTGCCGAGTATGGATGCCGTTACAGGAATGGTCATGCATACAGCAGCACCGTTTAGCGGCAAGTTAGAAACTTCTAGTGCGATGTTGAATCAACTGCAAAGCAATATTACTTGGGGGCAGCGAGGCAATTTCTTGGAGGTTCCTACCGATACGCCTGCGCGTGACGAGCGTTTGGGTTGGACCGGTGATATCAATGTCTTTATTGGAGCTGCTGCTTTTAATATGGACGTGGCAAAGTTTATAGGAAGCAAATGGATGAGAGATTTGAGAGATGGACAATCGATTAACGGTGCTTTTCCCGATGTAGCGCCTAATGTTCTCGGAGAAAGAGGCAATGCCGGCTGGGGGGATGCTGGCGTTACCGTTCCGTATACCATTTGGCAGCGTTACGGAGATATCCGTGTTATTGAAGAAAATTATGATGAAATGGTTCACTGGATCGAATATATGAGAAAAAATAGCTCTGGACTTATTCGTCCGTCGTCGATGTATGGTGATTGGCTGGATGTGAATGATCCAACGCCAGGAGATTTAATCTCTACCGCTTATTTTGCGTACAGTACAAAACTGGTATCCGAAATGGGGCATGCCATCGGCCGTCAAGAGGATGCCGACAAGTACGAGCAGCTTTATGAGCAAGTGAAAGCAGCGTTTATTAAAGCCTATGTTAGCGAAGATGGAAAAGTTAAAGGAAATAGCCAAACGGGATACGTCTTGGCTTTGTACATGGATTTGGTTCCCGAATCGAAACGTCAAGCTGCGGCGGATCATTTGGTAGAGCTGATTAAAGCGCGCGATTGGCATTTATCAACCGGTTTTCTTGGCACGAGAGATTTATTGCCGGTATTGAGCGAAACGGGACATTTGGATGTTGCTTACCGATTGCTCAACAATGACACTTATCCTTCATGGGGATATCAAATCAAAAATGGTGCGACTACGATGTGGGAGCGCTGGGATTCTATTAAGCCGGATGGCAGTTTCCAAGACATTGGCATGAACTCCTTTAACCATTACGCTTATGGAGCAGTCGGAGACTGGATGTATCAAAATATTGCCGGCATTCAACAGGACCCTGCAAGCCCGGGTTATAAGCATATTTTGATTAAACCTCGACTTGGTGGAGATTTGACTAGTGCTAAAGGATCGTACAATTCTGTTTATGGCATGATTGTAAGCGATTGGAAAAAAGAAGGGGATATTTTTAGCCAGCATGTCACGATTCCAGCAAATACAACGGCTACGGTCTATATCCCTGCTGATAGCAAGTGGGCAGTAACAGAGAGCGGCCAATTTGCATTGTCGGTGGAAGGTGTGCAATTTGTTGGTATGGAGGAAGGCAATGCAGTATTCACTGTAGGCTCGGGTGATTATCAGTTTGTAGTTGATCCTATTATTGGAAATTTAGGCAGTGCACTTGATGAGGCGGAGAAATTTCAAAATGAAGTAATAAGCTATTCCAATAATGGAGAGCTCACCAGCGAACAAACTCAAGCACTTTCAGGTAAAGGCGAGGCGCTTGCAAGCCGAATTGAAGCAAGTATTGAGGCGTACAAAGCCGGTGATGATGCTCTCTTTATCGAGCAAGTTCATCATGCTTTATATGAAACAGATGGTTTACAGCTATGGTTGCAAGAACAAAACAATGCTGGATCAATAAACGACATTATTGCTAAAAATTTAGCAAATCTTATTTCAAACGCAACAACGTTTTTGTCTGCCATTAGTAATGAAAAGCTAGGAATAAAGTGGTTAATTAGCCCTTCCGAGGTATCCTTACTGCCCGGAAATACATTTACAGTTGAAGTGAAAGCAACGAACGATGGCGATGCGAGCATTAATGATGTGCGTTATACTCTCCAGAAACCCGAAGGATGGGAAGTCACTTCGATAGGAGATAATCAAATGGCTGTCATTAAACCAGGTGAAACGTTTGCTGCTGCATTCCGTGTGAAAGTGTCGGAGCAACAAAAACCCACTAGCCTATTTAATATAGTTGGCAGCGGAAGCTACAAAATAAATGATGCAACAGTGGAAGTGCCTTTGAAGACGACAATAAAGATCGATTCGCCAATCATTATTAAAGCATTAGTGGCTGAACCAGCAACAATCGAGCCTAGCGGTACAGCAACGGTTAATACAACCATTCAAAATAAAGGAAGCTTTTCCGTTGAAGGATCTATAGAGCTCAGTGCTCCTTTAAACTGGATGGTTTCCCCTGCACGCCAAGCCTATAGCCTTGAAGCCGGTGAAGAAAAGAATATTAGTTTTGAGGTGAAATCACCGCTTCTTGCAATTGAATCGGCTGTTGAGGTGCATGCGATTGCTTCGTTTAATGGAGCTGAAGCAGCCAAGAGCAGTACGGCCATTCAAGTGCGTTATAAAAACCCGCCGCTAGACTTTTACGATCATGTAGACGTTGGCGAACAAGGCTCTGAACAAAAACATAATGTAAAGTTTTCCGCTCAGTCCGGTGCAAATGTTGAGGAGGGATTAACGAGAAGATATGTTAATCATGGAGACGCAAATGGTTATTTCCAATTTGATATGGCCGTTGAGCCAGGCAAACCTTTCATCATTAGGGCAATCGAAACGTATGATCGGGCACAAATGAAAGATTATTATGTATTGGTAAACGGAACGAAAGTGCTCAGCCGCGTGAATGAAAAAGATAGCCGAGGTATTGTAACCTATCAATTTGTTGTAGACGATATCTCTTTAACAAAGAATGGCAAGGTGACTGTTCGGTTCCAAGAAGATGAGGAAGGACGCAATTATGATCCTTCGATTGCCGACGTTTGGACGATGCCGCTGAACGCAGAATATGTCTCATTACAGGATATTCCTGCTAGAGTAGCTGGGGACTCCGTAACGATAGCGGGGTATACGACACTCGATAAAGTGGAGGTAAAGGTACTAGGGCCGGATCAAGCAATGTTGTTCAATAAAGAATTGCCTGGCGGTGTATTTCGTGCATCCTATTTAATAGAAAAAGATGCGTCTTCGGGAACTTACACAGTGGTTGCAGGCAATGGTATGACGCAAGCAATCAAGCGTTTCGAAGTAAGCGCAACTATTCCTGTTACTGAACTAAAGCTCGATCGTTCTTCCATCGAATTGAAGGATGGTGAAAGCATTGAAATTTCTGCTACCGTCTTTCCGGCGAATGCAACAAACAAAAATGTGCATTTTGTATCTAATCATGAGAACATCGTTGTCACGAATGTTCATTATGATGAGGCTAGTGCAGTAACCAAAGCAACCGTTACCGCAACCAATAAGGGAGCGGAAGCATTAACAGGTCTCATAACGGCGAAGACGGAAGATGGAGCAAAAACAGCTGCACTGAATGTCAAAGTAAGCGCAGTTGCTTTAGAAAAAGATATGGCCACACTGTCAGGTCCTACAATGGTTTTAGCAGGGCAGTTGGCAGAGTGGACAATTGGAACGGACAATATAAGTTCGAATTTCACGGCTCTTGATGTTATTTTTCATTATGATCCGCAGAAGTTTGAATTCCAGACAGTGAAAGAAGGCATATCTCAAGCGTTAGATCCGTCAGCCATTCAATCGTTGAAGCCGAATTTCGCTGTATTCGGGAGTGCGGTTAAACCAGAGCTTGGCCAGATTCGAATCATTATGGCAACCACGGGTGAGCAGCAAGGCGGCATCGACGGTGGTCCTTTGTTCAGCCTTCACGGTAAGGTGAAGGCAGAAGCGAAGGCAGGCAACACGACCGCATCGTTGTCTGATTTCGAAGTATCGATGAATGGCAAAGGAACGATAATGAATGTGTCCGAAGCTTCGCTATTAATCGAAGTGAATCTTGCTGATAAAACGGCGCTGAATACAGCAATCCAGCAAGCGGAGTCCGCTCATGAAGCTGCGGTGGAAGGAACTTTACCTGGTCAGTATCCAATTGGAGCTAAAGCAGTATTGCAAGCAGCAATCAACAGCGCGACAGCCGTCAAGAATGATGCGAATGCGACAGGTGAGGAAGTTGCTGGTGCGCTTAATGCTTTGAATGCGGCTATGAAACGGTTTGCCGACTCGGTCATTCCATCGATTCCTGTGGACAGAACCGTATTGAACGCTGCGATTGCAGCAGCACAGACGAAACATGACAGGGCGATTGAAGGGACTAAGGTTGGAAAGTATGCTGCAGGATCAAAAGCGGCGCTTCAAGCAGCTATTAATACGGCCAAAAATGCTGGCAGCAGCCAGTGGCAGGTGGATGAAGCTGTAACGTTGCTAAACAAAGCTGTTCAAGTATTCACAGCGAAGATCGTGACATTAATCGAGGGACAAACGAAGGTTACGATACGAGATCTATCGATTATTGCGAAATTCTACGGTGTAACCTCAGCAGATCCGAACTGGTCTGAAATTGAGAAAGCGGATGTGCTAGGCATAAAAGCAATTGATATTCGTACTTTAGCAGCAGTTGCCCAAATGATCCTCGACGAGTGGCGCACAGAATAGCATTTTTGTAATTGATTAAGAAAAATAATGGTTATGCTTAAAGTTAAGACACAGGGCCAAAGAACAAGGAAAAGAGCAGGTTATCGAAAAGATAACCCGCTCTTTTTTTTTGCATTCCATTTGTATTCCAGATCTTATCTCTGATTTTCTCGCTCTATATTTGACAAAATCGCTTATAAGTGCGCAGAATTCTTATTGATCTTTTGGAGCAAAGTAACCAATAGTTCTATCTCTTCTGCTGATAATCCTTCGGCAAGCGTGTTATTTATTTCCGCAAGAATCGCTTGGAGCACCGGAGCAAACTTAAGTGCCTTCGATGTCGGGTAGAGCAGGGAAGAGCGGCGGTCCTTAGGATCAACTCTCCGCTCGATATATCCGGACTCCTCCAGCTGCTTTACTGAACGAGCCGTTGTAGCCTTATCAAATTTCAACTCATTGGTCATTTGATCCTGTGTTATACCAGGTTGTTTCAGAATCAGCTTAAGGAAGCTTGGCTGCCCGCCACTGCCGATACCATAGGGCAAAAGCTCACCAGCGAGCTTTTTTTGATTTTGGCGATGAAGCTGAGAGATCAGCTTGCCGATCGGTTCCTGGTTCGATTTCATCATGCGCACCTCTTTAAATAAATTTCAAATCGTCGATTAGCCTTTCCTCAAACACTACATGAAATTGGTTGCGCGCGCAACTACATTGTAGTACACTGGGTGTATTATTTGGTTGCGTTCGCAACTATATATCAATAAAGAGGCATGAGGTGCTAGGTATGAGTACAATTGGTGCAACCTATCAAGAGGATGAGGCGATCCAGAAAAAACGCTGGATGATCCTGATCGTATTAAATTTATTCACGTTTATGGCGACACTTGATGGCAGCATTGTCAATATTGCTTTGCCTGTGCTGGTCAAGCAGCTGCATCTGCCTCTAGCGCAGGTAGAGTGGGTGACGACCATCTATTTAATGTCGATTTGCACGGCCATACTTTTCTTTGGAAAGCTGGGGGATATTGCTGGCAAAATAAAAATCTTCAAAATTGGCATGGTCGTTTTCATTTTTGGATCACTGCTTTGCGGACTAAGCTCATCCCTACCCTTCCTCATCGCTTCACGGGTTATACAGGCGATTGGGGCTTCGATGACCATGGCCAACAGTCAGGGCATTGTCACCGATATTTTCCCGTCCACAGAGAGGGGCAAAGCGATTGGGTTGATCGGTACCTTCGTTTCGTTAGGCAGTATTGCGGGACCTAGCTTGGGCGGCATTATTGTCTCGACCTTAGGCTGGGAATATATTTTCTGGGTGAACGTTCCGATCGGACTGATTGCCATTATCCTCGGATGGAAGGTATTGCCTTCGGACTTTATCAAGGTAAAATCTAAAATCGATATTCCCGGCAGTCTTTTGTTCGCCGTGTTCATTATCGCGCTGTTTGCTGGACTGCTGCTTGGTCAGCAATTAGGGTATGGAGACAGCCTGATTATTTTATCACTGATCGTAGCAGGCGCTGCTTTCATCGCTTTTATAGGAGTGGAGCTTCGCAGTCCTCATCCGCTGTTGCAGCTTTCGCTATTTAGAAATTCTTTGTTTTCACTCAGTATTCTTTGCGGCTTTCTTGTGTTTGCTGCTAACTTCTGCTTTAACATTATTGCACCTTTCTATGCGCAGAATATGCTGGAGCTGTCCCCCTTCTATGCAGGGTTCCTGCTTATGTTATTCCCGATCTGCATGGTCGTCATCTCTCCGATAAGTGGGGCATTATCGGATAAGATCGGATCTGAAGCACTCACCTTCGCTGGGCTAATCGTGATGGTCATCGCACAATTTGGGCTAGCCCGCCTGCATGACGGCAGCTCTGTTGTGCTCGTGGGCGTTTGGATCGCTATGCTCGGCATCGGCAGCGGTTTATTTCAGCCGCCAAACAATTCTTTAATCATGTCCAAGGTTCCACGCACACAGCTCGGCTCTGCCGGCAGTGTCAACTCACTGGTTCGCAACGTGGGTATGGTTGTCGGCATTACGCTTGCCACTACCATCTTGTTTCACGAAATGAGCAGCAAAGCCGGACACCGGGTAACCGACTTGATTCCAGGCCAACCCGCTATTTTCCTTTCAGGCATGCATCTTGTATTCATGACATCGTCGGCCATCTGCTTAGTATGTGCAATGCTGACTGGCTGGAGACTCGTCATTATGAAAAAAGCAAAAAGAGCAACAGCCTAAAACCGCATGACTTTAAGTATCCTTCCACGTTCTTGACTGAACAGTCAAGAACGTGGTAAGGTTATCTCATGAGCAGACCAAGAGAATTTGATGTCGATCGTGTTTTGCACCAGTCCATGGAAGTGTTCTGGTCCAAAGGGTTTAAGTCCACCTCTTATGAGGATCTAACCCGTATGACGGGAGTCAAGAAGCAAAGCTTATACTGTGTATTTCATGACAAGAGAGCCTTGTTCCTGAAGGCTTTAGCACATTATCGCGAACAGAGCATTTCGTTACTGAAAGAGCTGGAGGAGCAGAACATTTCTCCACTGGAGAAGCTCGACTCATTACGCAGATCTCTTCTAAACGATGAAGCCATGTGCCGAGGATGCTTAATGGTCAATTCGTCTCTGGAGTTCGGAAAAGAGGACGAGCAGGTCACTCGCGAAATCGAGCTCATGTTCCTCGAAGCCGAACAGGTTCTAGAGAAAATCATGAGCAGCGGTCAGCAGCAGCAATTGATCACCTCCCGTTTTTCCAGCAAAGAGCTTGCAGCTTATTTGAACAACGCTATTTCTGGCGCTAGAATTTTAGAGAAGTCAGGCGCAGCTCGTGAACAAATCGAGGCGGTCTTGCGTACATCTTTTGCAATGATTTTGCCTTGATTTTTTTTGCCAAGATTTTGACCGATGAGTCAAGAATATGAAATAAATTCAGATGATAAACAAACACTACAACCTTAAGGAGGTGGTGGGCAGGTAATTCCCTTTGGATGGACATTCACATTAAAATTGCGCAGATTGCTGCAGGCGACTGCCTGTTATATTACGAAACATTATAAAATTAATTTTGGAGGCTATTATGAACTATTCTCAAACCGTAGAACCGCTGTTTAAACCTTTCAAGTTAGGAAATTTGGAATTAGCTAATCGGATCGTCATGGCACCGATGACCCGTCAATTTTCACCTAATGGCGTGCCAGGTGCAAATGTAGCTTCCTACTATCGTCACAGAGCAGAGAACGGTGTAGGACTGATTGTGACTGAAGGAACCATAATCAATCACCCGGATGCATCCAATCAGCAGAACATTCCCCATTTTTACGGCGAAGCAGCCTTAAATGGCTGGGCAAACGTGGTGTCTGAAGTACATGAAGCAGGCGGTAAGATTATTCCGCAAATTTGGCATATGGGAGCACGCGGACATGTTGGCGATTATACGGAAGCAGAAATTGCAGATATCGTCCAATCGTTCGCACATTCAGCGCTGGAAGCCAAGCGGATTGGATTCGATGGCATTGAGCTGCACGGCGCGCATGGATATTTAATTGATCAATTCCTTTGGGAGAAGACTAATCCGCGCACGGATCGTTATGGCGGGGACATGCTGGCACGTACTACCTTTGCGGTAGAGGTTGTCAAAGCTTGCCGCCTGGCAGTCGGAGCAGAATTCCCCATCGTACTGCGATTATCCCAATGGAAATCGAATGAATACACAGCAAAATTAGCAGAAACCCCGGAACTGCTGGAACAGTTCCTTGCCCCGCTCGTTGAGGCAGGCGTAGATATATTCCATTGCTCCACTCGCCGTTTCTGGGAGCCTGAATTCGAAGGCTCTGATCTTAATTTTGCCGGATGGGTCAAAAAGCTTACAGGCAAACCAACGATTACCGTTGGATCTGTTGGCCTTGATGGCGACTTCATTAGCCTTTTCCAAGAAGGAAAGGGTGCCACTAACGTCGGGCTTGAAGGATTGATTCAAAGGCTCGAGCGTGAAGAGTTCGACATGGTAGCCATCGGCCGAGCGCTATTGGTTGATCCGGCTTGGGCAGCCAAAATCCGGGATGGCCGGACAGACGAGCTGATTCCATTTACTTCAGAGGCATTAAAAACACTAAATTAAGTCAGGATATTAATCGCTATTTCAGGTGGAAATAATAGGTGAGTAAGCATGCTGCGTAATGCAGCATGCTTTTTTACATTTCATTTAAATCGTGCATACATATTATTGGTCTATTGATGTGAAATGGGATAAAGCTCCATCTCCATGCATAATTGGGCGCTTCGAGGGTAATTATACCAAATGAAATATTGTCCGGAAAATGGAGGTGAATAACAGTGGAAGTATCCTTTTCTAGACTTCAAATCATTTTTTTATTGTTGTTATCGCTCGGAATATCGAATCATGTACTAATCATTCCGCATCTGTTAAAAGCAGCGGGACGCGATGCCTGGATTAGTATTCTGCTTGCTTATGTTGGATTGATTGTTTGGAGCCTGATCTTATATTGGATTTTAAAATCGATGAGTACTTTATCGTTTCAAAGCTGGATTGAAGGCCGAATCGGAAAAATCGGTTTTAATGTCATTGGCGGTGGATTCGCTCTATATTTACTGGTAGCCGGCATGATGATTGTTTTTGATACAACAAAAAACGTCAATATTTATTTCCTCCCGAGAACACCGAGTGCTATCGTTATCCTCAGCTTTATTTTCTTGGCTTACTGCGCTGCTAGAGGGGGACTAAAAACCATCGTATATATGTCTACCGTATTATTGCCTGTCGTTTGGATATTGGGAATCGGCGTAGCTATTATGACAAAGAACAGCAAAGATTACGGCATGCTGCAACCCATTTTGACAGAAGGAATAGGTCCAGATCTGAGAGGAATAGTGGTCGTTTTTGGCGGGAGCATAGACCTCATGGTGCTGCTTCTATTACAGCATAAATTGAAGAAACCTTTAAATTATAGCACCGTTTTTGTGCTGCTTACCTTATTAGTGGGATTGATCATGGGACCTACTATAGGATCTTTAGCTTCCTTTGGGCCGATCCAGGCTGAAAATTTTCGGTTTCCCGCTTTTGAGCAGTGGAGGCTGGTGATGATCGGAAGACATATTTCGCATGTAGACTTTTTTGCAGCTTTTCAATTAATGGCCGGAAGTATCGTGAGAACGGCCCTTATCATCTATTTTTTAGCTCAACTTATGGGACGTGGTTCTGAGAAATATTCAAAAACGATTATGATTTGCATAACAGTTGTCATTTCTATACCTTCGTTATTAATGATTAGTGATATTAGCATGCAGGCGTTCATTCAGCGCTACTTCTATACCTATTCACTGTGGTTTGGAGTAGCCATAACGGCGATACTCTTTATGATCACCTATATGCCACATCGAAGAGAGGAAGCCCAATGAATCAGCTGCTTGAAGAATCAAAGCTTTTTGTTGATCTGGAAACTAGCCTGCAAAGTGGAAGCCTAAGGAAGAGCCAATTGATAGATGTATTCTCCAATTACTCAGATGTACAATTTCCCCCACTGCCGCAACTGGAGATGCAGGATAAGCTGACGGCATTTTATTGTGAAGGAATGGTTGATAAAACGGAGTTGAACATCTATTTCACCCGAATGTGCCAGTATATAAACGCCATGTTATGCGGTACGGATGAAGTACAGGCTCAAGTGGACGAATTACCCTTATTCGCAATAAAAACGACAGCTGAAGATATGGTGTCTCATTTATTTTGCGGCAGCTTGATTATATATTGTGAAGGAGCAGTGGACTTTTGGGTTGTTCACATTTCTAAGATTCCACAGCGGTCGTTGCAGGAATCGAATACAGAAATTTCAATTAAGGGGCCAAAAGACGCCTTCACGGAAGATTTGTTTACGAATATCTCACTCATTCGGAAACGGATGCAAACGGGTTTGCTGTTCAGTGAGCAGTTCGTCATTGGGAACATTAGCAAAACCGAAGTATCTTTGCTTTATCTTAGTCATAAAGCGAACCCGGAAATGATAGCTGAAGCACGTAAACGATTGAGTAACATTGATTTGGAAAGTGTGGTGAGCAGTGGGCAGTTGGAGCAGTGGTTATCGGATCGAACCTTCTCGCTGTTTCCATTAATTGATTATATTGGTCGTCCTGATTTTGTTATCGAAACACTTCTGCGGGGGAGATTTATCATTGTTGTAGACGGATCACCAATGGTACTGATCGGACCGAGCAACTTTTTTGAGTTATTAAAATCACCTGAGGATGTCCACTTCCCCTATTTTTATGTCATGTTTCAAAGAGCCCTTCGCATTATAGGGCTCATACTAAGTATTTTTTTACCTGGCTTCTGGATTGCCATTGCGACCGTAAATCTGGATCAAATCCCTTTCTCCTTATTATCAACAGTAGTCATATCTCGTGAAGGTGTTCCTATGCCATCTTTCCTTGAAGCATTGCTGCTGTTATTTCAATTTGAATTGCTTAGAGAAGCGGGCGTTCGGCTGCCTAAAGCTGTTGGACAAACCATCGGTATTGTCGGCGGTTTAATTATTGGAGACTCGTTAATAAAGGCTGGACTTGCTTCACCCACATTGCTTGTTGTTATTGCTATTTCGGTGGTAGCTACATTTAGTTTGGTCAATCAGTCGCTGTCAGGAACAGTGAGTCTGCTCAGACTTTTTATTTTGCTAATTTCCTCTATGCTTGGCATTTACGGTTTCTTTCTGTGCATGTTTCTGATTCTGATCTATTTATGCAGGCTCGATTCGTTTGGGCTTTCCTATCTAGAACCGATATCCTCCTTGCGAATGAAAGACTGGTTATCAGCATTGCTTGCTGATCCATTCAGAAGGTCACGTTTCTCTTCGGCGATGTTAAACAAAAGGAAAAGGTGAGAGAAATGATGCGTAATTTACGATTGACTTTTGTTCTGATAGTCCTCTCGCTATGTATCTCAGGCTGTGCTTCAGATGTTAAGGATATTGAGAAATTGAATTATGCATCGGCAATTGGCGTGGATTACAAGGATGGAAAATATCACGGTTATATCCAGTTTGTTGATTTTCAATCGATCGCTAAATCGACTGAAGGAAAGAAGCAAACAGCGAAAATTTGGGTGGGCGAGGGGGTAGGAAGCTCTTTTGAAGAGTCCTTCTTTGCCCTATATCAAACCGCGCAAGAACGAATTTATTGGGGGCATTTGACTTCTGTTATCGTGAGCGAAGCGGCTTTCAAAAGAGGATTTGGAGAAATCTACGATAGTATTGTTCGTTATTATGAATTTCGTTTAACGCCTTGGGTATTCGGGACAAGAGAATCGGTAAAGGATATTCTCAGCACAGGTGGTTTTCTAGGACAGTCTCCGCTGAGCACCATTCTCCATGAACCGGAAGGAATTTATGCTCAAAGCTCTACTATAAAACCGATTAAGCTCCACCGATTAATCGGAGAGATATATGAACCTGGCTATACTTCTTGTATTCCAGTACTAGCTGTAAACAACAAGCAATGGAAGGAAAAAAACCAAAACGAGCCCAAACTGATGATTGATGGGGCTATATTTCTCAAAAACGAAGCTTATCAAAGCTACATCCCATTAAAAAAACTGTCCGGACTGCGCTGGATGCAACAGGGGACGATTCGTGCAGGTGTATCTGTACCTAAAAATACGCAGGAAACCGTTCAAATTGTTGTTGAAAATCCTAAAACCAAGTTGAAGCTTGTAAGTGCGGAAGGAAAACCTAAATATAATATTGAGATAAAAGCGAAAGCTTATATCGTAAGCCAGACCAAGAACAGCTTTCTTGGGCTGCAGCAATTAACTGACGAGACGAAAAAAACAATCGATCAAGAAATTGTTGAGTTATTCCGTACAGGAAAAGAGACGAAGACAGATGTCTTAAATCTTGAACATGATTTATATCGACACCATTACCGTCAGTGGAAAGCCAGCTCTCCGGCAGGGGAACTTCTGTTAAAAGAAAATCCAATTGATGAAGTCAAAATTGACTTGAATATTGTGCATTCGAGTTCTGAAAAATATTCCGTTTCAAACCATAAAGACCCTTCGAAATAATACAAAGCGATGCTGTGTTCATTTCAAATAACCAAACTGCCGTGAAATTTCTTTAGCCGTTTTTAAGACTTTATTCGTATAGGAGATAATTCGATTTTCATCCATACGATGTATGGAGCTAATTAAAGTAAGTGCGGAAATAACCTGACCGTTCGAGTCTCGAATTGGAGATGAAATGGAAACTAAGTTTTCGTTGAATTCCCCAATTACGACGCAATAATCCTGTTTCCGAATTCGTTTCAGTTCCTCTTTCAACAGGGAGGGGTCAGTAATTGTTTTTGAAGTAAACTTGCTAAGAGGTTGGTTCAACATTTTGTTCATTTCAAGCTCATTTTGAAAGGCTAGTAGCATTTTTCCGGAACTCGTGCAATGTAGCGGATTTCTCCCTCCCACAAAAGAACCAATGTCTTCTTTACTTGAACCCTCTCTTTGATAAATATAAGCTACTTCATTTTCCTCCAATACAGCTATTCGGAGTGCTTCGGAGGTTTCTTGCGCGAGGCGCTCAATGAAGGGGCTTGCTGCTTCAGCTAAGTCCTCAAAGGACATAACCATAACATGATATAACGATACGATGCGTTGGCCAAGTCTGTATTTATGAGAAACTGGATCTTGAAAAACAAAACCTTCGCTCAGCAAGGTAGACAGAAGGCGGCTGGTTGTACTTTTACCTAGACCTAATTCTTTGGCCAGCTCCGTTAGTCTTTTATCAGGCGTTTGCACAGTAAACAATTTTAATAAACGTAGTGCGTTTTTAACAGAAGAGAGCGTCTGCGGATTTGTATTCGGCACGAGTTGAAACCCCATTCTCCGATTTATATTTTAATTTAATAATTCCGTATACAGGAACAATTACATTGTTTGCGTCGACTTTGCCTATTATTATACATACATAAGAGCTCTTATCCAATCACGTTTTTTGAAGGAGGAGTAGTTGACAAGTGGAACATTTTTGATTTTGCAATCAGACTCAATCATGATTTAATAACGCTTACAAATTTGCAAGAGGAACGAACGTTTGAATGAACTGCTTGATAAAATTAAACAGACCATATCGTGAGTCTGCACCATAAGGGAATGAACAAAGCTGAGCAGTAAAATGCAATATGAAAGCGCTGTATATTTAAATGATTTCGAACGTGAAAACACGAGAAAAGGGAGCTGAATAAATCATGGTTATGGATGAAGAGTACAAAAAATTAGTTTCTTTGATGGAACAACGAGTTGAGGTCAACAAGCATAAAGGGCTTGATATTGTCATTAAAAAAATTCCGGATTCCGATGTAGAAGGGGATCTGGACCCAAGGGTGATGAATGTTACTTTGGATATGCTGAAGGCGATGGCTTCYGGACCCAAGATGGATTTTGGTTCACTCGCTGCGGTTAACATCGGTCAACTCAGAGCTATGATGGGATGGCCAAACGTAGATGTTACCGTTACCGAAATTGAAACAGAACATAAAACGATTGATGGCAAAGACGGTCCGATTCCGATCCGTATCTATTCGCCGCAAAAGAGCGGGCCTATGCCAGCAATTGTGTTTTTCCATGGTGGAGGGTTTATCGGCGGTTCTGTAGATAGTGTTGAAAACCCGTGCAAGTGTTTGGCAGAAAAAGCAGGGGCCGTTGTGGTGAACGTTGACTACCGCTTAGCGCCGGAGAATCCTTATCCTGCCGGACTTACCGATTGTTTTGATGCGGTTAAATGGGTATATGAGCATGCAGCTGAAATCAATGTCAACCCGGAACAAATTGGAGTGGCAGGCGACAGTGCAGGCGGGAATTTGTCAGCTGTGTGCTCTCTAATGGATAGGGATTTAGGAACCGGTATGATTAAATATCAGGCGTTGCTCTACCCTACGGTTAGCATGAGCGGCGTTGCTACCGATGATTTTGAATGGAATTTGGAAGAGTATACCGTTAACCACAACCACGAACTTATTCAGGGAATCATACGAGCATTAGGCAGTTCTACGGGGCTTGAGAACATTTATTTGGATGGAAATACTAAAGTAACCGATCCTTATGTATCACCGTTGTTAGCAGACGATTTGAGCGGTTTGCCAGCAACCCTTATTATTGAAGCGGAATATGATTATCTGAGATTGGAAGGCGAGGCTTATGCCAGAAAATTAATCAGATCAGGTGTCAAGACGAAGATGATCAGGTACAACGGTGTAGACCATGCTTTTATGGACAAAATAGGGCTATATCCGCAAGCGGAAGATTGTATGAACGAAATCGCAAAAGGATTAAATGAATTGTTTGCTTAACAAATGATCACCGTAACCTTGAATAGAGGCTGTTTCAAAAGTAGAACTACTTACTTTTGAAGCAGCTTTTTTTGTTTTGTGAACAGATGATTATGCACTATAGATGACTCTTTCGAGTCATTTGGTTAAAAGTATACGTTGTTAAAATAAGAGAAGTACTTTTAGGAGAGTAGGTGAACCATTGCGAAAAATAATTATAGCAGCGGGGTTATTGTGTTTCATTCTAGTTTGCTTAGCAGCTTGCTCTGCTTCGGCTCCAGTGACAAACGACCCTGCAGCCATTGAGGTGGACTTGAGGACAGATCCTGACAAGCCAGTATCAGGCTCGCCGATAGAACTTATGGCAGATTTCACGGGAGCTGAGCTCACCGATTCCTCAGGGATGACATTTGAAGTCCGCGTGAAAGAGGAGCCTGTGTTTATTGAGGCAAAAAAGGAAGGACAAAATGTATTTAGCGGCACGTACACATTTCCAGAGCCGGGTACATACGAGGTCTACATGCATCTGTATACCGACGATATCCATGTGACGAAAAAGAAGCAGGTAGAGGTGCAATGAGAGCAGCTGTACAGAAATTAATGTTTGGTTTAATTGTGGCAATGCTGCCTATTTTGATTGGGGCAAGCAGTGTAAAGGCTGAAGCAACGGCGAAATCGTTGCAGATGTTGATTAATGAGGCCCAGGCAGGCGATATTCTGCTGCTTTCTTCAGGAACATATGAAGGCCCCATAATGATTGATAAACCGTTACAACTGGCAGCAGAGTCTGGCGCAGAGGTTACGATTAAAAATACATCTGAAAAATCAGCCATACTAATAAAGGCTAACAACGTTTCTATCACTGGAATTAACATTTTGGATGAGAAGATTAAGAGAGACCCTACTATTTTAGTGCAAGCGAATGGCGTTTTACTGGATGGTTTGCAGATACACACCGGCTCCTTTGGTATCAAGATGAGGAAAGCAAATAACGGTGAAGTTCGAAACACAAGAATTGATTGGGTTGGCGTAGCTCAGAATCGTCCATTGAAACTATCTGACAAAGGAAATGGAATAGATCTTTATGAGTCAAATGGGAATAACTTCAATGGGAATATGATTTCTTCTATGCACGATGGTATTTATATGGAGAATAGCGATGATAATTTAATCGAAAATAATCATTTTGAGCTGCTGCGTTATGGTGTGCATTGCATGTATACCAAAGGGACGGTCATTCGCAATAATTACGGCAATCTGAACATTACTGGAGCAATGATTATGGCTGTTCGTGATGTCGAGGTTTCTGGAAACCGATTCAATAAACAAAGTGAAAGTGTTAATTCACAAGGCATTTTATTGTTTGACGCACATGATACATCAATCATAGGCAATCATGTCGAGGGAAATCGCGTCGGGCTTTATGTAGAACAATCCACGCAAAACAAAATAGAAGACAATGCTGTAATCGGTAATTTTATTGGGATACAGCTGCTAGATGCTAAAGATAATGTGATCACTAAAAATCAGTTTGTAGGTAATGTGGCAAGCGCAGAAGCAAAAAATAGTATTGGCAATGCGCTAGACGGTAACTACTGGGATTCCTTCCAAGGCATTGATACGGATGGCGATGGCAGAAGCGAAATAGCCTATGCATTAAATCCTTTTTTTCAAAGTCTTGTTAAAGCGAAGCCAGGTTTTCAATTGTTTTTTCAGTCGCCAGGTATGATCTTTCTCGAAGATCTCTATCAGTCGGATAGACAGCTCTGGTCAACAGACCTTTCTCCGTTGATGCAGCCAAATGGGAAACAGAATGCTATATTACCGACACAAACGCTGCTTCATTCTGCATTAGTTGGCAGTGGACTTTTGATTTTGGCGTTTTTTATCATGTATATGGGGGTAAGAAAAAGATGAAAACAGGACGATTAGGTGCAGCACTTTTTTTAATTGTTATTTTGATGCTGGCAAGCGCTTGTGGAGCCAAGGAATACAAGCCGCAAGCAATTAACGAAGAAACGGATAAATGCGTCATCTGCAATATGGCAGTAAAGGATGATCCTTACGCAACCCAAATCATAACAAAGGACGGTCAGTCTTTAAAATTTGATGACATCGGATGCATGAATAAGTGGAAAGTTGAGAACGGAACCGAAACATTAGGTGCAGAGTTTGTTAGAGATCATAATAGCGGAGATTGGGTTAAATATGAGAAAGCTTATTATGCTTACGATGCTGAGTATATTACTCCAATGGCTTATGGCGTTATTGCCTTTGAGGATATAGCGTCCGCTCAAGCTTACATCGACGAGCAAGGAAAGGGACAGCTGCTTAGCTCGGATGAGCTTGCTCATCATAAATGGGAAGTTAACCGAGAAATGATGGATATGGAAGACATGGAGAAGCACAATGAAAGCATGCATTCCGATGGAAGCAAAGATGAGATGGACATGGGCCATGAAACGGAAGGTAACCAGTCGTGATTCAGACGATTTATTTTGCAATAAGGGAATTGAAGTTAGGGTTTCGCAATCCGTGGGCCTATTCTTTTATGGGTCTTTTTGCATTATTTATGCTCTGCCTGCTCTTAATTAACGCGCAAGGTTATGTTCAGGGCTATTCTGGCATTACCGGAACAACGCTTAATCTAGTCTTATATTTATTGCCATTGATGTCCCTGCTGCTCGGCTCGTTTTCTTTGACCGCAGAGAAGGAGGACGGGAGCTGGGAGCTATTATCGACATATCCTATCAGCACCTGGTCATTTATGCTCGGAAAATACTTAGGGCTTGCAGTTGTGCTGCTAGTTATCGTGTTTGTAGGTTTTGGCGCTGCGGGTCTTCTTGGTTTAGCTGCTGGATCAGGCTTTGGATTGCTGACATATGTGCAGCTGCTATCCTTTTCCGCCAGCATTGCTTTGTTTTTTCTTGCCATTGCTCTGCTCATAGGTACACTCGCGAAAAATCGCTGGCAAGCTTTAACGATAGGTGTAGCCATTTGGTTTTTTGCTATTATCGGCTGGCCGCCATTGCTTATTTCCGTCCTTGGCTTCATGCCATATCCCGTTATCAAGCCAGCAGTTACTGTACTCACTTTTGTTAATCCGGCAGAGCTTTCCAGGCTTTTTACAGTAGTGAAGCTTGGTGGGGGAGCCATATTAGGTCCGGAATATTATGAATGGATCAAATGGATCAAGCAGCCTGCGGGGAGTATAGGTTTCGCTTTTACAGCTGTTCTATGGATAGGATGCGTGATCACAGCTGCACAGTTCATTTGGGAGAGGAGGCGATCACGTGCCTGATCCTTTAGTGAAGCTTGAAGGCGTCAAGAAATCAATAAAGAAACAAGTCGTCATTAATGCGCTTGATTTGAACGTGGAACGAGGTCAAGTTTTGGCTTTGTGCGGAGGAAATGGCGCAGGCAAAAGTACGATTTTAAGAATGATCGCAGGTATATCACAGCCTGACAGCGGTATTATTGCTGTTCAAGGCTTGCGCTGGAAAGATGATCGCAAGCGTTATGCTGCGCTTATAGGTTACATGCCGGATGATTTTCGGTTTGGTACTGGTTTAACAGCTTATGAAACACTTGCGTTTTGGGCATCGCTGCGAGGGGTACCAAAACATAGAGTACGGGAAGTACTGGAGGAAGTAGGCCTTGCGGATACTGGGAAAAAATCAGTATCCTCCTTCTCGAAAGGAATGCGACAACGTGTATTGTTTGCACAGGCTTTATTGGCCAAGCCGCCCATTGTATTGATGGATGAGCCTACTAATGGTCTCGATCCATACTGGATTGAAACCTTCGTACGTATGGTGAAAGAAATCGCAGCGAATGGCCAAACAGTTATTTTTTCAACCCATCAGCTTCATGTGGCAGAGGCGCTTGCAGACCGAATTGCTCTGTTAAGAGGCGGTCATATTGAGCTTGAAGGCTCTTCTGTACAGATTCGGGAGCAATTAGGCGCGAGAGGACTTCAGGATGCATTCGCAGAGTGGTTTGGATTAACGGGCAGCCTTAACGGATTTTAATTATTCCCTCATACACAAAACAAATCCCCCGACCTGTTTAGGCGGGGGATTTGTTGCATCTATTCTTTAATGATGATGTCCGCTCTCCACAGGTGCAGGTTCACCAGAATGTTGTGCGCTCTCCAGCATTGCTAGCTTTTCAATCGCGTCCTTGCCAATCGCAAAGCGCTTGGCCGGCATAACCTGATCGTTTGCAAAATGAATGCGAGATTGGACAACATAAAGGCCTTCCTTGGCAATTGAATGCGTGACACTATATACGCCAGGCGATAATTGTTCTGCTTGTATGGTCACGGCGGAAGACTGGTCGTCTTCCTGCCAGATGATGAATTGTGCTTGATCTGCGTTTATCATCGGCTTACCGCTCTTAAGGACTTCTACAGAGAAATGGTTTGGTTTTACAATTTCGACGTTCTCAGGCAAAAGAAGATTAACGGTTAGATGAGGCGGTAGACCGCTCTCGTCAACTTCAGCAGATTTGGCAGTGCAGCTACATAACAATACGACAAGAAGAAGCGGCAATGCCGACTTATACAAACGGCGGATGGTTACATTCATAAGTACATTCTCCTTAAGCTTAGACCGAGAACCAGTGCCGTAGCGACTTTATTCTGCGGAGGATGAATAAATCGAGGATAAGAACTACAAGAATCGATAAGCCAACTAAGGGCATTAAAGCGCCGCAAGCCAACATGATGATCAGTACGCCAATCGTTATTTTTCTGCTCTTTGGTTTGGCTGGAGCGCCAAGTTTGCCTTCAGGCTTACGCTTGCGCCACATGACATAAGAGCTTATGGCTACCAGGATAAGTCCCATACAGGCAATTAATCCAAGCAGCTGATTGGCTAAGCCAAATAGGGTGCCTTCATGAAAAGCGATGCCATATGAAATCGCTTTGGCCATCATTCCATAATCTGCAAAGCGTACATCTGTCAGCACTGCTCCGCTATATTGATCGATGTGAAGCGTTGCATCCTTACCCGGTGTGGGATGTGATGTGGATACAGTAAAAACACCGCTCTCTCCCATAGGGATTGTAATCGTGTAGGGTTTCAGAACATGACGCTGTTCAGCAATAGCTTCCATTTCATTTATGCTTAAAGGTACATAACCCCCTAGTACAGAAGCAGGAACGGGTAAACTTTCTGCTGCCCAAGGCAAATCCTCGGCAATATCTTTGGCGACCGTAACGGATTCAGGTTTTGCGCCGAAGATGGAAGCAAAGGGTGGCGTATTCGTGTTCGTTGAATTAGCCAGCTTATCGATTTGTCCACCCATAATCCCAGACCATGGCAGTCCTCCAGCTATAATGACTAACAAAACGAGGGATATCCAAAATGCAGGAACCGCATGCAAATCTCTCCAGAAAATACGGCTTCCGGGTTTACTGAGCCTTGGAAGAATAGTTCCCCATATGGCAGATTTATTGCGTGGCCACCAAAGGAATAAACCGGTCAATATCATGATGATCGCCCAGCATGCTGCAAGCTCTACAAGCCGGTTGGCAAAGGTACCGCCTATAACTARCTCGCTGTGCATTTTTTTGAAAAAAGCGGAAAATGTTTTGTCACTGTTCATCATGCCAAGTACATTACCAGTGTAAGGATCCACGTACATCGTTGTGGAGGTTCCATTCCGGCTTACCGACATTTTGTAGCTTGATTTAGGATCATCGTCGAGCGTAATCGACGATACTATAGTACCTGGATAAGCTTTTGTTGTTTTCTCAATAATTCCTTCAGGCGGCATCTTGGTTGTTCCAACTTCACGAACAGTAAGCATATCTTTGTACAAATATCCCTCGATTTGCGGTTTGAATAAATAAACGGAACCGCTGAATGCTAAAACAATCAAGAAGGGTGCAAAAATAATGCCTGCGTAAAAATGCCATCTCCACACAGACTGATGAATGGCTTGGCCTATTCCTGTTGACGCACGTTTTTTCATCCCGGGTTCAGATGTGTTTAATTTTTCAACTGGCATATTGCTCATAAAACGTTACCCCGTTCCTGTAATAATAAAATCTCATTTATTATAACGTCATGAAGGATAACATCGGATGACTCAATAGAGCTATCATTTCAAATATTTTAAATCTAAAAAAAGGTGTAAATATCACAATAGTATACTTTTAGATACCCTGTTCCTCGAAAGTACGTACTTCCATTACCTATTTAAAAGAGTAATAATAGAGTTATAACAAAAAGTAATTAACTTTAATTAAATAAGAGAGAGGTTGATATAGAGTGGAAAAATATCGTATTGATCAAAGCAAAGGAATAGAATTTGGGCTTTACTCGCTAGGGGATCATTTGCCCAACCCGCATACGGGTGAGCGGATCTCTGCACAGCAGCGCATTAAAGAAATCATTGAAGCGGCCAAACTATCTGAACAAGCAGGTCTTGATGTGTTCAGCGTTGGTGAAAGCCATCAGGAATACTTTGTATCCCAAGCCCATGCAGTTATTCTTAGCGCTATCGCTCAGGCAACAGATAAAATTAAAATATCAAGCTCAGCATCGATTATAAGCACTTCCGATCCCGTTCGTGTTTATGAAGACTTTGCGACGATCGATTTGATATCGAATGGACGAGCAGAAATCGTGGCTGGCAGGGCATCACGAATCGGATTGTTTCAATTGCTTGGGTATGATCTTCGTGATTATGAAGAGCTGTATGAAGAGAAATTCGAGCTGCTAAATGTAATCAATAATCAGGAGACTGTTACTTGGAATGGACAATTTCGTGCTCCTCTTAACGATGCGAAAATATTGCCACGGCCGTTAAACGGCTCTTTACCGATATGGCGTGCAGTAGGCGGATCACCAGCTAGTGCGATAAAAGCTGGAATGGCAGGGGTGCCAATGATGCTGGCGACATTAGCGGGTCCGTCATCAAGCTTTAAATTATCAGTTGACGCCTACCGAAGAGCTGCTGAACAAAGTGGTTTTGACCCAACAACGCTGCCAGTTGCAACCACTAGCTTGTTTTATGTAGCGGAAACCTCACAGCAAGCGATGAAGGAAGCTTACCCTCATGTTAACAAAGGTATGGAATTTTCTAACGGACGCGGTTTTCCGAAGCAGCATTTTGCTCAAGGTGCCGATACCCGCAATGCTTTGATGGTCGGAAGTCCTCAAGAAATTATTGAAAAAATACTATATCAATATGAGCTATTTGGTCACCAGCGTTTTCTCGCTCAAATAGAATTTGGCGGCGTATCATTTGAAAAAATCATGGAGATGATTGAAACCATTGGCACTGTTATTTTACCCGCAATAAAAAAATATACAGCAGCGAAATAATAGGAGGGATTCATTATGAAAATCGTTGGTTTGTCGGGATCAATCGTGGGCTCAAAAACAAGAACAGCAATGAATTACACTTTGGAATCGGTCAAAAAGCAATACCCTGATGCGGAAGTGACGTTAATTGATTTGGCCGATTATACGATTCAATTCAGCGATGGTCGCAATTACTTGGAATATGAAGGTGATACGGGCTACGTTACGAAAACCATTATGGATGCAGATGCCATTATTATTGGGACACCCGTCTTTCAAGCTTCCATTCCAGCTACTTTAAAAAATATTTTTGATTTGCTGCCCGTTAATGCTTTTCGCGATAAAATTGTGAGTATGCTTGTAACAGCTGGGTCATCCAAGCACTATTTAATTGCAGAACAACAATTGAAGCCAATTTTAGCTTATATGAAAGCTCAAATCGTGCAAACCTATGTGTTTATTGAAGAGAAGGACTTTCAGAGGAAAGAAATTGTGAATGACGATGTTATCTTTCGAATTGAGCGTTTGGTGGAGGATACCGTTGTATTGACCGACACATTTACCAAGATTCGTGAACAGAAAGAAGAAAAGTACGATTTTTAAGACAGCTATTTGAAAACGTTGCAGTCCCGCTGTGCCATAGAGTAAAAAGATGAACTGCAGAGTTCATCTTTTTTACTTAAAGGCTAGTTTGATTCTTTTTTTGCATTTTATACAAGGTGTGCTTGGTACCCCATTCGTGCATTATATCCAGAACAGGTTCTATGCTCTTGCCGTATTCCGTTATGGAATATTCTACTTTTGGCGGTACTTGAGCATATACTTTTCGAGAGATGATGTCCTCTTCTTCGAGCTCACGCAGCTGTTGGGTTAACATTTTCTGCGTTATTCCAGGTAGATTACGTTTCAACTCGCTGAATCTGTTGGTGCCCGAATGCATAAGATGCAACAAAATGAGGGGCTTCCATTTGCCTACTAAAATACTAAGGGCATCATTTACATTACATAACTCGGGCTGCTTGTCCATTTTGTTTCGTTCCACCTTACAGTATTTTTTTGTATACTATAGTACATATAAGCATGTACTTACTTTGATTGAGTTCATTATTCATATTAGCATCTTAAAGTGTGATTAGAAAGCCGTCATTGAAGTGTGCGCTTTTGCAGCCAAAATCCTCCATACGAATGGAGGTTATTTTGCGTTTATAATTAAGAGCATCTAGTTTCCAAACCGTAGTGTAAATGATATTATCCTAATGGTTGTACAATAAAATCAGGACTTTCAGTATCATCACATTTGTATGTTCTGAATACGCTGCAAGTGTTCACTTTTACTATTGGAGGCTTTATTTGTGAAAAAAAATGTTGACTCGGAGTGGGCAGAATCCCACTTTCCATTATATACGGCTGATAGTATTGATTCGATTTATAGTACGACGAATCGCCCAATGTATGAAATAAACGAGAGCTTAACGGTGCTGATTGCAATTGTCAGCGGCAAAGGCAGCCTTCGGATCAGGGATCAGCTCTACGAGCTGATGGAAGGCAGCGTTATCCTCGTACCAGCGAACACGGAGGCAGTACTAAGTGCAGATATGATGCATCCTCTTCATATGTACAAGCTTGCTATAAATACCCGTGAGCAGGCGAACTCTCAGTCAACAGGTACAATGATGAGAAAAAGTGAGGCAGCTTCCAATTCAAGCGTTCATTTTTTTCCAAATGAACCTGCGATTGCAGCATCTGTGGAGGAGCTATTTATTCACCGATTGCCAGGAAATGAAATCCGCCACGTACAGAATCAAATTGTGTTTCATCAAATTATTCTCCAATTGCTGGAGGGGCAAGAGGCTAAGTTTGCTTCAAGCGAAAAACCATCTATGGAACGCAGCATTGCTTATTTAGAGAGCCACTTTAGTGAAAAAATAACGCGTGAGCAATTAGCAGAAATTGCAGGTGTAAGTCGGTCTCACTACTCCATTCTCTTTAAACAGTTAACCGGGTTTTCGCCTAGCGATTACTTATCGCGCCTTCGTGTGCATCGTGCCAAGGAGCTATTGATTAGCGGTTCGGGCACGCTAAGGGAAATTGCTCTTAAGGTTGGCTACAAGGATGAGTTTTATCTCAGCCGGCGTTTTAAACAGGAAACAGGGGCAGCACCTTCGGCGTACAACCGAGGCACTTTCCAGAGAGTGGCTGTATTGCTGACACCTTATGCGAGCCATTTGCTCTTACTTGGTTTGGAGCCGGCGGTAATCATCTCAGACAGCAGTGAATATTTGAATACGTCCGGACTTCAATCGCCTCAAACCATGATGTTTATAAACGCTGACTGTTCGGCAGAACAAGTGAAATCGTTATTGCTCGAAAACAACATTGAGCTGATTATTGCGGCAAATCAGCATTTGGATGAGTATGGGCTGAATGCAGAACAATTACGGGCAGTTGCGCCTATTGTGGAAATATCGTGGATGGAATTAGGCTGGAAAGAGCATCTTCGTCTTATCGCTCAAGTTATACAGAGAAGAGATCGAGCAGAGCTGTGGCTAACAGAGTATCAGAACGAGGAACAGCTCGCGCGTTACTTGGTTCAGCAAAGCAGAGCCGCGCAAGAAATAATAACGATTCTCGTCATTAAGCCTGAACATTTGCTCGTTTATGGATCGCGCAATGTCGGATGTGTGATTTATCAATCGCTCGGATTACAGCCTCCTGCACGGATTAAAGAGGATATGGAGAAGCTTGGCGATAAATTTCATTCCATTCCGATTAAGATATCGGAGCTTGCACAATATGCTGGGGATCGAATATTAGTTATCGTTTTTCCAGATGCGAAAGGATCAACTGCTCATTCAGATGTAATATTCAAATCTAATTATTGGAGTCAGCTTCCTGCCGTACAGCATGGTAATGTACATCTGCTCAGCCATGATGAATGGATTCCCTACAATCCCGTTTCAATTCGTTTGCAGCTTCAACGCGCTGTATCTTTATTCACAAGCAACTAATAGTCCAAGTTAATTTCCCAACAAAAAGGCATGGATCAGAGCATAATGCATCCCTATAATAACGTTATGGTAATGAAAATGATAATTATTTTCAATGCCGATACATGATAGCAAAAGAAAAGGGAGAGAGTCATCTTATGAAAAAGCTTTTTGTTCCGTTCGTTCTATCTTTAGTTCTTATTCTGAGCGCTTGCGGCGGCAATCAAAACAATAATGCAAGCAGCACGCCTGAAGTATCATCCACGGATGCACCGAAAGATGAGGCATCACCATCAACAACCTCAGATTCGGGCACGTTTACTTATCAATCAGAAAATGGCCCTGTGGAAGTTCCGACCAATCCACAGCGCGTCATTGTAATTACAAGGTTCTTAACTGGTAACGTTATGGCGTTAGGCGTGCCGCTTGTCGGCGTGGATGAAATGTCCAAGGATAACCCAAACTTTAAAGAAAAGCTAGCGAATACAGAAGCAGTTACAGATGAAAGTCTTGAGAAAATTATCGAGCTGAATCCAGATCTTATTATTGGACTATCCGATATTAAAAACATTGACAAGCTTAAGCAAATTGCTCCTACAGTTACTTATACTTACGGCAAAGTAGATTTCTTAACGCAACAAATTGAAATTGGGAAGCTGTTGAATAAAGAGCAGGAAGCTAAAAATTGGGTCGATGATTTTAACGCGCGTACGAAAAAAGTTGGCGAAGAAATCAAAGCAAAAATCGGTGCGGATGCGACAGTTTCGGTTATCGAAACTTTCAATAAGCAGCTTTATGTTTATGGTGACAATTTCGGCCGCGGAACGGAAATCCTCTATCAACAATTCGGGCTAGGCATGCCTGAGAAAGTTAAAGAAGCGACGAAAGCAGAAGGATTTTTCGCAGTTTCAACGGAAGTTCTGAAGGACTACAGTGGGGATTATGTCATTTTCAGCAAAAACGCAGATGAAGACAATACGTTCCAAGACACAGAGACGTACAAAAATATTGCTGCTGTAAAAAACCAACACGTTTTTGAAGCTGATGCCAAAGCGTTCTACTTTAATGACCCGCTTAGCATGGAATATCAATTAGAATTTTTCATTCAAAGTTTTCTAGGAAAATAAAGTAAAGAAGAGAGTCCAATGAAAAGTAAACGACAATCTGTTTTAATTTCATATAAGCTCATAGGCTGCTTACTCATGCTTGTTCTGAGCTTCTTTCTATCCATGAAATTCGGAGCAGCGGATACGACATTTCGAGAGCTGTGGCTGGCTATCACGACCAACGTGAAGGACGATAATATTCTCGTCCTTCGCGAGATCCGGCTGCCTCGTGCGATAGCAGCGATATTGATCGGAGCTGCTTTCGCCGTATCCGGCGCTATCATGCAAGGAGTCACGCGCAATCCACTTGCAGATCCAGGCTTGCTAGGTCTTACTTCCGGCGCCAACATGGCGCTCGCGCTTGCTTTCGTGTTCATACCGGGGCTGAATTATTTCGGCATCATGCTTGCTTGTTTCCTCGGAGCTGCTCTTGGAGCAGCGCTGGTCATGGCTCTTGGCGCGACTCGGCGAGGAAAATTGTCTCCGATGCGAATTATACTTGCTGGAGCAGCCGTTTCAGCTTTTTTGTACGCGATCTCAGATGGCGTCAGCATCTTTTTCAAAATTTCCAAGGATGTAACGATGTGGACTGCTGGAGGATTGATCGGAACAACCTGGTGGCAGCTTCAAGCCATTGCACCGGTCATTCTTATTGGCATTGCGGCAGCTTTGGTTCTCTCGAACCAAGTAGGCATACTGAGTCTGAGTGATGAGGTAGCGACGGGGCTTGGACAAAAGCTGATGATGATCAAAGCGATTTTGTTCGTTCTAGTTATTGTACTTACTGGCGCTTCGGTTGCGCTTGTTGGCAATATGGCCTTTGTAGGTTTGATGATTCCGCATATCGTGCGTAGGTTCGTAGGTACCGATTATCGGCATGTCATGACCTTCTCCGCTTTTGCAGGAGCAATCTTCATGCTGCTTGCTGATATGCTGAGCCGGACGATTAACGCACCTTATGAGACGCCTGTAGCAGCTATAGTTGCTATGCTGGGTTTGCCTTTCTTCTTATTCGTCGTGCGTAGAGGAGGGAAAGCATTCTCATGACATTGTCAGCTCTCATTCGCAAACAACGCTTTATCCTGCTAGCCAGTTTAGTACTGATTGTTGTTACGGCTGTCATCAGCATGGGAGTAGGGTACTCTAAGCTGTCGTTTGACAGACTGCTTCCTGTGCTGCTTGGCCATGGCACCTTCAAAGAGGATTTTGTCTTGTTCTCCGTACGTTTGCCGAGGATTTTGATCACCTTGCTGTCGGGTATGGCTCTTGCACTGGCCGGCTCTATATTGCAAAGCGTCACTCGCAACGATCTCGCAGATCCTGGAATAATCGGCATCAATTCTGGAGCAGGCGTGGCGATTGCGATATTTTTTCTCTACTTTCCGATCGATGTAGGAACATTCGTTTATATTTTGCCGTTAGTCGCTTTCCTTGGCGCATTGCTCACAGCGGCTCTAATCTATTTTTTCTCGTACAGCCGAACACGCGGGCTTGATCCCATTCGACTGGTACTCGTCGGTGTCGGTTTCTCAATGGCGCTGTCGGGGATAATGATCGTCATTATTTCCTCAGCAGAACGCTCGAAGGTAGATTTTATCGCAAAATGGATTGCAGGTAATATATGGGGGGCGGATTGGCCGTTCATCTGGGCTTTGCTTCCATGGCTGTGCTTACTCATTCCGTTCACCTTGTATAAGTCACATCGGCTCAATCTTCTTTCATTGAACGAAGAAACAGCGGTTGGTGTCGGTCTAAAGCTTGAACGGGAACGTCTCGTGTTGATTCTAACCGCGGTTGCCGCATCTGCGTCAGCGGTATCGGTTACAGGAGGAATTGCCTTTGTTGGATTGATGGCACCGCATATTGCGAAAGCATTGGTTGGTCCACGCAATCAGCTGTTCATTCCTGTCGCTGTTTTGCTCGGCGGATTACTGCTGTTAGTGGCGGACACAATTGGCCGCAATATCGTCGATCCTGACGGTATACCTGCCGGTATCATGGTTTCATTGATCGGCGGCCCGTATTTTGTTTATTTACTGCTCAAAAAATAACAGTTTTCTAGCTTCATGAAAAGATTATTTGAAGAGAGCATTGCACCATTTTGGGCAAAAAACAGCATCTCGAGGACTTGTGTTAAACGGAGCACAGTTACTTAAATGTGTAATTTTTTCTACTTTTCAAAAATTGTTGTTTACGTTAGAACAGATTTTTGATAATATAATCGCAACATTCAAATGCGATGAAGAGATGAGTAAATAAATGAATTCTTTCACAGAGAGCTCCGTTAGCTGAAAAGGAGTAAGAGTTCCTTATTGAACAAAGACTTAGAGCAGCACATCGGAACCGGGTTACGGGGATGGTGTGACAGGAGCTCCTGTTACAGAGCTAGAGTATAAGCATGCGCTTGCATAGCCGTACTTGAAGAGGTTAATATGGCGACATATTGACGAATCTGGGGTGGTACCACGAGCATATTAATCTCGTCCCTAAGACTTACCATAGTCTTGGGGGTGGGATTTTTTTTATTGGTGCAAAGCTTACTCAACGTACATTGTATATAAGGTATAACAATTTAAAATATTCGAATCGTTAGTAGCAGAATGATTAAGCGATATAGAAAGGATTGAATATCTAATGACACAAAAATTAAAAGTAGGTATTGTTGGAGGAACAGGCATGGTGGGCCAGCGGTTTGTTGACCTGCTGGATCAGCATCCTTGGTTTGAGGTTACAGCTATTGCAGCTAGCGCCAGCTCGGCAGGTAAAACTTACGAGCAGTCAGTACAAGGCAGATGGAAGCTCACCAGCCCTATTCCTGAAGCTGTAAAAAATATTGTCGTTCTGGATGCTTCGAAAGTAGAGGAAGTTGCTAATCAGGTCGATTTTGTTTTTTGTGCAGTCGATATGAAAAAAGATGAAATCAAAGCGTTGGAAGAAGCTTATGCAAAAACAGGCACGCCTGTTGTATCCAACAATTCAGCTCACCGCTGGACGCCTGATATTCCTATGGTCATTCCAGAGATTAATCCTGGTCATTTGGAAGTCATTGCAGCACAGAGAAAGCGACTTGGAACAGAAACTGGATTTATTGCTGTTAAGCCCAACTGTTCCATTCAGAGCTATGTACCTGCACTTCATGCACTGCTTGATTTCAAACCTCAAGTTGTCATTGCATCGACGTATCAGGCGATTTCTGGCGCAGGCAAAAACTTTACCGATTGGCCTGAAATGTTAGACAACGTTATCCCTTATATTGGCGGCGAGGAAGAAAAGAGCGAGCAGGAGCCTCTACGCATTTGGGGCAGCATCGAAAATAATGAAATCGTAAAAGCGAACGCACCTTTAATTTCTACACAGTGTATCCGCGTTCCCGTATTAGACGGACATTTGGCAACTGTATTTGTATCATTCGAAAACAAACCTTCGAAAGAAGAAATTCTCGATCGTTGGCAGCAATTCAAAGGTCGTCCGCAGGAGCTTGGCTTGCCAAGCGCACCGAAACAGTTTATTACGTATTTCGAGGAAGAGAACAGACCGCAAACGAGACTAGATCGTGACATTGAACAGGGCATGGGCGTTTCAGCGGGAAGATTGCGTGAAGACTCTGTATACGATTATAAATTTGTAGGACTATCTCATAATACAATACGTGGAGCTGCGGGCGGTGCTGTACTGATTGCCGAGCTTCTTAAAGCAGAAGGCTATATTCAGGCAAAGTATAGCAACGCATAAGCTTTTTAATAAGATTTAACAGGTTCATTATGATTAAAGACCATCCCTCGGGATGGTCTTTTTTTATATATCGAGTTGATTTTTTTAGCTGCTTTCCACGCCATTAGATTTACAGTAAGTTAATATGTATTTGAGATGGTGAAAACAATTCGTGCCTATAATTGTGGTATGTAGACTGTTTGTTACCGATTCGTTTTGTTTTGTTGAACAATTAAATGCTTTGAACAAGGAGAGATTGCATTGAAACGCATAGCGATTGATATGGATGAGGTAATGGCGGATACTGCGGGTGCGCATTTGGAATGGTACAACAGGGATTTTAACGATAACCTGCTGATTACGGATTTGCATGGAACAACCTTGTCGCAATTGAGGCCTCAACTAAAAAAAGAAATAGACCGTTGTTTTGACAATGAAGTTTTTTTTCGTGAACTAAAAGTTATTGAACATAGCCAAGAAGTCATACGCGAGCTCAGTCAATTTTATGAGATTTATATTACGACTGCTGCGATGGAGGTTCCGGCATCATTTAAAGCCAAGTACGAGTGGTTACTCGAGCACTTTAGTTTTCTGAACAATATGAATTTTGTGTTTTGCGGAAATAAGAGTGTCATTCACGCTGATTATTTGATTGATGACAATGTAAAGCAGCTTGAACGCTTTCGAGGTCAAGGCATTCTTTACGATGCTCCGCACAATATTCATAAGACCGGGTATGTTCGGGTGCATAACTGGGGTGAAGTAAGGGACTATTTCATGGACAAGGAACGACAAATAAACGATCTTAATGTAGAGAAGGATGGTTGAGCACTATGGAGCAAGGACGTGTTATGCACATTCCGCAGAGGCAGCAACCTGTAAATGTGTTGACGCATTGGATATTTGATTCTGTGAACACATTGTCTGGTTCGATTGAGGAAAGGAATTTGGTCTTAAACGATGTAAGTGGCAACGGGAATCATATTAAGATGGTTACGACGCAGGATGTTTTGGAGCAGCCTGATAAGGTTCTGCTTGGATGGATGGAAGGAAGCCTTGACGAAGCGGGATTAACTTTTCAAAATGATCGATGCAATAAAGGAAGCGGTAGTTATTTTCAAACGGTGGAGAATGCTCCCATTAATCATGACCGATTAGAACATGGGTACACGATTGAAGCAATCGTTCAATTGCCTGAGCCATTTCATGAGGATAAACATAGCTGGATGGGGGTGCTTACGAGACAGGGCAGGGGCGCTGACATCGGCAACTCGGGAGAAAATGAGCTGCTCGCGACATTGTCTGTTTCGAACTGCAAGGAATCCCAGTGGATATGTCATCCAACGAATCGATCATCCTCGGTAACGAGCTGGTCGCGTTATTTGAATCCAGGACAATGGCATCATATCGCAATTGTGAACGATAAGGAACAAACGCTAATGTATGTGAACGGTATTTGTGATTACAGCAGTCCTGCCAAATCAATTGTCGGCGTTTCTGGCGTTGAAGGTAAAGGATGGAATATTGGAGCTTCGGAGTGGGGAGGTCAATTGGATCAATTATTTTCCGGAACCATTCGAGAAATCCGTATCGCTAATGAGCCTCTGGACAGGGCAGATTGGTTGCAAAACATTAGTCCACAGCAAGTTCTTCAAGGTACGAATGAGCATGTTTCACTTCTGCAGCAGGAAACCAACTACAATTTTGCTTTTATTCCAGATGCTCAGAAGCTGGTCTACTTAAATCCAGAAATGTTTGAAGCACAGGTTGATTGGATTGTGAATAATGAGTTGAGCAGCAAAATTGCAATGACTGCCTATGTAGGTGATATTGTCGATCATAGTGATGCCTTAGAGGAGTGGGAACGTTCCACCAGTGCAATCTCTGCTATGGATCAGTCACGAACCCCGTATTTGATGACAGCTGGAAATCATGACTATAATGATGAAGATACGTATTTGAATTATTTTGGCCCAGAACGTTTTCTCAGCAAAGATTATTATAAGGGCAATTCACCATCAAGATATAGTTCATATGGCATTGTCCAGGCTGGAAGCTATCATTATTTATGGTTAATGGTAGATATGCAGCATCTAATGAAGGACTTGGCATGGTGTAAAATAGTGCTTGATGAACATGGCGATATGCCAACTATTCTTGTTTCGCATGATATTTTGTATACAACCGGTGATAGTCAAAATCTAATTTCACATGAATCGGAAAACGGGAAAATCATATGGGATGAGCTGGTTGCTCCCTATAACCAAGTGTTCATGACGGCTAATGGGCATTATAACGGCAATTTTCATCAAACAAGGCAGAACAATTCAGGTCACGAGGTTATACAGCTGCTAATCAATTATCAAGACAGCTACCGCGGCGGCAATGGTTGGATGAGATTGGCTCAATTTAACGAGAACGACAATCATATTTGTTTTCAAACCTATTCTCCTTGGGTGGACATGTTAGGGCAAAGCGAATCTTTGACCTATCCGGATTATCGCTATTTAACAGGAAAATATGATTCATTTACCTTTTCATTTGATTTTAAAAAACGGTTTTCCTTTGTGAATAATAGCTTAAGGCTAGAAATGGAGTGATCTTTGAATGTCTCTTTTATCAGAAGATCGAAAACAGTATATTCTTGTTCAGCTGGATACCTTCGGTAAGGTGCAGGTCATTTCGTTAGCGGAACAGCTTCAGGTTTCTCTTGAAACGATTAGACGTGATCTGTTTGTGCTGGAGGAGGAAGGAAAGCTTAAACGTGTATATGGCGGAGCTGTAAAGGTGCAATATGAGAAAGGCGAGCCACCCTATCAGCAGCGTCAAATTCTCAATCTTGAAGCTAAACAGGTTATTGGGCAGCGAGCGGTAGATCTGATTAATGACGGGAACACGATTTATATGGATACCGGTACAACGATTCATGAAATGGCACGAGCTCTGCGAGGTAAAAAAAGGATAACAGTTATTACCAACTCCTTAACGGTAGCGAATCTTCTAACGGAATCACTAACGCAAGGACTGTTTAACGGACGAGTCATTATTTTGGGAGGCGAAATCTCGCCAGAGCAGCAATCAGTCAGCGGTCATATATCACAGGAAATACTTAAAAACTTTTACGTGGACAGAGCTTTTGTTTCCGTAGGCGGTATTTCAATCGAGACAGGAATTAGCGATTACGATATGAATGATTCCGTTATTTCAAAAATGATTATATTGAAGGCGAAGGAAGTGATCGTGTTAGCGGATCACAGCAAGATTAGTATACAGGCATTTTGCCATATTGCACCTTTAGAATCGATTGATGTTGTCGTATGTGAGAAGGACCATCCTGAAGCATGGGCACAAGAGCTCGAAATAAAAGGAATTACCTGGATTAACGCAAGTCAAATCAATTAAGCGAGAAGAATCGGACGCAGCTCCGGTTCTTCTTTTTTATTTTGCGAAAATGATTAGCTTAAATAATAGGAACGGCTAGATTTTAGGCTTGAAATTGATCAATCATACAACAAACAACAACATCGGGCTTAATGATACCTTATTATTACGAAAATACCACGATAACAATCTTTAACTACACTATAAATATCACAACAACAGTAATAAGTGCTTTATTAATTACTTATTAGAGAAATTTTGAAATTAGAAGAATAGGAGAATGGTTTATGACTTGTCGAACTTTTCCGCTCATTTGCGCCCATACAGGGAGCGGTGCTGCACCGGATAACACAAGGGCTTCCTTTCTGGAGAGCATAGCTATGCGTGCAGACGTGGCAGAAGTTGATCTTAGGGTGACAGAGGACGGTAAGGTGGTATTGCTGCATGACCATAGCCCGCTGCTTGCCGAATTGACATTCGAGCAATTGAACCGGCCGGAAAACCGCGTAAAGCTCAGCCCTGTTTACGAAAGCCACACCATTACGACACTCGATGAAGTTCTAGGCTTGGCAAGAGAATACGGGATAAAGCTCAATTTGGATATCAAAACAAATGCGGTAATTGAACCAGCGATTAAGAGCATCAGGAATTTTGAAATGGAGGAGCTTGTATTCATTACAGGGTGCTCGGACGAAATTACGAACCGCCACCGGGGAATTAAGGTTCTTTATAACACGCCGGATGTACTTACTGAACAAGAGGAACTTGACTATATCGGATGGGCACGAATCGTTTGCGAATGGGCAAATGTAGGCGGATATTACGGCTTAAACCTGAATTACCGAACTTGCCGCAGCGAATTGGTGGAATATGCACATAGGCTGGGTTTGGCAGTGTGGGTCTATACCGTTGATGATAGGGAATCTCTTATCGAGATGATTCATTTAGGTGTCGATGAAATAACGACAAACGAGGTTAATCTGCTGAAACAATTAAAGTTGGAAACAGATTAATTCAAAAATGATAACGAAGGGAGAAGCCCTCATTGCAAACCAAAGTGGCTATAGTACCAGCTGGAAATCGAAAAAAACAGCGTTTTGTTTATTTGTTGAAAAAAATATGGTTATACCGCTATTTGTACTTCATGCTTCTGCCTTGTCTAGCGTCCTTCATTATTTTTTCCTATATCCCAATGGGCGGATTGCTTCTAGCGTTTAAGGAATTCAAATTTAATCAAACCATACTTGAGAGTCCGTGGGTCGGCTTCGAATATTTCGCAAAGTTTTTCAACGATGTTCAAAGTATGACGCTGATCAAAAACACACTTATCATCAGCTCAATGAAGTTATTTCTCGGTTTGCCGTTCCCGATTTTACTTGCGCTAATGTTCAATGAAATTAAAAACCGTGCCTTTAAAAACATCGCCCAGAGTATTTCGTATTTACCGCATTTTATGTCATGGGTCATCGTTATTGGTTTAGTACAAAGAACATTGGCGCCGGATACTGGCTTGCTTAATGAAGCGATCACCTATTTTGGGGGAGACGGCAGCACATTCTTTATGAATGAAGCCAAATATTTTTATCAAATCATGTTCGGCAGCCACATATGGAAAACAATTGGCTGGGATTCCATTATCTATTTGGCAGCCATCGCTGGAATTAATCAAGACATGTATGAAGCAGCCAAAATTGACGGGGCAAGCAAATGGGCGGAAATATGGCATATTACCCTTCCGTCGATTCGTCCGACCATTCTCATCGTGTTTATTCTATCGCTTGGAAGCATTTTGTCAGCGGGATTCGACCAGCTATATTTGCTCAAGATGCCAGGAAACAGTGATCTGGTAGATATTCTGGATACGTATGTAATCCGCGTGGGCTTGCAGCAAGGCCAATACGGATATGCGACGGCAGTCGGTATGATGCAAGGTGTTATCGCTTTGATTCTAGTTGTCACTGCCAATCGTTTCGCACGAAAAGTGTCCGGCACATCGGTTTGGTAATTTGTTCGATAGAAGCATTTTTCCTTGAAGAGAGACGCTTAACCGCGTTTTTCCATATAAATTAAAAAGAGAAGGTAGGAATGGAGATATCATGTTTAAGAACAAAAATTGGGCAAGACTGTTGACGGTTCCGATTATAGCTTCCTTGTTAATTACTGGCTGTGCAGCCAAAGAAACGAATTCAGGGAACAAGCAGGAAGGCGTCAAAGATAACAAAGAAAAACCTGCGACTTGGATTGCCGACCGCAAAATTAAAGGCCTAATCTTTATGGGGGCAGATGATTATACGGAAGAGATGAACCCGGAAGTATTAAAACAAATTAAAGAGAAAACGGGAATTGATTATCAAATTAATATAATGCCGGCCAATCGTTCGCTCGACGGCTTAATTGCTGGACTAGCTTCGGGTGACTTGCCTGACTTTATCGGATTTTATTTGAATCATAGCGGTCGACCAGAAATGCCGGTTGTACTAAAAGCTGCTCGCGAAGGCATGTTCACAGATCTGACTCCGTTTATGAAGGATACGAAAATATACAGCAAGTATCTAGAAGATGGCTATCTGCCGCTTGATACAAAAAACGGCGTCATGTTCCGTCCAGAGTTTAACGGCTCAGCCTATTTCATGCACATGAATATTTCGAGAGAAACAGGCTATGAAACGCGGAAAATGTTAGGCGGACCATTTATTCGCAAGGATATTGCCGAAGCGCTTAATATCGATCCAAAAACGATTACAACTTCCGAGAAGTTGTATGAGGCGGCACAAAAAATTAAAGCTGGAAATTTCAAAGATAACAATGGAAAAGACATTGCCAGCGTTATTGGCCCAAGATACTGGGGCGGAACAGAAGTTAAAGCGTTGTATAGTGACTTGACTGTAAATGTGAACCAAACCTTTGTACGGAATAAGGAAGGTAAAATTGTACACGAGAGTCAAACGGAGTACCCGCTCAAGCGTGTAGCGTTTGTTCAAAAGCTGCTGAAAGAAAAACTAATGAATCCTGAGTTTTATACGATGGAAGAAAATCGTGCAACAGAAGGTATTTTGAACGGCTCCTTCGCGATTATTGCTGATATGCATAACTACCTTGATTTTAATAAGGATATGCATTACTTGCCGATTGGTCCGTTAAATGAAGCGGACAAGCCTTACCAAATGAAGCTTAGCTATAAAACGGCTGGCGGCGCTTGGGCAATTCCTTCTTCAACCAAAAATCCTGAGGATATCGTCAAATTCGCTGACTTCTTGGCGAGCCGCGAAGGCAAGCTGCTCTGGCAATACGGAATTGAAGGAAGAGACTACATACTTGATGATAAGGGCAATCCGATTGTTAAAAATGAAGTATTGGAATTGAAAGATAAAGATTCGAAAGCCGCGAAAGCGCTTGGGTTTGCTGGCGTAGGCAACTATTGGGGCGAAATTCTTGGCAATACAGATGTTGATCGTATAGCGGATTTTGGTGAAACAGAATACGGTAATGCTGCCAAACCTAATATCAATGAGGGACCGCTCAAGATTGCTGAGTATTGGGAGTGGGATAAAAAAAGAGCGAATGCAATAATCTCAGATACGTATGCTCCAACGGCTTTCCTTGGCGAGTTTGCGAAGGAAACGGAATTAAAAGCTGCACTTGATAATTATGACGAAAGCCTCAAACGTGCTTATTATGCTAAAAGCCAGGATCAAGTAACGAAAATATTGGAGTCAGCATCTGAACAATTAAAAGCTGCAGGCTTAGATGATTACTTAGCATTGCTTGAGAAAAAAGATAGCGATCCAAATACAAAAGTAGAACTATAACATTCATTAAAGCTGCTGGTGGTCTGTTTCATTCGTACATGAAATGTACTGCGATGAGACGGACCACTAACGCTAAGGACATGCTTCCGAGGCTGTTTTGCTTCGCAAATGTTGAAGGAGTGCAAATAACGTGGATAAACCATTTTATAAGATTTCTACAGGAGAAAAATTAGTTCAGATTGCCATCTATGTATTGATCATTCTTTTATGTTTATCTATCATTCTTCCGTTTCTGAACATCTTTGCTTTGTCCTTTAATTCAGGCAAAGATGCGGAAAGAGGAGGCATCTATTTGTGGCCGAGATTATGGTCTATTGAGAACTATAAGGAAGTTTTCTCATCCTCCAATATTATAAGTGCATTCGGCATTTCGATGTTCCGAACGATTGTCGGGACATTAGCAAGCGTCTTTTTGACGGCGATGGCAGCTTACGCATTAAAGAGAAAAGCGATGCCAGGCGTTCGATTTTTTACCATGCTTATTTTTTTCACCATGTTGTTTAGCGGCGGCATCATTCCATACTATTTGTTGTTGAAAGACTTGCATTTGACGAATACAATCTGGGTTTATATCATTCCGGGATTGTATAGTGCATGGAATTTAATAATTATGCGGACTTTCTTCCAAGAGATCAGTCCGAGCCTCGAAGAATCTGCAAGAATTGATGGATATAATGATTTTTCAATTTTCATGAAGGTGATCATGCCGCTCAGCAGGCCGGTTGTGGCTGTCATCGCGTTATTTAACGCAGTGGGGCATTGGAATGATTGGTTTACAGGTGCCTTCTATGTTCGAGAGAGCAATCTGCGGCCTTTATCGACATTGCTGCAAGAAATGCTGACCCGGGCAGATGCGCTTCGAAATACGCTCGAGCAAGCGGCTGGATCGACGCAATATGAAATGTTGGACAAAATTCAGGTGACAGGAAACTCGCTGAAAATGGCGACGATTATTATCGTCATCACACCGATTATTATGATTTATCCTTTTATTCAGAAGTATTTTGCCAAAGGCGTTATGATCGGTTCGGTCAAAGAATAAGGCAGGAACGGAGGAACATAGTGAATGACACAAGTAATCATTTCAAATCCTTATGATAAACAAGAGGGCATGTGGCTGAAAGGGAGCTTCCATAACCATACAACAAATAGTGCTTGCGGCTCTCAAACGCTTGAGACGGTTTACCGGATGTATGGGCAATACGATTTCCTCGGCATTTCCGACCATGATTTCATTACCGTTCACGAAGGGAAACGTTCAATCACGACCGTATTCGAAGCGATGGAGGTCAGCAGTCCGCAAAGGCATATGCTTCTCATTAACCCTCCGCGCTCGATGATGGATAACTATTCAAACGAGTTTTCAATAGAACGGTATCAGCAGTTTTCTGACCTTTGCACGAAGCAAGGGGGAATGAGCGTCCTCGTTCATCCGAATCGTTATTATTCGCAGTATTGGCCGATTGAAGATATGCTCGCGATGCCTTGCTACACCGGAATCGAGATCATAAATGGCGAAGGAAATCCAGCGTTCGACATTGCTTTCGACAAATGGGATGCGCTGCTCTCAGCTGGGCGAAAAGTATGGGGGTTTGGCGGAGACGATTTTCATGTGTATGGGCAAGAGAAACGAACTTGGAATATGGTGCTTGCAGAGCAAAACACCAATGAGAGTATTACTTCAGCGATGAAATCCGGAAGCTTCTATGTTTCCACAGGCTATGGTTTTGAGTCGATTCATGCAGCCGATGGGACGATCGAGTTTAAACTGCTTGCGAGTGAAGGATTGGACCGGATGTACAAATATGCAACTTTGTTCGGCAAAGACGGAAATGTATTATACGAGACTTCCGGTCGTTTCAATAGCGTTAGTTACAAATGTCGTGGTGATGAAGGTTACGTAAGGGCGGCAGTTTATTTGGAAGGCGGTTTTGGCGCATTCTCTCAACCCCTATTTGTTGGATAGGGTGTACTCTCATACATGATAACAGTAGTCTGACGATAACAGCAGGGTAGTACATGAACAGGAAGAATGTGAATTTGAATGAGTAAACAGGTTGATCCGCGCCAAAAGAGCATCATCTCGATAACATGGCCTATCTTTATTGAAGCTTTATTTGGGATGCTGATTGGAACGGTCGATACGATGATGCTTAGCAGCTACTCTGATGGAGCAGTGGCAGCGGTTGGGATAGCTAATCAGATTTTAGTTGTAGTGGGCTTGATGTTTGGATTTGTTACGGTGGGTACAAGTGTCATTCTCAATCAATGGCTCGGCGCAGGCAACTTGCATGGCGCTGATCGAATCGGGAGAACGGCGCTTACTTTGAATGTTATGCTCGGTTTAATAGCTAGCGTAGGATTGATTGTCTATGCCGACGTGTTTTTAGCGCTTTTTAAAGTGCCCGAGGATGTGATGGCAGAAGGAGTCAGTTATTTATCGATTGTCGGCAGCTCCGTCTTCATTACTGCAATAAGCATGACGTTAGGTACCATTTTACGATGCCGCGGTATTGTGAAAGAAATGATGCTCATCGCATTGGGTATAAATGTGCTGCATATTACCTTGAATTATCTGGTGCTGATGGAGCCTTTTGGCTTTCCTAATCTAGGTGTAGAAGGAGTAGCAGCATCCACATGGATAACCCGTGCCATAGGGATGATCGCTTATTTGATTTTATGTATTCGAAGCTTGGAGTATAAGGTTGGCTTGATTAGTCCATTTAAGTTTCAAAGAAAAAATATTGGCCTTATATTTAAACTAGGTATTCCTTCGGCAGGTGAGCATGTTTCTTATAATCTCTCACAGGTTGTAATCACATATCTAGTCACGCTGATCGGTACGACAGCGTTAACGACAAAAATTTATTCGCAGAGCAAAACTTCTTTTGTTTTTGTTTTTTCAATGGCAATTGGTCAAGGAACGCAAATTATTGTTGGACATCTGATTGGAGCCCAGCAGAAGGATGATGCTTATCGATCCAGTATTCAAAGTTTGAAGCTGGCGTTCGTCATTTCGCTTGCGTTTGGTATTTGCATCTATAGCTTCTCAGGTCAATTGCTCAGCCTTTTTACTAATGATGCAGAAATTATATTGTTAGGCAAGCAGCTCATGTTGTTATCGATTATGCTGGAGCCGGCTCGGGCTTGCAACATGGTGCTTATCAGTTGTCTAAATGCGGCTGGAGATGTGAAATTCCCAGTTGCTGCCGGGTTAGTGTCCATGTGGGGGATTAGTGTGCCGCTGGCATACGTGTTTGGGATCGTGTTCGACATGGGGTTGGTAGGAATATGGCTGGCCTTTTCAATCGATGAATGGATAAGAGCATTACTGATGTTCTACAGATGGAGGAGACGTTCTTGGCAGAAGGTCGATATTTTGGCGAAACTTGCTTAACTAGAAAGAGTAACTGTATGAAAATACGGATACTCTTTTTTTGTGTTTAAACCGTTATATTTTGAAAATGTGATTGGAAATTCATCTATTTTAATTACAAAAAAATCAGCACCTTTGACAAAAATCATGTAGTGAACAGCTAAATAAATAATAATAATGAAGAAAAATGAAAGTATTCTAATAAACCAATTGCAGGATTATGGTAAAAACAATCGAATTTAACGATACTATAAGGTTTATTGACATGCCGAGTTCTGTATATCGGAAACGGGGGAACCACCTAGGGTGAATTGCTTAATGTATTTTTTTAAGCATAGGGATCTTCAACCGAACCCATAAGCTAACCTCGTAGGCACCGAAGGGAGAAGTTGTTTTGAAGAAGGGTTTTATTTTATTGTTATCCTGCTTGCTGCTGCTTACTGGAGGAGGAAGCGTGCTTGCAGATAAGTCGGACAAGTCAGTGCTTACGAATTCCATTAGCGAGGTTGTTGGAACTCCTTATAAATGGGGAGGCACAACGAGCAAAGGGTTTGACTGCTCGGGTTTTATTCTACATATCTTTAATCAATTTGATGTTAAGCTGCCTAGAACATCTCAATCGCAATCAGACACAGGCACAGAGGTCAATAAAGATGAACTACGCGTGGGTGATCTTGTGTTCTTCAACACAAGCGGCAAAGGCGTTTCTCATGCGGGCATTTACATTGGGGATGGGAAATTTGCTCATTCTTCTACAAGCAAAGGGGTTACGATTACAAATCTTAACGATTCTTATTACGCAAAACGTTATGTAACAGCAAGGCGTGTCGTAACAGAAGATACATTTGCTGCGATGATGGAGTCTAAATAATGTGTAATGATTTTAAAAACCACCTTACGAGGTGGTTTTTTTTATGTAACCATTTATTAAGTATTTGTTAAAGGGTTGTAAGCCAATAATTCGCAAGCTTACAATGTAAATAACATGAGTAATGGAATGAGGTTATAGGATTGAAAAGAGGAACAATCGCATCTTTGGTAGAGGTACTAGCTGTATCTACTAAACTAGGACTAACCTCATTTGGGGGTCCGATAGCCCATCTGGGTTATTTTCACAATGAGTATATTCGTCGCCGTAAATGGATGGATGAACGTAGTTATGCAGACCTCGTTGCTTTATGTCAGTTTCTACCCGGACCAGCCAGCAGTCAAGTTGGGATCGGTATAGGGATAGTTAGGGCTGGGTTATTGGGCGGACTAGTGGCTTGGTTAGGGTTCACACTGCCATCGATCATAGCATTAGTGGCCTTTGCTTTTTTGCTGCAAGGATTTGATCTTGGAAACACAGGCTGGATTCATGGATTGAAAATTGTAGCGGTGGCCATCGTTGCTCATGCCATTCTAGGGATGGGGCAGAAACTAACACCGGATCGAAATAGAGCTACGATAGCAGTCATCGCTGCTGCGGTAACGTTGTATTGGCAAGCGGCCTATAGTCAAGTAATCATTATTGCTGCAGCTGGATTGATCGGGGTATGGTTATATCGTATGAAAACAGTCGAGGGAACTCCTGATCTGAACATTCGAATTAGCCGTTCCCTTGCGATCTCCTGCCTCGTTATATTTCTCACGCTTCTAATTGTGTTGCCATTTCTAAGGCAATGGGGAAATATGGAATGGATTGCGATGTTCGATAGCTATTATCGTGCAGGCTCACTGGTGTTTGGAGGCGGACATGTTGTGCTGCCGCTGCTTGAGAATGAAGTTGTCTTTACCGGGTGGGTTAATGAATCGGATTTTTTAGCAGGTTATAGCGCTGCGCAGGCTGTGCCTGGTCCACTTTTTACATTCGCTAGTTATCTTGGTACTCTCTCTGGTGGATTAACTGGAGCCATTGTCGCAACTACAGCAATTTTTTTGCCGGCATTTCTTCTTGTTGCTGGAACATTGCCGTTTTGGAATGTGTTGCGAAATAACTCAAAAATCCAAGGTGCATTAGTTGGCGTTAACGCCGCTGTAGTTGGCATATTGCTTGCTGCACTGTATGATCCGCTTTGGACTAGCGCGATAGTAGAGTCCGGTGATTTTATGCTGGCTGCCGTATTGTTTATTATGCTTGTTTTTTGGAAGCTACCACCTTGGATGATTGTTGTGGTCGGTGCATTAGGCGGAATGGTCCTTGAACTTATTTAATAATTAATCAATTGATAAAAACCTCTAATCCGCGATAACGGATTAGAGGTTTTTTATATGAATTGAATCTGCCTACATGACGGATTTTGCAGCAATGCTCAATTGCTCTTTAATGAGGTCAGCGGTGAGTTGTCCGGATAAAGTGACCATCGGGACGCCGCCACCGGGGTGTGTTGATCCGCCAACGAAATAAAGATTATCGAGCAGCTTGCTTTTGCTTGGAATTTTGAAGCCCCCGTTAAGCTTGCGGTCCGTTACAATGCCGTAGATGGAACCGCCATTAGAACCATAAAGGTGCTGGATATCATCTGGAGTGAAGGTATATTCAAACTCAATATGCTGTCTCAGCTCCGTTAGTCCCATACGTTCGAGCTTATTCAGAACCAGGTCTCTGTAAGCCGCCTTCTGTAACTCGAAGCTTTCTCCAGGTTTGAGCGGCGGCACATGAGTAAGCACAAATAGATTTTCTTTGCCCTGCGGTGCCTGTCCAGGATCCGTTTTGCTTGAAACCCCGATGTACACTGTTGGATCATCTGTAGGTTTGCCTTCGACAAATATATCGTTGAACTCTTTATCTGGATCTTCAGAGAAGAAGAAATTATGGTGAAGAAGCTGATCATACACTTTATCCACGCCAAGAAGCAGCACAAGTCCTGATACAGTAGGCTCGTATTTAGCTAAATCCTTTACGCGGTCGGCCGATTTCGGATGATGCTGCAGCAGTGTTTGATGCGCTGGAATAGCCTCAAGATTTGACACAATCAGATCAGCTTCTATTACGTTGCCATCTTCTAAAGTTACCCCTGTTGCGGTTTGGCCGACTGTATTTATTTGAGCAACTGGAGCTGAAGTGCGAACCTCCACACCGAGCTCATCAAGCAGCTTAAGCATACCCTCCGCAATTCGGTACATACCGCCTTCTACATAATAGATGCCAAGCCCCATTTGTACATAGATTAATTGTGACAGCACAGCGGGAGCGGCATAAGGCGAGGAACCGATATACATGATGAAAAAATCGAACAATTGACGCAAATGCTTGTCCTTCAGAAAGCGGTTTGTCGTCTGATGCATGGTCTTCATCGGGTCCATCGCTAACAGTTCCTTCATACTGTGGTGACGCCGCAGGTCGCTCAGGCCACTAAGGCTCTTGTTATAAAAGCTTTTTGTGTTGAGCTGATACATTTGCTGACAATAATCCAAATAAGAGAGGAATTGCTGTGCATCAACCGGTGAGATTTGTTCGAATTGCTTGATTAGGTCAGGGAAGTCACCTGTTATATCAAGTGTTACCCCATCTTCGAAAAAAGTTCTCCACTGAGGTTCAACACGAACCAGCTTCATATAATCCTCTAGATTGCGGCCAGCACTTTCAAACAGCTGTTCGAGCACCCAAGGCATCGTCAGAATAGAAGGGCCCGTATCGAAAGTGTAGCCTTGCCCTGATCTTACGTTTAATTTGCCGCCAACGCGTTCATTTTTTTCTAATATGGTCACTTGATGCCCATCTACAGAGAGGCGAATAGCAGCTGCTAGTCCGCCGAGACCGCCTCCGACGACAATAATCTTTTTGCTCATAGGAGCACTTCCTCTCATCATTGGTCATTTAGCCGAAACGATGCAGATGACAAACTATATACACAATCGTATAATCGTTGTAGAACTAACGTAAAAGGTTAATGCGATAAGCAGAATGCGGGATATGCATTTAACCAACACTTTTTCACTTTCAGTATTAACAAATTTTACCTATAACATGCAGCTTTTGCAGGATCAAATCTTCGGATAGCTCCTGCTATTTCGTCGTTAAGGGACGAGAATGAGGCTATAAAAAGCGAATAATGGCTCGTATAGTTTGAATGCCATCATTTTCACCAAAGATAGGGCTGTGGTTGTAAGTTTGTATACCCATTATCAACTGCCAAATGGAATGACCTAATTAGCCTGGTGAAAGGTGGTACACAACTTTGGGGAAAATGAGCTGTTTGTATAAGAAAACATGGAATAACGAGTCATATAAGGAATTTTGGTACCTTTTGTACAGAGGATTAGATCTATGATTGGAAATGTTGTGCTGTTGCTTGGCGGACTTATTTGTGGTGCATGGCTGCTGAACAAAATCCGACCATTAGATGAGGATTTGGTGCCTTTCTCAAAGAACGATAGAAAGAGTCTCTCAAGCATTTCAGTTATCATTCCAGCTAGAAATGAAGAGAGAAACCTGACACAATTATTGCCATCAATAAAGGGGCAGCAACTCGCTCCATTTGAAGTGATTGTAGTAGATGACGGATCAACTGATCGTACAGCAGCCATCGCTGAATCATTTGGTGCAATAGTTGTAAACCCGGGCGAGCTGCCGGATGGTTGGCTTGGTAAAAGCTGGGCGTGCTGGAATGGCGCGCAGGCAGCAAGCGGTCATTTACTTATTTTCCTTGATGCAGATACTTGTTTAGAGGATGCTGGGTTGGCGGTGCTGGCTGAGGCCCATTCCAAGCAGAACGGGCTGCTTTCGATCCAGCCTTACCACAAGATGAAGCGGCGCTATGAATGGTTGTCAGCTTTCTTCAACATCATCGTCTTAGCAGCGGTTGGAGCACCTCAAACTGCTGCCGCAACAAAGAAGAAGGCTGTAGGCGCTTTCGGTCCTTGTATAGTCTGTACCCGAGAATCATATTTTCAAACAGGTGGGCACGAGGCTGTTCGTGAGCGTATTCTCGAAAATTACAGCTTAGGCCTTCTATTTGCTGAGCAGCAAACGGTTCGGAATTGTAGCGGAAAAAGTGTTATTGCTTTCCGAATGTACCCGGAAGGCATTCGGAAATTGTGTGCAGGCTGGAGTAAAAGCTTCGCATCAGGTGCATCTTCTACGACACCGCTGCGTTTACTAGCTATAATCTGGTGGCTAACTGGTTCGATTACGGTTGTTACACAATGGTTGAATCCTCAAATTTGGCGATCAAGCGACCAAATAACGATAGGAATAATCAGCTACCTCGCTTATGTTTTGTTAATAAATATACAGTTGAGCCGAGCTGGAAATTTTGGTTTCCAGACCGCTTTCCTGTTTCCTATTCCGCTTCTCTTTTTTATGGGGATCTTCGCTAGTTCAACGCTGCAAACCTTTTTTCGCCGCAAGGTCACATGGAAAGGTCGCTCGATTTCAACTATGAAGGGAAGCGGGCGGAAGTGAGAATTTTTGAATTTTCACCGTTTTGGACATTGGTTGTAAATATTTTTGCATGGCTGCTTGTGCATATGGGCGTGTCCTATTTGTTTTTGAAAATGCCTGATGTTTGGTTCAGCCGCACTGCTGATCGCATGAAACCTCAGACAAAGAGGCGCGGAGAAGAATTGGTCTATGAACGATTGTTATTCATTCGTGTTTGGAAAGACAAACTGCCAGACGGAGGAAGCTTGTTTCAAGGAGGCTTTGCCAAGAAAAAATTAGCTGTCCTTGAGAAAGCTTACTTGCAGACCTTTATACTTGAAACGCGGCGCGGAGAGTGGACTCACATCATTTCGATGCTGCCTGCGCCGCTATTTTTCCTATGGAACGAAAGCATTTATGGCTGGATCATGATCGTTTATGCCATTGTCGCCAATGTCCCATTTATCATTGTACAGCGCTATAACCGTTTTCGGCTGCAGCGCATTTTTTGGAAACTGAAGGAAAAGAGTGAAATGTAATGATGTACACAATCAGACAAGCTTCAACACTGCTAGGTATTCCTGCGGTTACGATTCGTGCTTGGGAAACAAGATATGAAGCGATTAAGCCCATTCGCACAGAAACAGGCTATCGCCTCTTTGATGATAAAAATATGGAGGATTTACGCTTCCTCAAAAATCAGACGGATGAGAAAGGGATGACGATTTCACAAGCTGTTCGGCTGCTAAAGGAGCAGCAGCTTTTGCGTGAACGGATGTTGGAAGCGAAGACAGAGACCCATGCTAAAGTTGGGGCAGAAGAGGCTCATCAAGAAATGGTGGAGCGCTTGTATAACACGCTTTGCAACTTTCGTACGGAACAAGCAAAAACGATGGTTGATTTAGGATTTTCTATGTATGGCTATGACATTATGATCTATCAAATCTTATTTTCAGTAATGATTAAAGCCGGCACGGAGTGGGAAGAAGGCAGAGCTTCTGTTGCGCAGGAGCATTTTATTACACAGTTCGTGATTCAGCGTTGTCTTAGTTTCTTTCAACTTTTTCCGATTGATAATCGAGTGCCCCGCATGCTTGCTTTATGTCCATCTGGAGAACATCACCAAGCAGGACTACTTTTATTTTCTTTATTTTTGCGTAAAAAAGGGGCTGACGTGCTGTATCTTGGACCAGATACTCCGGAGGATGGCATTGCAGAGTTGATTAAGTCGCAGCAAATTCTAGTCCTATGTATTTCGTTAACTGACGCAAACTTAATGGAACCCACTTTTGCTTTTATAAACCGTTTATTGGTTCATCATGCTGATCTGCAAGTCGTTATAGGCGGACAAGGCTTCAAAAACGTACCTGAACCGTATTCTGATTGGGTGCTGCCGAATGGCAATCAAGAAGAATGGGAAAGATGGTTTAAAGATAAGGTTTTAGGGTTAAGTTTCCAATTCTAATGAATAAATTAACTTTACAGACTATTATCAAGTATGTATTATGTTTGTATAATGTTTGTATAGTTAATTTGTTTTTTTTGGAAAGGGGAATTGGTATGGATAAGGGAATCGTGGCCGTTATTGGAGCAGGACCTGGCGGTTTAGCAGCTGCCATGGAGCTGGCTGGCCGAGGTTACCGAGTTACCGTTTATGAGAAGCAGCCCTATATAGGTGGGAGAACCTCCAGGCTTCAGCTGGGTGAGTATTTTTTTGATCGAGGACCTACGTTTTTCATGATGCCACACCTGCTTGAAGAAATGTTTCAATCTGTAAATCGCTCTTTGTACGACTATGTTGAGCTCATAGCGCTTGATCCGCTATATAGGCTGCAATTCGGCGATGTTACATTTTCACCGACACGGGACGAGAAGCAGATGGTTGAGAGGATCGAGGCGCTATTTCCCGGCAACGGTAAAGGTTATCTTCAGTTTATGAAAGAGGAGGGGGAGAAATATAACAAGGTTTCCCCGCTGCTGCAGCGGCCTTTCAGCAAGTTAAGCGACTATATTTCTCGGGATGTGTTTCAAGCGCTGCCGCGGCTGAATGCGGTAGGAAGTGTGTATGACAGACTTTCACGTTATTTTACAGATGAAAGGCTGAAATATGCGTTTACTTTCCAAGCAAAATATTTAGGCATGTCGCCATGGGAATGCCCTGGAACATTTACAATACTTGCTTATTTGGAACATAAATTTGGCCTTTTTCATCCCGTTGGAGGCGTTAACCGCGTCTGCGAGGCAATGGCTGAAGTGATTCGCGAGTACGATGGCGAGATTGTTACCTCCTGCGGTGTGCAAAGAGTGCTGAGCCGGAGCGGTAAAGCAGTAGGTCTGCTTTTGGAAAATGGTGAAAAAATAGAAGCGGATCATATCATCATCAATGCGGATTTTGCAACCGCTATGAACCACTTGTTTGAACCGGGTGAGCTTAAGAAATACAGTCCGGCAAAGCTTGCCAAGAAGAAATATTCTTGCTCTACTTATATGCTCTACCTCGGAGTAAATCGTGAAATACATATGCCGCACCATAACATTTTATTTGCCAACAACTATCGCCAAAACGTACATGAAATCATGACAAAAAAGATGCTGTCTACAGACGCATCTATTTATATACATAATCCTGGGCTTAACGATCCAACGCTGGCTCCTCAAGGGAAAACCGCTTTATACGCGCTTATGCCGGTACCGAATCTGACAGCGAATGTCAGTTGGGAGGAGCAGAGGACACTCGTTAGAGAAAAGATGATCGAGCGTATGGAGCAGGAGCCAGAGCTAGCAGGCTTCTCGGCTGACATCGAAGAGGAAGCCATCATTACACCATTAGATTGGCGAAATGATCATCATGTCTATGAAGGAGCAACGTTTAATCTTGCACATTCACTGGATCAAATGATGAAGCTTCGTCCACATAACCGCTTCGAAGAGCTCGCTAATTGTTGGCTTGTAGGGGGAGGAACTCACCCTGGCAGCGGCTTGCCGACGATCTTCGAATCAGCGCGCATTAGTACCCGTCTACTTATGGCGCAGGATGATAGTGAACGTATAAGGGTTGGCGGATCTTCAGCAGTCATCCACTCACAGAAGGAGGCCTTTCGGTGGGAGTAGCTTTTGTCGGTGGTGGAATAGGCAGTTTAACAGCAGCTCTGCTGCTTAGCAAGCAAGGCAAGCAGGTTACTATTTATGAAAGAGGCCCCCGGCTTGGCGGTAGATTAGCTTTTCAGGAAGGCGGAGGCTATCGGATCGATCAAGGCCCTACAATTGTGCTGTTGCCTGAAATGCTGCTTAGTATTTTGGAGGAAGCTGGAATCGAGCGATCACGCATACCGCTCCTCGAATGCGATCCGCTTTACCGTATTCATTATGCAGACGGCACCGTATTTCACAAATGGCGGAATCAGCAGCGCCAGATCGAAGAGCTTGAGCGAATGTTTCCAGAGGAAGTCGATGGTTTTCGGCGTTATATGGCGGACATGGAAGTGGCTTTTAAACAAGGAAAGGAAGCTTTTCTGGAACGTCCATTTTTGCGAAAACGAGAGTTTTATACTTTTCGAAACCTAACGTTATTAACGAAGCTTAAAGCCTACAAAAGCGTGCGTTCCTTTGCAGGACGATATTTCCGAAGTGAGAAGCTGCTTGATGCGTTCTCTCTACAAACCTTATACATAGGTGGCGCTCCTTTTCAATCTCCCGGATTGTATACGTTATTGCCCTTCGCTGAACATGCTTATGGCATTTGGTATGTAAAAGGAGGTTATGCCGGAATCGTTTCCATCTTGGAAGAGGAGCTGCGGAGTAGAGGGGTTCAAATCAAGACAGAAACTCAGATTGAGCAATTGTTACTTGAGAATGGACGCTGCATTGGCGTGATAGACGAAGGCGGCAGGGAATCGCTGCACGATACGATTGTATATAACGGTGATTTTCCGCATCTAGCCTCATTGATGCCAAAGAACACTGTTCCAATGAAAGCCTATAAGCCGTCTTCAGGAACAATCTTGATCTATTTAGGCCTAAACAAACAGTGGGAGCAAGCTTCCGTTCACCAGTTTTTTTTACCTGACAATTTACAAAGTGGATTAAAACAAATTTTTCAAAACAATCAGCTTCCGCGAGATCCATCCTTTTACATATTTTATCCGTCAGCTATGGATATGGAAGCAGCACCTCCAGGTGAGAGCGTCATGTATATGCTGATTCCCGCTCCGCCACACGGTTCTGTAGCGTGGGAGGATGAAGTGCCCGCGTTAGTCGAGCATGTAATTGATGAGGCTGAGAAGAGGGGCTTTCCCGGCTTGAGAGCTGCGATTCAATGGAAGGAAGTAAGGACGCCGCAGGACGCGGAGTCGGATGGACTCTATCATGGGGGCAGCTTCGGCATCGCGCCAACTTTTGGACAGTCGGCAGTGTTCCGTCCTCAAATCGTGCCATATCCGATAAAAGGTTTGTATGCTGTAGGGGCATCCGTGCATCCTGGCGGTGGAATCCCGATTGTTATGCAAGGTGCCAGATTGCTAGCCAACTATTTGTTAAAGGAGTGACCTCATGGAACCCACTGTCTGTTTGGCGCAATGTGAAGCGATGATTCAGAAAGGATCATCATCGTTCTATAAAGCTTTTCGTTATTTGCCTAGCCCAAGGCGCGAAGCCGTTTACGTTATTTATGCTTTCTGCCGCATGATAGACGATGCAGTAGATGAGCCGCAACGTTCTCCCTATACCATTGATGAGCTAGAACAACATTTTTACCGTTTGGATCAGGCAGCGGATCATTTCATATGGGCTTCTTTACGGTGGCTGTTTGATACTTTTCCACTCAGCAAAAAACCGTTTTTCAGACAAATGGAGGGACAGCGCCGGGATTTATCTTTCACCCACTATGAGACGATGGAGCAGTTGGAGGACTACTGCTACTTGGTTGCTGGAACTGTTGGGGAGATGCTTCTGCCAGTCTTGCATGATCAGCCAGATATTCAAGTAATAGAAGCAGGAATATGGCTTGGCAAAGCCATGCAAATTGTAAACATTGTTCGTGACGTTGGCGAAGATCAGCGCAGAGGGCGTCGTTACCTGCCGCTTGAGCTGCTCGCTCGTCATCGCTATACCGAAAGCGACTTCGAAATGGGCGTTGTCGACGAACGATTTCAACATCTTGTGCAAGAACTGGATACACTTTCACGCAGTTGGTTCGCACGAGGCTTGCGCGGGCTTGAAACGTATCCTGCCAGCAGCGCTTTTTCAGTTGAGCTGGCCGCAAGCTTCTATGCAGCGATTTTGGATGAAGTAAAGGCTGCCAACTACGAAGTCTATAAGAAGCGAGCTATCGTCAGCTCATTAAATAAATTAAAGCTTTATACGAATATAAAAATGAAATATATGCTCGTATCAGAGGTTAATGACAGCAATGCGGTATCGCTATGATCCGCTACTTATTTATTTTTTGGTATTGCATCGGGTTAATCCTCATGCTGACCATTGGCGTTCCAACGTGGCTTTCCTTTTCCAATGGTTTGTTTCTCGTGTTTTTTGCCCTGTATGCCATTCATATTGAAGGCATGATGGGCGAGGAGCGCCGTCGCAGCTGGAGTAGAATAATGCTCGTTGGGGTACTTACGTTTGCTGTAGAATGGCTTGGTGTGACGATGGGATGGCCGTTTGGAGACTACAAATACACATCTTTACTTGGCATCTCGCTTGGCGGAGTACCCCTCGCCATATTTTGTGCGTGGATTGGTGTCATTGTCACTGTTATGCGAATGACTGCCTTCTCGAATCGATGGACGCGTGCGCTTCATACCGGCTTATGGACGGTTGTTTTTGACCTCGTACTCGATCCAGTGGCTTTCGCTAGGCAGTTCTGGATTTGGCATGAGCCTGGTGATTTCTACGGGATACCGGCAGCAAACTTCATCAGTTGGTTCGTTATATCAGCAGCTATATCATTTCTGTTCCCTTTAAGAGAAGTATCGGCGAACGTTCGAATCGAGGCTGTAAGACTCACGCAAATGATGCTGTTTATGTTTGGTCTCTTAGGGGCCAAAGAAGGTTTAATGATGCCGTTCATCATCGCATTGGCAGCTATCGTTGTGGCGGAAGGAGCGGGAAGGATTGATCGCATCCGACTCAAGCAAGTGGTTTAAACGAATATTCGCGCAATACAATGAAAACTATTTGTTAAGACGGCATTTTCACTCGTTTCAACTGAGCGGTGAGATCGATCCAGCTCCGCAAGGTGAGCCTGTGCTCTATCTTATGAATCATAGCTCTTGGTGGGATGGAATGGTTGTATATCATGCGATCGCAAACGCTTCAGCGCGTGAACACTATATGATGATGGATGAAGAGCAAATGAAGCGGTATCGATTTTTTCGCAAAATAGGAGCTTTCTCGATTGATAAGAAGTCAAGCCGAGCGATCGTTGCTTCCCTTCGATATAGTGAGAGTCTATTAAATCAAGGATATGGAGTTTGGTTATTTCCACAAGGAGATATCGAGCATCTGGAGCGTAGACCTTTAAGATTTCAAACCGGCGCGGGCTATTTATTGGAGCGCTGTCCGGGAACGATTGTTCAGCCCGTAACAGCATATTATTCGCTAGGACTTCATCAAAAGGCAGAAGTCAGTCTTCAATTCGGTAAACCTATCCACAGAGCATGGCAGCAGCTGGGACGTAAAACCATTACGACAATGCTTGAATCGGCTTTGGAGGATCAACTGAATGAACACCGCCTTGCAGTAATAGCAGCAGCTCGCGGGGAGCTAGCCGAGTATCGATCAATACTGAAGGCGAAACGGTCAACGAACGAGGTTTTTGATGCTTGGATGAACGGGGTGACAAGGTGGAAATCTTTTTTTGGACGGTAGCTGCAGCCCTGATGCTGCAGCTATTATTTGTGTTATGGAACCTCTCGCAAATGCCTTCGTTGGGAGGCAGCGGTATAGGACGAGTTTGGCTGTCAGGAGGAGCTGAGTCCATTCAAGCTGATGCTCCAGATGTTCACGGAATTACACCTAGACCACGGCTGTCTGTTCTTATCCCGGCGCGTAATGAAGCGGATAACATTGCAGCATGTATACAATCGGTGCTGCTGGAGCCTTCCATATTTATTGAGGTGCTGGTGCTGGATGATCGTTCCACAGACGGAACAGCAGAAGCTGCGCGGCTCGCTGCAGCAGGCGACAGCCGTGTTCGCGTTTTGCCCGGTGATGTGCTGCCGTTCGGCTGGCTGGGCAAGTCGCACGCATGTCATCAGCTCGTCGAAGCGGCGCACGGCGAATGGTGGTTATTTCTCGACGCTGATGCGCGGCTTGAGCCGGGTGCGCTCGCGGATGCGCTTGACACCGCTTTAGCGCAAGGTCAAGGGCTCGTGACCGGTTTCCCTAAGCAGGAAACTGGAACATGGCTGGAGAAGCTCATCGTCCCGATGATGAGCTTCTCGATTGCCTGCCATCTGCCAATACGACTCGTTCGGCAATCGCCAGATCCAAAATTCGTCGCCGCACACGGTGCTTTTCTGATGATTTCAGCAGAAAGCTACTGGGCGACAGGCGGCCATGCTGGCTTCAAAGGTCATCTCGTCGATGATATGCAGCTGGCTGGTGCTGTCAAAAAAGCCGGGCTTCCCGTCACTTTAGCCTACGTTTGCCCCCAAATTTCCATGCGTATGTATCAGAACGCTGCCGGGGTTTGGAACGGCTATAAGAAAAATATATTTGCAGGTGTAGGTCGCAGCAGCTTATTGCTTGGAATTATGTTGTTTATGTACACCTTGCTTTATATACTGCCTCCGATAATGATGATCATTAGTTTAGCTGGGCTTCTCATGCATACATATCCGGAAGGATGGCTTACAACTGTTTTATTGCCAAGCTCGCTCTGCTATCTACTAGGCGTTTGTCTGAAGAGAATCATTGATAGGAAAAGTGGACAGCCCTGGTACTTATCCTTCTGTTTACCTGCAAGTATATTTCTGCTATCAGCGATTGCGTTGGCCTCGTGGCGGGCGAGCTTAAATGGCACTGGTTATGAATGGAAGGGGAGGAGGTATTCGTGAAGCGAGTCATGGTCATTGGCGGAGGTTTAGGCGGATTATCTGCAGCGATTCGATTGGCATATGCGGGTTATCACGTCACTGTGCTTGAACAACAGGCAGCACTCGGCGGAAAGCTTCAGCGCATTGAGCTTGGCGGTTATCGCTTCGATCGTGGACCAAGCACGATTACGATGCCTCATGTATTTCAGCAGGTATTCGAGAGCGTTGGTCGAAGAATGGAGGACTACGTTACTTTTTATCCGCTGAACCCGGGCACGCGGAATCATTTTGCAGACGGAACGACGGTTGATTTATGCTCTGATTTCGTTCTAATGGAAGCGCAAATTGCAGCATATAGTCCAGAGGATGCGAAGCAGTATCGCTCATTCATGAAAGAGGCTGCTGCGTTATATCAACAAGCTGATCAGCTATTCATGAATCGGCTGCTGCTGTCATGGAAGGATAAAGTTGACTTCCGACTGCTTGCGGGTTTGCTGCGGATTCGTCCATGGCTGACATTGGAACGGCTGCTTCGCCGTTACTTTAGGCATCCGCATACACTTGCACTCTTAGGACGGTATGCGACCTATGTTGGATCGGCTCCTCGGACGGCTCCGTCTATTTTTGCAATGCTTGCTCATTTGGAGCTGCAGTTAGGTATTTATGGAGTGAGAGGCGGCACCTACCAGATTGTGGAGGCATTCGGCCGCCTTGCTCAGGAGCTTGGTGTAACGATTCATACGTCCGAGAGTGTTCAACAGATTACATCAGTAAACGGTCGCATCACAGGTGTTGTTACGAGCAAAGCGGACTATAAAGCTGATATCATCATCGCAAATGGTGATGTGCTGGCTATTTGCAAAAACCTGCTGGAAGAATCAAAGCGACCAAGCATGAGCAATGCCAAAATCTCATCGTATGAGCCATCGTTATCAGGTTTTGTTTCCCTCATTGGCAGTAAGAAGACCTACAGCCAGCTGCTGCATCATACTGTGTTTTTCCCAGAACACTATGGCAGTGAGTTTGACGACATCTTCCAGCAAAGAAGAGCACCTCAGAACCCTGCAATTTACATTTGCCATTCAGGTTACTCAGAGGATGGGATGGCCCCTGCTGGAGGCAGCAACCTGTTTATCCTGACTAACGCTCCATACACTTCTCCGCTGTTGAACTGGGAGCAAGAAGCCGAATCGTATCAGAAAAACATTTTAACGAAACTTGAAGCATATGGCTTGTCTGGTTTAATTGATGATTCAGAGTTTTCAGCAGTCTACACTCCTGACCAAATGCAAAAGCAGACATCGGCATACCGCGGAGCTATATATGGCATTTCCTCCAATACAGCGCGGCAAACCTTTGCCAGACCCTCCAATCAAGCTGATCTAAAGGGTTTATGGTTTGTCGGAGGTACGACGCATCCAGGCGGGGGAACACCGATGGTAACCCTATCGGGGCAGCTTGTAGCAGAGGCTATACTTTCATCGTGAATATAGATCTTAATAAAAAACGCGTCCAATTCCAAAAGGAAAAAGACGTGTTTTTTAATGAGATTATTCCCTAGGCGAAGTTTGGCCTTTAGCACCCCATACAAATAGGAACACAACTGCAATGCCTATTATGAGAAGAGGGGCAATCATAATTAAAGTAATTTCCAATATCGTACACCTGCTTTCGTTTACGGTATTTATTTGCCTTTGACGTATTTAGTGTTAAATAAAAACAGACGCATCAGCAAGTATAGTGAAGGGATCAGAAGCAGCAAGCCGAGTACAAATGCTATGATTAGCGCAATAGCCATCGAGTCATTGGTGAAATTATCGTGTATGGTCAAATAGGGATACAGAATGTAAGGCAGATGAGCTGAGCCGTATCCATAAAAGGCGAATGCAAACTGCAAAATGACGAAGATAAACGATAATCCAAGTCGCTGGCGCTTCCACACCAAGTAAACAGCTAACATAAAAAAGAGAAAGGATAAAGCGAACATCCATGATCTATCCAGCATTTTCTCATAGTGCTCACGATTATGGTCATGGATGGCGAAGAAAACAAGAAGGCTGCTAAGTATTGTCGGTAAGCTCCATACGAGCGCGTATGTTCGAACGATCTTAAATGCAGGAGCATCGCCTGCTTTATGGGCATAGAAGCTTAAGAACATAGCCGATATGTACAGCACGCTTACAAGGGCGAGCAGAACAACGGACCAGGAATAGCTGCTTCTAAACAGTTCGTTAACGAGAAATACTACTTTTCCTTCGTCTGTAACCTTGATGTATCCTCCTTCTGAGATCGTTAGTACTGTTGATAAGGCAGCTGGAATAAGCAAGCCGCTAGCCCCGTACATGAGTGTATAGATTTTCCGACTTCGTGAGCCGTAATGATTAAAAGCATAATAAGCCCCTCGAATAGCTAGCAGCACAATGGCAATGCTTCCCGGTATAAGCAAGGCAGTTCCATAATAATAGGCGGTATCCGGAAAAAATCCGATAAACCCGACAAAAAAGAACACGAGAAAAACATTCGTGACCTCCCATACTGGGGACAAATACCGATCAATGATGGAATGGATCAGATGCCTCGTTCCAGTAATAGAGCTGTAATAGCTGAAAAAACCGGCGCCAAAATCAATAGAAGCGATAATGAGATAGCCAAACAGAAAAGTCCAGAGCACGGTAATACCAATGACTTCATAACTCATAATGGATCATGAGCCTCCTTCTCGTAGGCAGCTATTTCATCTTCAGCGTGATTATTTCGGAACATTTTTATTAGAACTCTTACAGAAGAAATGCCGAGCACAAGATAAAGCAGAGCAAATAGCAAAAGCATCAAATCGACATGATCGGATGTCGTTGCACCTTCCGCAGTACGCATAATGCCTCTTAAGATCCACGGCTGCCTGCCAACCTCTGAGAAAATCCAACCATGCTCAATGGTGAGTATCGCTACTGGAGCAGCAATAACAACGGCGCAAAGAAGCCAGCGGCGGTATGTATTCCCTTTTTTTCGAACCATTTCAATAATAAACAGAAGGGAGACCAGCACCATAAAGGCTACATAAGCCATCTTAATGTCAAAGAGGTAATGAATCCATAGAGGCGGATGCTCATCCTCAGGAAATTCATTTAATCCAGTAACCTCAGCAAACGGATTGCTGTGAGCGAGAATGCTTAGGCCAAACGGGATTTTTAGTCCGTATTTCACTTCATTGTCTTCGGTAAGGATACCTCCGAGTATAAGCGGCGCTTTGCCCATCGTTTCAAAATGCCACTCCGTTGCAGCCAGCTTCTCGGGTTGATATTTTGCAAGATATTTTCCCGACAAATCTCCGATAAGCGCTGTAGAAATCATAAAAACAAAGGCACAAACCATTGTGAGCTTTAAAGCTTTCTTATAGTAAATATGGTTTTTTCCTTTAAGCAGCGACCAAGCCGTAATGGCTGCGAGTATGAATGCGCAGGTTAAGTAAGCTGAAGAGAGCACATGTGCTACCTTAGTCGGCATGGCCGGGCTAAGCATTGCTGCAATAGGATTAACGTCCGCGATTTCACCATTAACTAAAGTAAATCCAACCGGGTAATTCATAAATGCGTTCACGATCGTAATGAAGAAAGCTGAAGCTGAAGAACCAATAACGACGGGAATCAACAGCCAAAAATGCGTCATCCTACTTTTAAAGCGATCCCAAGTGTAGAGGTAAATACCGAGAAAGATGGCTTCAAAAAAGAATGCAAAGGTTTCAAGGAAAAGAGGCAGGGAGATAGATTGTCCAGCAACTCTCATAAAGCTTGGCCATAGCAGACTTAGCTGCAGGCCAATAGCTGTTCCTGTCACGACGCCTACTGCAACGGTGATTACATAGCCACGAGCCCAGCGCCTTGCAAGCAGCAGGTAATGAAAGTCATTTCGTTTAATGCCGATCCATTCGGCTAGTGCTATCATCAGCGGGATGCCGACACCTATCGTGGCATAGATGATGTGGAAGCCAAGGGTGAGAGAGGTTAGTATACGACTGAATACAACGGGATCATAGCCGTTAAGCAGCATGGAATTCACTCCTTAGATGATTGATTCTTGTTTGAACTAGCTCATAAATTTTCGGATGATCGACAGCAGCATGAGCAGTGTCACAACCGCACATAACATAATTAATTTTTTTTCCTGTTGTTTTGGACGATTTTGTTTGTTTTCTTTCATGATTTCACTCGCTTTCAAACTATGTGATGTATTTCACAATGAATAAATGATTACAGCTTCCAATTGGGCTGAAATCAGTATGCCCTTTATGAAGTGAAAATAATATGACTCGATAGAGCTATATGGAGGGTGAAATGTAACGAATCGATGAACAATGCAGGAGTAGGGGAGTGTAATTAATAAAGGCCGTCCAATCATCTAAATGACTTGTTGGACAGCCTATTTTCAAACGTTAGTTTTTTAAAAACTGTTTTCGAAACGCATGAACGACTAATAAAATCAAAGGAAGAATGAGTCCGTATGTCGAGACATAAGGTATCCATGCTCCTTTGTTGAATTCAATTCCATGAAGGACATTAGGATGTAAAATGAGGGAAAATACGACCATGATCATCCCTAAAGGTAACGTAAGTGAGCGGTAGTCTTTTAAGTTCAACGTTTGTGCAAGACCGATTACAGCTGCGTAAAAATACAGTGATGTTCTAAAAAAAATCGTGACAAACCATATTCCAGCCATTATGGCTTCAATACGTATAAAATTTCCTGTGTTTATTTTTTTGGCTAGCGCAAAACTTGGATACATATGCCTTCCTGTTGTATCAGGACCGAGAACTAGAATAGCCAAAGCGATAATAATAATTAAAATGATTCCCCCTATAAATGTGCCTATCAAAAAAGCTTTTTGTGCTTTTTTAGGTTGATTCACTGAAACAGGGAAAATCATTAAAAAAACAACAGGGGAAAGAGAGAAAATACTTGTGAAGATTAAAGTAGAACGAATCATCGGTTTTATTCCAGTATCAAATACGGGTTGAATGTTGTGATTGTCGATTTGCGGCGAGATGAAAATGACTAATATGATAAATAATAAAACGAACCAAGGGAAAAAAAACTCCGCTGTCCGAGCTAGATTTTCAAGACCAAGACGAACTCCCATGATGACTATGCAAGCAAAAAGAATATGAATAGCTTGCGCTGGTGTGTCGGCCATGATCTGTGTAGTTATAAAATCCGCCATATAATACAAAAGATCTGCCGCTGTAATGAATGCAAAAAAAACAAAGGTAATAGAAACGGCCTTTCCCAGCCAGCGTCCGAGAAGCTTCTCATTTTTTTCAACTAGGGTCATTTCTGGATAAATATTCCCTACGGCATTGTACAATAATACGAGTAACATCCCTAATCCCACACCGAGAATAGCCGCGATCCAAGCATCTTGTTTGACGATTTCAGCTAATGTTGATGGAATAATTAAGACAGCAGTACCAACGGAATACAATATGACTAACACGGTAAATTGACGCACATTTATTTTGATGTCTCTTACCATTTTTGGCCTCTTTCTAAGTTATCTGCATTATATTATATCGTCCATAAAAACCATTCCCCATTAGCTTTGACTAAAGCATTGCAGCATCTTCTCATTGTTACCTTTTACTTTGTTAGATAAACACTTGTCCTAGTCACTCTCTTCATTCAATGAATGTATGAATCAACGAAGTTTGGTTAACAAATGTTAAAGATATTTTCAAAAAACTTACCCTATTTCAGAGCAGAGAGGAACATAGGCAAATGGGGTTTTTCAATAATCAATCAAAAAACAAGATGGATCTTCCAGCAAGCAAGCGTATAGATTCCAACAAAGCTGCCCAAGAAAAAAGGTTGAATTTATGCCTTGATGATAATATCCAATATGTAAAAAATATGCTAGGTCATAGCAGCGATATTGTGATCAGAGAAATTCAGATTGGAGCAGGAGAGAAATTTAAAGCCGGGATATTTTATACAGATGGTTTAACGGATCTGCAATCTGTGCAGAAATTCATCATCGAATCGCTTATGCCAAGCATCCCTAATACGGAGCTTGACCCAAACGAATCAAGCCCAGATAAGATCCTCCAAGTTGTGAAGGATCAAATTCTAACGGTAGGAGCTATCAAGGATGTTTCTGAATTTGGTGCTTTGACAACTGCTTTGTTGTCTGGAGATGTCATTCTTTTATTGGACGGTTGCGCCCAAGGGTTCATCATCGGCATGCGAGGCTGGAAAGACCGTGCAGTCACGGAATCCACGACAGAGACCGTCATTCGGGGACCGAAAGAAGGCTTTACAGAATGTATTCGAACCAATACGGCGTTAATCCGCCGCAAAATAAAAGATCCTAATTTATGGCTCACAACAACGTCAATTGGGAGAGTGACAAAAACCGATGTATCGATCATGTATATCAAAGGAATTGCAAATGACAAGATAGTAGAAGAAGTGCATCGTCGTCTCGATCGGATCGATATTGATGGCATATTGGAGAGCGGCTACATTGAAGAATTAATTCAGGAAAAAACCTATACTCCTTTTCCTACGTTGTATCATTCGGAACGTCCGGATGTCATAGCAGCTGAGCTTTTGGAAGGGAAAGTAGCCATTTTGGTTGACGGAACGCCGATTGTATTGGTCGTCCCAGCATTATTTATCTCGTTTATACAGGCTGCTGAGGATTATTATACGCGCGCGGATATCAGCACGTTGATTCGTATGCTTCGTTTTCTTAGTATTTTTATTTCTCTGTTAGGTCCGTCACTTTACATTGCTGTCACTACATTCCATCAGGAAATGCTGCCTACGCAGCTGTTAATCGGTTTGGCTGCTCAACGAGAAGGGGTACCTTTTACAGCGTTCATCGAGGCCGTGATGATGGAGGTAACATTTGAAATTTTACGGGAAGCTGGCTTAAGAATGCCAAAGGCCATTGCACAGGCCGTCTCCATTGTAGGAACATTGGTTATTGGAACAGCGGCTGTTGAGGCGGGGATTATATCTGCCGCCATGGTAATCGTCGTTGCACTAACGGGGATTGCCAGCTTTGTGCTTCCGGCCTTCGACATGTCCATGACCTTTAGAATGCTTCGTTTTCCTTTGATGATACTTGCTGCTTCTTTTGGGTTGTTCGGGATTATTATTGGGATTTTTGCACTCGTACTTCACTTGTGCAGTTTGCGTTCATTCGGAGTTCCCTACCTGAGTCCATTTGCACCATTTAATCTTGAAGAGCAAAAGGATACCATATTCCGATTCCCCCGATGGGCAATGATTGCGCGACCTAGATTGATCAATAAAAACAACATCATTCGCGAACAAAGTAGTCATTCTGAACCGTCGCGCGATAATGCAGGTGGATAATCGATGATGCATAAAAGATATTTACTCTGTTTAATTGTCATCTCGCTTATATTCGTCACAGGTTGTTGGAAGGGCCGTGAGTTGAATGAGCTCGCAATCGCTGTAGCTTTGGGGATTGACAAGGTCGGAAATCAATATAAGGTTTCCGTTCAGGTCGTCGAGCCGACTGAAGTTGCAGGGAAGAAGGGCGGTGACAAGACACCCGTCACGACGTATCAAATCACGGCTAATACCATTTTCGAAGCAATACGCAAAATGACTACAGTAAACCCTCGTAAAATCTATCCTTCCCATCTGCGAATTGTGGTTCTTGGCGAATCCTTAGCTAAGGAAGGAATCGGTCAGGCGTTAGATCTCTTGTCAAGAGATGAAGAAATTCGTACTGATTTCTTTATCGTTGTTTCAAAGCATACGACTGCCGAGAATACGCTAAAAGTATTAACAAAGCTGGAAACGATCCCCGCGGTCAGTCTGTTCTCTACTCTTCAGACTTCTGAGCAGCAATGGGCTCCAACAACAACGGTTACATTGGATGAGCTTATTACTACACTCGTGAGCGAAGGAAGAGATCCTGTATTAACAGGTCTTGTTGTTTTGGGAGACGAGCAAATAGGGCAAGAAAAGAGAAATATGGAGAAGGTTCTGACCCCAACTACATTGCAATATTCGGGACTCGCGGTATTTAAGAAGGATAAGTTGATTGGTTGGCTAAATGAAACTGAAAGCAAAGCATACAACTATATTAGCGATGAAATTAAAAGCACGGTTGGTTTTGTTGCTTGTCCACAAGGCGGCAAAATTACGTTCGAGGTCATTCGGTCTAAGACAAAGGTCAAAGGCAGCGTAAAGAATGGACAACCTCAGATCGATATTGAAGTACGAATAGAAATTAATATAGGGGAAGTACAATGCTCCATAGATTTGTTGGAGACGAAAAATATTGCAGAAGTAGAAAGGCTAGCAAACAGCAAAGTGGAAGGTTTCATTGACGCGACAGTAAAAAAAGTGCAGAAAAAATACAAAGTTGATATTTTTGGATTTGGGGATGTTATTCATCGTTCGAATCCTAAAGATTGGAGAAAGCTCAAAAAAAATTGGGATCACACTTTTGAGACGATGCCAGTAAATGTGAAGGTAAATCATAAGATTCGACATTTAGGTACGGTGTCTAATTCCTTTCTGGAAGACATGAAGAAAGAGGAGTGAAGATGCACATATGGTACCTATCATAGTGATCCTTGTAGCGGTCGCTTTAATTATTGCCATTGATGTTCCTGCGCTATTAAGAGGAAAATCAAAAAAAGAATTATGGATATTTTCCATTCTTCTGCTGTTTGGGACTGTAATAGGCATTGCTCAAGCTTTACATATTGGACTCCCCAACCCTTTGGATGGGATTATCTACATATATAATCCTGTTTCACACTTATTGGACACATGGTTAAAATAAAGCTGTCTAAAATATAGAATGTCATCTGTTAGCCACGTCACAAGGACGTGGCTTTTTTGCTGTTTTAATTATTAAAAATGAAATATTTTAGTTTAAACCACTAAACCTTCAGTATAAAAAGCTTTACCCTTTTATCGTTAAAATAGGTTCAACTTCTGCAACAATTTGTGCCATGCCGTGTTCTTCATGTGATTCGATGATGGCATTGATATCCTTGTAAGCGTAAGGAGCCTCTTTCTTCAATTCTTCTTCCCATTTCTTGAGTATATCCTGTCTGGATTTAATATCGTTACGGTTCGGATCAATAGGTGTAACAATATTAAACTTGGAAATAAATTCGCGAAACAAAGCATCATCTACTTTTACTGAATCTCCTCTTGAAAGGCTTCGACCAGCACCATGACTAGCGCTGAATAAGCTCTCACGATTGCCTAGTCCTGCAAGAATGTAGCTTTTCGCTCCCATGGATCCAGGTATAAAGACCGGCTCACCCGTAAATTGAAAAGGGGTGTTGGCCATTTGTTCAGCTGACTTTGCTGTGCAAGAGCCTTTGCGATGGATAAAACCTTCGCTGCCATCAATCGTTTCTTCCCATACAAAGTTGTGAGGGGCATCGTAGAGCAATTTATACTCAAAATCTTTTAAGCTTTTGGACAAAGACTTTTGAAGCATAAGCCCCAGAAATAAGCGATTCGCAAAAGCGAAGTTTGCTGCGTTATGAAGGAGGTTCCAATAACGATTCCATTGATATTCATATTGTTCGGAATGAGGCAGGACATAGATCCCATTGCTTGGATGCTTAAGAGAGGCGGGGTAAATTTCTTTAAGCATTTCTTTGATGTTCAGACCTGCGTGATGCCCGATAGATACAGAGCCTGTATGAATCATAACGACGATTTGGCCAGCTTTGATATTCCATTCCTTTGCCAAAGCATGATTGCGTATATTCACTACTTTCTGAATTTCTACAAAATGATTGCCGCCGCCGATCGATCCAATCTGACTATCATAGGACAAATCATCGCTGCCTAAATAACTATCCAGTCCATCTACTTTATCCGTAATAAATGAACCAAATCGATTTACCTTTAAAAGGTCGTCCTCTTGCTGCTTAGCATCATAAAATTCCCACAAACCATTGCACTTAATCGATTTCTGTGTCTCGAGAATACCCATTAATCCTTCTTTGAAAATAGCTTCACGCTGCACCCTTGTCATTGGTATATGACGTCCGCCTTCAAAGAAAATATGACGAATATCGGATTCGATTTGTTTAAGATTTGACCGGATATCATTTTCCTTCAGCGATGTCGTGTATAACCGCATGCCACAATTAATGTCATTGCCTACAGCTTGAGGGATGACAAATCCTTTGGTGAAGATGGTTGTACCAATCGGAATGCCACTGCCTTTGTGGAAATCGGGAGTGATCGCTACCTCTTCAATTTTTGCATTTTCGTTCGTAAAATAACCGCTAGTGTGCTGTTTCAGGGTTTCTACAGATTCATTGACGGTGAGGAGTTGATCAAGTTCTTCTAAAGCATTTTTTTCAAGCTTAATTTTGTCGTTTATGAAAAAACGGACAGGAATATTTTTGCTATTGTTAATTTTCAAATAGGACCATCCTTTTGATTTATAGGTAGATTATTGACATTAGTAATATTGAAGTATTCGAAAAAGATGCATAACATCGGCAATCATCCTTTCCTAGCTAATGATTTCAATATATCATTTCAAAATTTGAAAAGCATTACCTAATTCGGGCTTTAGCGCAACAAATGGATAGAGAATTACGTTTTATCCATAAATGCTAAAAAAGGAGTGTTTGTTAAATGATGAGAAAATTAATAAAATTGACCATTGCGGGTGTAATGATGTTCTCCATAACAGCTGTCAGTTATGCTGCACCCAAAAAAAGTACACCCGTTATTTTGAAAATGAACAATTATTATGTGGCATATACCTATCCAAAGGAGCCTTATGTTGATAAACAGAATCGATTGATTTTACCATTAAGATCTGTAAGTGAATTGCTGGGTGCTACAGTTTCTTATAATAACCAAACGAAAACAGCTGAAATTAAAGAAGGGGAGAACATTGTTCAAATTCAGGCAGGCAATAAGACTGCAAAGGTTAATGGTCAAAATGTAGAGATGGACACTAAAGCAGTAGTGGAGAAAGGTTTTCTGCTCGTTCCAGCTCGAATACTTTTTGATTCCTTCTCTTTTAAAGTCACGAATGAAAATAATGTGATCACTTTGAATGACGAACGATTATTAAAGCAAGGAAAACTGAAGTATCTTTCTGATGATGACCGAGTAGGGATAGCAAGAACAGCAGACCCCAATGCGTTCCAGCCAATAGAAATTTCATATAATGTCTTTGTGAAAAATAAAGTATCGCTCATTGATCTAACCGTAACTGCCAAAAATAGTACAGGGAAAGATATACCGGAGGGACAAGAGGATCTGCATACTTTTGTATATTTTGAACACTCATCCATCATGGATGCAGATGATTCTACAGTGGATATTAAGGATAGGCCAAGACCAGCTGTTAAAAAGGATGCCATCATCAAAAAACAATTAAACGCAGGTGGAGGCACGATCATTCAGCCAAATGAATTACAGTACATACTCATCGCGGGCAGGACGTTTAAACCGTTAAATGAAAGATAAGGAATGGATTAACTTTGAGTCATCCATAAAAAATGAAGCTTGACTTTCCATCTTGACACCATTATTAATTTAGTAAATAATTTAAAAATAAATTGGAAAAAGCTTATGGGGGCTCATAATGGTATGAGTAATGACGATAACTTTCAAGGAACGAATATAGATCACTTAACGAAGGAACTTGCGCTCGTATTCGGTCAATTGAAGCGTGTCGGGCATGTGTTTAGTCCTTCTAAGGAGCTCCGGCAGAGCGAATCCAATTTGCTTGTTTACTTGACGTATTTATGTCCGCCGGGTTCTAATGGCATTAAAGTTTCCGATCTAAGCAAACAGTTGAAAATAACCTCAGCTGCTGTGACGCATGTCATACAATCGCTTGAACAGATCGGGTATATTACTCGTACGATGGATGCAAGTGATCGGAGATCCATTCTTGTTACAGCAACTGAAGCTGGACATGAATTTGTTGGAGCAAGGGAGACAGAGCTATTTGAACGTTTTCAGCACTTGCGAGAACATCTAGGTGCAGATGACGCCGAGCAACTCATACGAATATTAGCTAAATCCATAAAATTTCTGAATACTTATGAAGATAGCGAAGCATCCAAACGATAGTCCGGTAACGGACTATCGTTTTATTTTTGCCAGAGCTTGGTAAGAACCTTCCTCCATTTCTTTGACGATCGAGTTGGCAGAGGGGCTCCATTGCAGCTGCTGTTCAGCACGCAAACCAGATATTCTTTGGYTAATGCTCGCTCCCCAAGCAGCAGGGCCCAAAACATGAACAGCTTCCTCATAACTACACGATTCAATTTCAGCGACGCCGGCAATTTTGCCAATTGCTATTATGAGCTCTTTGGTCGTAATGAGTTCCCTGGAAGCAGCGTTATATAACGCCCCAGGAGATGCAAATGTATAAGCGCATGCATAAAGGTTTGCCAAGTCGTCTACATCAATGGTTGACCATGCGTTTAGTCCATCACCAACGTATTTGGCGAATTGAGTGAGCTTCGTTCTTTGAATAGTCGCCCCAACTAAACCGCCACCACCTCCGTAAACGAGAGCTGGTCGAATAACGACAGTACAAATGTTTCTCTCAGCAGCTGTCAGCACTTTTTGCTCCTGATTTGCTTTCCATTGCAAGAACGGCAATGGATTTACAGCCGAATCCTCATCAACGACATTATGAAGCGTATCGTTATAGATTAACGTTCCGCTCGTATATACGAATGTTTTGCCAGTGCCTTCCAAACCGTCTAACATGGCATCAACTGCAAGAACATCTAATTTTTCCATGTCAGAACTATGCGAGATAGCAGTATGAATGACACCATCAGCAGCAAGAGTACATTCCGCCAGCAAAGCCAGATCAGCAAGATCGCCTATTACAGGGGAGATGCCTAATTTTATTAATTGCTCAGCTTTTTCATGTGTTCGAACTAATCCGGAAACTTGATAACCTTGGGATAGGAATTGTTTAGCTACTGCTAAGCCAACATACCCAGTAACTCCTGTAATGAATACTTTCAATAAAAGACCTCCTCAAATTAATTAATTTACTAACTAATGTATTTATTTTATTATTTAGCGGTTTTACTATTTTGTCAATACTTTCATAAAAAAAGGTAATTCAATTAAGGGCTACATCTGAAAGAGCATGTGTGAACATTTTTTTGACTATGTAAGCAAGGATTAGATTCAAAATAAAAAAAAGAAGACCCACATAATGGGTCTTCTGGAGAGGCTTAAGTGTATTCAGCATTTTGAATGCGTGAGAGCAGCAGTAAGCCCTTCAATTATTATTTATTAGTAACCACCACCGAAAATACCGCAGCTGCAAGAGATAATCACCAACAAAATAAACAGTACCAGAATAAAACCAATATTATTATGAGCACCACCAACGAATCCTGACATTAAACATCCACCTCCTTGCGACTTGAATACATTGTAAGGTATGCATTGCAAAAGCTTAGTGACTGGATATTTGTCATGGGGTGACATATGCCCAGTATCATTAGCCTATAATAGGGGATTAGAGGTTTTGTATAGGGAAGACCGTTAAGGATACTCTGTAGTCTGTAGGACAAGTGAATAAGTCATATCCAATCGCTAATGATTAGTAGTTGTTACCACCGAAAATTCCGCAGCTGCAAGAGATAATCACGAGCAAAATGAAGAGTACAAGAATAAAACCAATATTATTATTTACACCGCCAACTGATCCTGACATAAAACATTCACCTCCTTGTATTATCTTATAGAGCAAGTTAGTTAAAGCTATAGCTATAAGACAGGATAATGGGTAGATAGAGTATGTTTATCCATCTCATAGAGCGAGCAGAGTGGTGAAAATAGGATTAGTAGCCTCCGCAACAGCCGCCGTAACCTCTGTCGCTCACTCTGTCATTTCTTTTTTCGTTGACACTTTCAACTTGATTTTCATTTCTTCTTTCATTGCGGCCCAATACGCCACAGCTACAAGCAACAATGACTAATAAGATGAAAAGAACCAAGATCGTACCGATATTATGAGACATTATTTTAAAACCTCCTCTTATTTAACTACTATATAACGTATGATTGACTCTCATTTTTTGATTGTGTGTTTGTTACATAGACATAGTTTCAATGTCATTAGACTAGTAAATGAAGATAGAGCAAATAATCTAATGGAATCTTGTTAAACTGGATCTTATATACGACTAGTATCTGCCACCGAAAATACCGCAGCTGCAAGAAATAATGACTAACAAAATAAACAACACGAGAATAAAACCAATGTTATTGTGAGCACCGCCTACTGATCCTGATATAAGAAATTCACCTCCTTGCTGCTGTTTAGAAAGTAAGTTATACATGGATGCCGTTTAGTTATTGGTTGTTTGGCAGGGAAATCCAAATTATCCATGTCTGAAGCTAAATTGAGGGATTAATAGCCTACTCCACAACCGCCGTTGTAACCTCTGTCGCTTACTCTATTGTTTTCGTTGCTGCGTACATCGTTGTTTTCTTCTCTGTCATCGTTTCTCTCATTACGACCGAAGACACCGCAGCTGCAAGCGACAATAACCAAAAGAATGAAAAGAACGAGGATAATACCGATATTATGAGCCATTATTTAAAAACCTCCTCTTATTTGACTGCTATATAAGATATGTTTGTATCTATTTAAGTGTTTGTGTGTTTGTTACAGAGGCATAGTTTCTATGTCATGTGACTATTAGAAGGAAATAGGTAGGGGAGGGATATGATAAAAAAGTAAATGTACATATGCGGTTAGAAGGATGAATACGATAGAAAAAACCCATCAATGATTCAATTAATGGCGTCGTTTTGACCTCCACTATTCAACTGAATCAGATCATGGGTTTTAGCTGCTTGCAGATTTGCATATTTTTTTATCGGAGTGCCGTTTTGCAAAAACGACGAGCCGTTCTGAGTATTCTTGATTTTTACGATTGAATTTACCAGTGCATGTAATTAAATTTAAACGAGACTCGTCCGCGGGACCAAAAATTTTCGAAAGTGGAGCCTCGGATGTTTTGAATATTTCAATCGATTCCACTTTAAAATCGATGGTGCAGTCCTCTTTACTTTTTATTGAAATCATGTCACCTAATTTTATGTTCTTTAATCTGTAAAATACGGCTGGTCCTGTATGGCTGTCAACATGTCCATCTATAACTGAATTGCCGACCATGCCAGGAAGAATGCCATTAGATAATAGCCCTACCCTCTTGGTGCTTGATGGAACATCCATTTGGCCGTTTTCTGTTATGCTGACTGGATCTATGATCGCATCGATTTCTAGAGCGGGAATGGAAAGTTTAATGGGTACGATTCCCTCTAATTTTACTTTAGAAATTGTATTCGGAATGATTTGATTATGATTTGTAGGCGGTGGACTCGGCATGGTTTCTGCTTTTACAATGGGTTCATTATACTCAGATTTTGTTGTTGTTATTTGAGGCTTAATACCATGATCTTGATCATTTGAGTAGCTGCAGGCTGTACAACCGGCAAAAATAGCTGCAGCTATCAATTGCAATATAAACTTTTTCAAAGTTAGTAAGAGAGGGGAGAGTAGATCCCCTCGTTTTTTACTGTTTATTCAGCTTGTTCGCTGGCGCCGCCGAAGCCGGTTTTCGGCATTTTAGTAATTTCTTTTGCTCTCAAGTTTTTTGCCTTCAAAGTTTTTGCTTTCAAGCTTTTAGCATGTAGGTTTTTTTCATGAGCTTTTTTTGCATGGATGCTTTTTGCATGAAGGCTTTTAGCATGCATTTTATGTTTCTTTTTCTCTTCCATTTTCTTTACATGCATTTGATGCTTTTTCTTTTCTTCCACTTTCTTCATATGCATTTCTTTTTCAGATACAGGAGCAGCAGCGTACACAGCAGAGCTTGCACTAAAGATTAAACATGCTGAGAAAACGGCGATAATTGTTTTTTTCATAACGGTTATTACCTCCAAGTTGTTGTTTAAATTATTGTGCATAGTCATGTTCCCCATTGGAGTCAAAAATCATGAATGTGAACCTTTCCCAGCTTAAAGAAAGCGATTTATATTGCAAGAACTCTATAAGGCGAGTAGAATAAAACTTTATTTCCAATACATAGTTATTGATCAGCTTGAGTCCAAAACGTATATTTGCGCACCCACATTTGTAAAAATATTGTATTTTATCCTTTTGTCGAAAGAGGCAGGAATTTGCCCTCGAAACACGAATTATATGTATATTCGTGTTTTTTGAATTAATTATGATAAACACCGCAACTTTTCGTTCCCGGGACGGTACAATGATATATAGCGGTCCGGGAATAATCCGCAGGTGGAGGAGGTTCGCCTGTCATGACTGATTCCCAGTTGATACGAGAGATAAAGGATGGCAATGTCGAGCTGTACTCCGAGCTTATGCGGCGCTACCAACGAAAAATTTTAGCGTTTATTTATCACATGCTGAAGAGTGCAAAGCTCGAGCTTATGGCCGAAGACTTGTGTTCTGAGACCTTCTATAAAGCCTACCGCAGCCTTCATTCGTTTCGCGAATTGGATGCTTCTTTTTCGACGTGGTTATATACGATTGCGCGAAATACAGTACTTAGCGAGCTTCGCAAGCAAAAATCAGCGCATGTGTCGCTTGATGAATCGGGATTCGAGCCTGTCGCAGCGCTTGATGCGGTTCCTGAGCAGCATGTGCTAAGAAATGAACGTATGGCGATGGTGCGAGAAGCGATAAACAACTTGCCAGAAAAACAACGCTCAGCGCTTATTCTTCGGGAATATGACCAGCTGGACTATCAAGAAATTGCTAATATTTTAGGACAAACGGTCAGTTCTGTTAAATCACTGCTATTCCGAGCAAGAGCAAGCGTAAAAACGCAGCTGGAGCCGTATTTCGGACAATCGCCGCTGATGGAGGAATTCGAAGGGATGAATACGAGATGAATTGCAACGATGCGCAAGACAAATTCGGCGAATATTGGGATTTAGCTGATCACGATGAAGTGCGGATAGCAATAGACACTCATTTGCTTGAGTGCAAGACATGTGCGGAGCAGTTTGAGCTGTGGGAAGAAAGCGAGGATATCATTCGTTTCTTATCGGAGGAAGATGAGAGCCTCGGTCCTATGGAGCATGTGAATCGAAATGTGATGGATCGCATTTACGCTGAGGAATCTTGGTTAATGCCTGTTCCGCACAAAAGCTATCAGTTTTCGAAGTCGTTTCGCCGTAATATCGCGCTGATCGTTGCAGCTTGTATGGCTTTGTTTGCAAGTGCATTCTTTGTATTCATATTTGATAATGATGGCGGTGTTTCACAAGCTGAAATTGCCGAGCTAAGCGGATTGATGGACACAGCAAATGCGTCTGGTGATGGTTTAATTACAGCAGGATTTTATGCAGAGGTTCCGGTTGCCAGCATTAGCGAGCCATTCGTTCTAAAGGTTATGCCGGCCTTCCCGCAATATTATGTTGCATTGTCCTTGCTTGGTCTTATTATGACGCTGCTGATTTTGAACTGGCTCTCTAGAACACGAAGCTAATGTTGATGTATGATAAAGCTCCCTAGGGAGCTTTTGTTATGTCTACTATATAAAGGAGCTGAATACGGCTTGTTGATTGGATTAGTGCGCCACGGTAAGACGGACTGGAATGAACAAGGAAAGATTCAAGGGCAAACGGATATTCCATTGAATGAAGTAGGTATTGTACAAGCCAAAGCATTGGCAGAGCGATTAAGCCGTGAAGACCAGATATGGGATGCTGTTATATCAAGTGATCTGCAGCGGGCTCATGCGACAGCACAGATTATCGCTTCGAAGTTAAATATTCCTTTGCTTGAAAGTGAGCCGCGCTTGAGAGAGAGGTATTTTGGCGAGGTTGAAGGCACGAGGGAGCAGGAGCGTCACGAACGCTGGGGAACGAATTGGCGAGAAATTGCTGAAGGTGTAGAGTCTAATGATGAGGTCAGAGCAAGAGGCTTGAGCGCAATTAATGAATGGAAGCTGAAGTATCCAAAGCGCAACTTGCTTGTCGTTTCTCATGGCAGCTTTTTGGCTCAAATCATGGAAGAGATATGTTCGGATCTCGAGGATCAATATTTATCCAACTTGTCTTACTCTATCCTGGAGCTGCGTGATGAGAAATGGCATCCGCAGCTGTATAATTGCACGATCCATTTAAATGAAGCATAGGAATCGCATACGAGCTGCGCCTTTATTTATTAAGGTGCGGCTTTTTTTGTATAAACTCCTTGTAATCTAGGTTATAAAACAATAGATATTTTCCCATAATGATATCAACTGACGCTTATTCATTACACAATACCCTTACGAAGCGGGGCGCCCGAGTGATAAGGCGGCTTCTGTAGAAAGGAGAGAGCTATGAATTTATCGGATATGCTAGGGTACGCGGATATTCAACAACTTAGCAGAATTGCAGATGTTTACCGTTGCGAATGCAATGGACATTCCAAAAACGATTTGATCCAATCCATTCTCTCTACCGTAAGTCGAAATGATGTTTTTGAAGCGCAAATAAGCAGCATGAAGATGGAGGATTTACGATTCCTCAACTCTTTGCTATTCGAAGCAAGAAACTCCTTTAGTTTAGAGGATTTGCTCGCTCGGGTGCAGCACAGCAGATTTGGGGAAGAGATCATCAAACCGGAGTTAGACCCGCCGAAAAAAACAAAACGCAGCAAAAAAAAGACAGAAGCAGTCGAAAAGCAGCTTAGCCCGCGAGAAATGATAGCTAAATTCAAGCATCACGGTTGGTTGTTCAATGGCTTCAGTGGTCCAAGCAGATATCTCTTTCAGGTTCCAAACGATTTGAAGACGCGCTTCCGCGATACGCTTGCGAGGAGGTTTGCCGCTGATCTGCAGTATACGGATGAGCCGCCTATTTACCGGGATGAGCAAATGCTTATTCACGACGATATTACACATCTGCTTCATTACACGTACCATAATGAAATCCAGCTAACAGCTGATGGGTCGATGTACAAGCGATTTACGCTGCAGCTGCTTGATCGTTTTGGCGTGCAAGAGGAGCTGCCTGCAAAAGGAGCATGGCGTTTTGGATATGGCAGACATTTTAACCAATATCCGAATCGTTTCTCATTCGTATACGATTACTGTTATCACGCAAAGTATATCAATGAAAATCAGACGCTTTTGACAGTTACGGGTCCAGGTGAAGAGCGCATGAAGAGCAGGCCTTCAAGCGAAGCAGAGCAAATCTATCGATATTGGTTGAAGCTATACAAGGGACCAATTACACATTTACTGTCGCTCGTGCATTGGATTAACACCCTCGCTGTGGAATGGGTTACGGTTGAGTCGCTCAGAACGGTACTTGTTCCGTTCATTAAGCCTTATTTTTACGATGATGCAAATACGATTTTGGAACAGAGAATTATGGCTATGATGGTTCATTTGGGGCTGCTTCGGCTTGGGGAGCATCCGATTTATGGGGCTGTAGTCCGTATGACCAAGGCAGGACGAGCTGTAGTTGCTGGCGTGAGCCTTGAGGAATCAGGTCCGATAGTGGTCCATTGATTTTGGAAATCGTACTCTTGGAGTAAGATCAAATATAAGCTACAGTATAAGAATACGACAGAAATGGCTTGTTATATTTGATCGCTTGGAGAGGACTGAAGAAAATTGTTGATCCCATACAAAGGCGTAATGCCAAAGATTCATGAAGATGTATACATAGCTGAAGGTGCAAAAATAATTGGTGACGTAACGATTGCTGAGAAAAGCACCGTTTGGTTTAATGCAGTACTGCGAGGGGATCTTGCACCTATACAAATCGGTCATAGCTGCAATATTCAAGATGGAGTCGTCGGTCACTTGAATGTGAATCAACCTTTGATTCTAGCTGATGAGGTGTCTATCGGCCATGCCGCTATAATACACGGCTGTACGATAGGCAGAGGCACATTAATTGGAATGGGGGCAATCGTACTTAACGGCGCAGACATTGGTGAATATGCTTTAATAGGAGCCGGTTCGATTGTTACAGAGAACAAAAAAATACCATCCTATACTCTATCTATCGGATCACCCGCCAAAGTCGTAAGAGAGTTAACAGAGGACGATTTACTGCGTATGAAAAAAACGATGGAGAGCTACGTGACAAAGGGAATAGAATATAGGATCTCTTAACGCCGGTTTGGAGGTGTATCCTATGGACAAAATGAAAGTAACGTATGAAGCCATGCTAGGTTTGGCCGCAGAGTTTGTGCTTGACGAAGCGGTATTGAAATTTCAAACCAACCAAATTTATACGGCAATTGACAAAGCATTGGCCGCTGGTGACGAGGATACGTTTTACCGTCTCGCAAAACAGCTAAATGCTTTAAAAAAATAACGCGTATCGTCTTTTTTGTAAAAATGACGATTGAGCGAGGAAGCTTCCCAGTTAAATGCGAACGAATCTGTTCGGTTTTGACACAGGGAGGCTTTTTTCTGTACATTTGGTTTGGCAAGGAGCGGAAATGGAGTTAACATAGAAGCAGTGATGTTGATATAGGCTGCAATTATGTTAAGGAGTGAGAATGTAAACGATGAAATTTAGTGAAATAACAAAAGAGCAATGGGATGAGTTAAGTCCATATTTGGATACTTGCCTGCTTCCTGTGACTGGAATGCCGAATGCAGCAAAGCCGTATGAGGCAACAGAATGGCTTGAGCAGCTTAGGGACATAATGGATTTAATTGAAATCCCTTTTAAAGGGAGGGTGGTCACTTATCCTGCATGGCATTACATCTCCGACAGCGAGCGTCTCTCAGAGCATTTAAATGAGTGGTGTGCTGCGGCGAAGCGCGGCGGGTTTCGTTATGTTATTGCGGTAACTGCAAATAATCAATTGATTGCCGAGTGTCCAGAAGTGGATTTATGGTTTGGTCCGAATCAAGATGGTGAGTTTCCGCAGCAATCTGATGTTTCTAATGCGATACGGAGTTTATGGAGTGGACAGACTACATGAATTTCATAAAATTGTCGTATAATATAGTTAGATTTCGGGGAAAACAAATGCCAGACAAGGTCAAATGTGACAAAATGATAACAAATTATTGAACGATAATTTGATAAACGTTCAAATATGAAGCCATATTCTTGACGCTCCCAAGCACCTAGGCTATTATAAGTTATGTCCTAGTTCGTCATGTGTTTTTGCCCTGCGGCAAGACGCGAGATATGGTTGGCAAAGGGGGTTAGAACAGAAGATGAGTAACCATGAACAACACGAGACCGCGCATCGACCGGTTCAGCGCAAAGAAATGTCCCGGCGTCAATTTTTGTCATATACGCTTGGTGGCACAACTGCATTTATGATGGGCGGCGCGGTATTACCAATGGTTCGTTTCGCAGTGGATCCACTCCTTAAGAAAAAGGGCGAGGGTACATACGTAAAAGTTGTGGAAGAGAGCAAAATTACGAACGAACCGCAAGAATTCAAATTTAAAATTCATCAGATCGACGGTTGGTACGTAAGTGACCCAGAGCTTGCAGCTTGGATTTCGAAGGATGCAAATGGCAAGATCTTTGCACTTTCACCAGTTTGCAAACACTTAGGTTGTACGATCGGATGGAACACAAAAGGTCAAAATGAATACGATTGTCCTTGTCACGATGCGCGCTACACGAAAGACGGGAAAAACATTACAGTTGCCCCGAACCCATTGGATGAGTACGAAGTGAAGCTTGAAGACGGCTTCGTGTACTTGGGTCCAGTAATGCCGAATACAAGAATGAAATAAGGAGGTCGTATGGCAGATGTTTAAAAGTGTTTACAACTGGATCGACGAGCGTCTTGACATTACGCCTCTGTGGAGAGATGTGGCTGACCATGAAGTGCCTGAGCACGTTAACCCAGCGCATCATTTTTCCGCATTCGTATATTGTTTCGGCGGTCTCACGTTTTTTATCACTGTTATTCAAATTTTGTCCGGTATGTTTTTGACGATGTATTATGTTCCGGATATTATCAACGCATATGCAAGCGTTGATTACCTGCAGCACAAGGTTGCATTCGGACAAATCGTTCGAGGCATGCACCACTTTGGGGCAAGCTTAGTTATTGTTATGATGTTCTTACATACCCTTCGAGTGTTTTTTACCGGTTCTTACAAAGCGCCGAGGGAAATGAACTGGGTTGTCGGAATGCTGATCTTCTTCATCATGTTAGGCCTAGGATTTACAGGTTACCTGCTTCCTTGGGATAACAAAGCTTACTACGCAACAAAAGTTGGTGTCCAAATTGCTGAATCCGTACCGGTAATCGGACCGTATCTCGCTTCATTCCTTTACGGCGGCGATATCGTAGGCGCACAAACACTAACTCGCTTCTTCGCGATCCATGTATTCTTCTTACCTGGCGCTTTGATTGCAATGTTGGCAGCGCACTTTATCATGATTCGGAAACAAGGTATTTCGGGACCACTTTAAGCGAAGGGAGGCATACTTATGGCGCATGGTCATAATTCGAACGAGAAGGTTGTCTATGTAGGCGACTCGCGTGTTAAGAAAAACAACCATCCGAACATTCCTCCGGACTACACGTCTTTTCCAGGTAAATCGGAAGCGTTTATTCCAAACTTCCTGCTTAAGGAATGGATGGTCGGCTGTGTCGTTTTGGTTGGTTTTCTTGTATGGGTTATTGCTGAGCCAGCACCACTAGGTTATCCAGCAGATCCAACGAATGCGGCATTTATACCGATGCCGGACTGGTACTTTTTGTTCTTGTATCAATTTTTGAAATACCCATATGTTTCGCAAGATTACATCTTGCTCGGAACAGTAGGTATTCCCGGAGTCATGTTTGGCGCATTGTTGCTAGCACCATTCCTCGACACTGGCAAGGAACGCCGCTTCTACCGTCGTCCGATTGCATCTTCATTGATGGGGCTAACACTTGTAGCTTGCGTTTACTTGACAGTTGTTTCTTGGGATCACTACCAGCATCAGCTTGAAATTAACGGACAAGTACCGGAACATATTGAGCGTGAAGAGAAGGCGCGTGAGGCTGCACTAGCAGGCCAAGAGCGTCCGAACTACACGAAACCAGCAGTAGAAGCATCACTTGTTGATGCAAATGATCCAGCAATGAAAATTGCTGAGCAAGCAAAATGTATCAGCTGTCATGCAGCTGACCTCAAAGGCCAAGGATCTGTTCCTAGCTTGGTTGGCGTTGGTGACGTTTTGTCGAAAGAGCAGCTTGTAGAAGTAGTTACGAATGGTCGTAACGGCATGCCAGCTTTCGCTGATACTTTATCTGCCGAAGAAATTGATCAGCTGACTACTTGGCTGTCCAAACAAAAAGCGGCAACAGAATAAATCATCGAAAAAAACCTGATCGTATTACACGGTCAGGTTTTTCTTCGAATATAAGTCCTTTTTAATGATAAAGCGAAGGAGAAGTGATTCATCATGCTCGCTATTTTTTGGAGCCGTGAATTTTTACTAAGCCGACCATTTTTATGGTTGCTTTTTATTGTTAATTTTTTTGGAACGGTTTATGGCTACATCTGGTACGAGTCACAATTAGCTGAAACGTTAGATAGCCACCCCTTATGGCAAATTGTTTTTGTGCCCGATTCACCTACAGCAAGTCTGTTTTTTACGATTGCTCTACTTTATTTTTTGTTTCCGCCTAAGCGTTCAAACGGCCTTGTAACAGTTTTGCGGTACATTATTGAAGGTTTGGCTGTTGTATGCTCAGTCAAATACGGAATTTGGGCTGTGTCGATGATTGTAGCGGGAGCATGGCAGGGGTCTGAGCTGAACTGGCAGCACTATATGCTTATGGCTTCACATCTTGGAATGGCGTTTGAGGCATTGCTTTTTTTCAGATTTATGAAAGCAGGAGCTGTCTCGCTTATTGTAGCTACAGGATGGCTTCTTCTTAATGACACGGTTGATTATACATATGGGATATTTCCATACCTTGCCAAACAATTGTACGATGATTTGGATGCAGTTCGCATATTCACCTACGGTTTATCCTTCTTTAGTTTGGCAGCTGGATTACTCGTATGGCGTTTTAGAAAGAAGGTATAACGATGGACATCCCTTCATAAGTTGTATTATGGGGGGATGTCCATGAAGATACGTTTTATTATTCCATTCGTCGTATGTATCGTCATGACGATAGGTTATGCTAATTTAGTCTGGGGCAGCGGAGCTAGTCTTCAAGCTTTTGCGTCCCGGCTGACGTCAGATCCAAGTAAACAGGTTCAACGGATGGATAATATTGCAAGCTCATTATATGAAGCAGCTTATACAAATAATCGACAAGCAGCTTATCAATATGTCCAACAGCTTCAGCAATTGGTTGATGGAGAGCTTAAATATGCAGCTGGTAATGCCGAAGGGTGGCAAGCTGTTGAACGAGATGCCAATACAATTGAGAAAACGCTCGTTAAAGGCTCACTTGGGACAAGCTGGTTTGTAGAGGCAGCCCGAATTAAATTAACTGCTGATGCTCTTGCAAGGCCTAATAATGCCTTGTGGCTACAATATGAGAAGATTATGCTGGATGATATTTCGCGTGTGGAAAAAGCTTGGAAGCGCCAAACTGATGATGGAGCTATAGCAGCACGAGCTGTAATGATAAGCTTGGAAAAACATGCAGATCGTATTAAACCTGCTGTCAGTATGATGTACGGGAGCAAGCATGAAACAGAGTTGATGGAGCGAATTCAGTATACGAATCGACTGCTGGAAGCATCTCGCAAAGATAAAAATAATGTCGCCAGCATTAATCGATCAGTGCAGGAACTAAAGGATACACTCACTCGAATGTTTAATCAGAATCATTTAGAAGCGGATGTTCCCGTTGTCGCAGCAGTGCCTATTTCGAATCCTTTGCGCTGGACACTTTTATTAGGCGCATTTATTTCAGCCATTCTTACTTACACAGGCTGGAGAAAATATAAAGAAAATCCTTTTGGAGTCAAGCCTATTTCCTAATGGGTAGATGATAGATCCTAAATGATATGTAAATGCATTGTTTTTTTGAAGCAATGATTAGAATAAAGACATGAAAGTCGATATTGCGCACATTTATTTTTAGCAGCCAAATTAGTTGCTGCAGAATGTTGCAATAGACGACTTTTTTGCTATCTAAAGAAAGCAATTTAAAAACATTGATTTTATTTGCGTCTTTAAGTTAACATATGAATGTATAGCTATCGACAGAAAGGAAATGTACAGATGTCGGAAAAAACGTTATCAGATATTCAGCGAGAAGTTGATGATTATATTTCTCAATTTAAAGAAGGTTATTTCAGTCCTCTTGCTTTGATGGCTAGAATGTCCGAAGAAGTGGGCGAGCTTGCTCGTGAAGTAAACCATTTCTACGGCGAAAAACCTAAAAAAGCCGATGAAGCGGATAATTCCGTTGAAATGGAGCTTGGTGATATTTTATTTATTCTTTCTTGCTTCGCTAATTCCCTCAATATAGATTTAACCGAAGCGCATAATAAGGTTATGCATAAATTCACTACGCGCGATGCGAATCGGTGGACGAAGAAAATAACCGAACAGTAAACAAGCTCCATACATATGCTGTACCATCAACCTGTGTACAAGGAGGATGGGCGGATGGATGGAGAGAGCTGCATGAAAAAGGCTTATGAATTCATCTTTAATAGTGATTTCGAGCAAGCGATATATTGGTTTGAGAAAGCCATTGAGGTTGAACCGGAAAATGCATTCTATTATCATACATGCGCCGTATCTTGCGCACGAAGCGGTAAATGGACAAAAGCGAAGCAGCATGCAGAATCAGCCGTTAGGCTTGCGCCCGAGCTTGCGGAATATAGATATCATCTTCAAACCGTAGAAGCCGGAATTTTGCAAGCGGAGGCTAATTTTTTGCTGGCCAAAGTACCGCCTGAGCTCCATGAGGCAGCACCGTTACTTGAGAGAGCAGCACTGCTTGACCCATTAAGCTTCGATGCATTTTATACGCTTGGCGTTTTGTATGCATCGCTTAGCCAATACGATAAAGCGGTTATTCATGCGAGGGAAGCAATGAGGCTCGATCCCAGCCATTCGGCAGCGAGAAGGCTCTTTGCTGACGTTAATCGTAAGAGGCGTATGCTGCGATTTCAATTGGATGCAAAAAGAAAAAGGAACAGGTGATAAAGATGACGACACAAAAAATACGCGTGGCAGTAGCTGGTGCAAGTGGAAGAATGGGACGCGAAGTTGTAAAAATGGTGCTGGAGGACGAGTCGCTTCAATTGGTGGCGGCCGTCGCTCCATCTGCTGGTCCTGTAGATGCGGGTATATTTGCAGGGAAAGCAAATACTGGAGTTATAGTCAGTGCAACACTTGAGGAAGCACTTCAAGGTACTCAAGCCGATGTACTCGTTGATTTCACCATTCCTCAGATGGCATATGGCCATACGAAGACGGCAATTGAATTRGGAGTACGTCCTATTATGGGGACAACGGGTTTTACGCCTGAACAGATCGTGGAGCTGGACGAGCTTTGCCTCGAAAAAGGAATCGGCGGTTTAATCGCCCCTAACTTCTCCATCGGTGCGATTCTGATGATGAAGTTCGCTGCAGAAGCATCAAAATATTTGCCTCATGTTGAAATTATTGAATATCATGGAGATCAAAAGCTGGATGCACCTTCGGGGACTTCCATAAAAACAGCGGAGTTGATCTCACAAGTGCGAAAAGAGTTCCGACAGGGCAACCCGAATGAGGAAGAAGTCATTGAAGGTGCGCGCGGCGGCTATTACAACGGATTCCGTATACATAGCGTTAGACTTCCTGGTGTATTTGCTCAACAAGAGGTTGTGTTTGGCGGCCATGGACAAACGCTCAAAATTCGTCATGATTCCTATGATCGCGCAGGCTATATGCCTGGTGTAAACGTGGCTGTGAAGAAGGTAATGACATACAGCGGTTTAATTTACGGATTTGAACATATTATGGATTAGATTATTAGGCAGCAGGAGAGGGGAACCGCATGTTGAATATTGCATTTATTGCGCATGATCGGAAGAAGGAAGAAATCGTTAATTTCGTAATCGCTTATGAGAAAGTATTTGTACCGCATAAGCTATACTCTACTGGCACGACGGGAACACGGATAATGGAACAAACGAACTTGTCCATTCATCGGTTCATGTCAGGCCCGCTCGGCGGCGATCAACAAATCGGTGCGATGGTTGCCCAAAATGAAATGGATTTAATTATCTTCTTACGCGACCCATTAATGGCACAACCTCATGAGCCGGATATTATTGCTTTGCTGCGTTTATGCGATGTACAAGGCATACCGGTTGCTACTAACGTAGCGTCTGCTGAACTGCTGGTTAAAGCACTTGAACGCGGTGATTTTGCATGGCGAGAGCTTGTCCATAAATATAAACCAGGTATTGAATAATGACGACAGAACTCGATATTCTCGTTTTTGGCGCTCATGCGGATGATGCTGAAATTGGAATGGGCGGTACCATCGCCAAACATGTACAAGCTGGCTTTAAGGTCGGCATATGTGATTTAACGATGGCAGAGATGTCTTCAAACGGAACGGTTGAGCTGAGGAAACAAGAAGCGGATCAAGCATCCAAAGTGCTTGGACTGCAGGCTCGTACTAATTTGGGTTTGCCTGATCGGGGTTTGGAGCCTTCACGCGATCAAATCGAACGTATTGTAGCAGAAATTCGTTATTTTAAGCCGCGGGTTGTATTTGCCCCTTACTGGGTAGATCGTCATCCCGATCATGTGGCTTGCAGTAGATTAATTGAAGAAGCTGTGTTTAACGCCAAGCTGCGCCGCTATATGCCGGAGCTGCCTGCCGTACAGGTATCACAGCTTATTTATTACTATATAAATGATGTGGATCAAGTATCGTTAACCGTTGATATTAGTGATTTTCAAGCAACCAAAAGAAACGCGCTGCTTGCTTACCGTTCACAATTCGATGCGGCAGCAGGCTCCGACCGAGTGGCTACGCCATTAACGAATAATTACATAGAACGAGTAGAAGCACGTGATTCATTGCTTGGACAAGCAAGAGGCTGGGCATATGCAGAGGGTTTCGCAATTAAGCGTCCTCACGCCATACAATATTTTTGACAATTCGTACAGCTCTTGTGTAATACAATAGTTATACGTAACGAACACAGGAGGTGCGACAACAGTGGCGAGAAAATTAAAGATTGGTATTACCTGTTATCCTACCTTGGGCGGATCGGGCGTAGTTGCAACCGAATTAGGTAAATTACTGGCAGAACGTGGTCATGAAATTCATTTTATTACACACAGTATTCCTTTTCGATTAGGACACTTTAATAAAAATATTTTTTATCATGAGGTAGAAGTTAATGATTATTATGTGTTTCGTTACCCGCCTTATGATCTAGCTTTAGCAAGCAAGATGGCACAGGTAGCAAAAATGCAGCAGCTTGACTTGCTTCATGTCCATTATGCGGTGCCTCATGCGGTTTGCGCCTATTTGGCGAAGCAGATGAATGGCGATGGCTTAAAAACGGTCACAACGCTGCATGGCACGGACATAACGGTGCTGGCTCAGGATGAATCGTTAAAAGCTTTAATTCGTCTTGCGATCCATCAAAGCGACGCTGTAACTGCCGTTTCAAAGGATCTGATTCAAGAGACTAGACAACTGCTTGATATTACGACACCAATTGATTTAACCTATAATTTTGTTGATAAACGTGTTTATTATCCACGCGATGCGGTTTCCTTGCGAGCTGATTATGCGGCTCCTAATGAGAAAATTTTGATGCATATATCTAATTTCCGTCCGGTTAAACGGGTTGGGGATGTAGTTGAAATATTTGCTCGCGTTTCCGAGAAGGTTCCTTCGAAACTTCTCTTAGTCGGTGAAGGACCTGAGCTCTCAAAAATTCAATGCCGCATTCGCCAGCTTGGTCTTGAAGACCGTGTCCATTTTCTGGGCAAGCAAGAGGATGTTGCACAAGTCATTTCAATGGCAGATGTGCTGTTGCTTCCATCAGAGAAAGAAAGCTTCGGGCTTGTTGCGCTTGAGGCAATGGCTTGCGGCGTTCCAACTATTGGTTCTAACGCTGGTGGTATTCCGGAGCTTGTTACCCATGGAGAAACTGGATTTTTGTCAGAGATCGGCGATGTCGAAGATATGGCTAAAAATACGGAAAGACTGCTTACGAATGAGAAGCTGCATGAGCAGTTTAAGCAGGCTTGTATGTTTAGAGCAAGAAACGAGTTTTGTAATGACGTAATTACAACACAATATGAGCAGATCTATTATCGGGTACTCGGCATAGAGGCAGATTTGCCAATCGCTGTTTGCAGCGATAGCTAATCATTTCCCCTGCAAGAAGAGGTGTATGACATGCAGCTTTCATTATCAACACCGATCATAGCTGCATTGCCTATCATTGAGCGGCTTCGAGAGCATCATTTCGAAGCCGTTTTTGTGGGAGGCGCAGTTCGTGATACGTATTTAGATATACCAATCAAAGACGTTGATATCGCTACATCTGCTCGTCCAGAGCAGGTGCTTGAGCTGTTTGAGCGATGCATACCAACGGGCTTGCAGCATGGCACGATAACGGTTATACAAGACAACATCACATATGAAGTGACGACGTTTAGGCAAGAATCTGCATATGAGGATCATCGCAAGCCAGAAAGTGTCCTTTATATTACCGAACTTGACGGTGATTTGCTGCGCCGTGATTTTACGATGAACGCGATGGCGCTTTATAGCGATGGTACGCTTTATGATCCATATGGCGGAATTTATGATTTGCAGTCCAAGAGGCTTCGCTCAGTCGGCGATCCGAACGCACGTTTTCAAGAGGATGCGCTTCGTATGTTAAGAGCGGTCAGATTTATTGGCGTCTACAGGCTCACTCCTTCGCTGCGAACATGGAAAGCAGTCATTCGTTATCGCGAGCTGTTAAATTATATTGCGATGGAGCGTGTGCAAGTCGAGCTAGATAAAATGGTAGCTGGAACTGCTCCGCAAAGAGCGCTGCATTTTGTTGCCGCAAGCGGACTTTTGTTTCATTTGAAGGAGTCCTTTCATGAAGAAACATTGTTATCGCTGAAAGAGATGGGACACGGAGACCAAGCACAAACGATTTATTCTCGCTTGCATGAGCTGACAGCTGTTGATTCTCGCTGGGCGGCACTGGCAATAGGGTTGCATTTATCTGTTGAGGCAGCGCAGCAGGCGCTGCAAGTGTTGAAATTTTCAAATACGCGCAGTAAGACCATAAGTACAATTGTAGCGATACATAAAGAAATGCTAGTTGTCTCGACGCAAACTAATGAGCGTGAGCTTCACTCGAGCTGGTTAAGCCTTGTCATTCGTTATGGAAAAGGGATTTGCGGCGAATGGATTCATGTTATGCGAACGCTAGAGAAGCAAGAGCTAGCCTTCACTGCTGCGTTTCTAAGACGTTTGGAGAACTGGATTGATTTATTGACCGTTTCATCACTTAAGCAGCTTAAAGTGACCGGCAAGGATCTAACAAATCATTTGCAACGAGATGCTGGACCATGGGTTAGTGAAACATTAAGCAAATTACTATTGCTAACAGCACTCGGTGAGATTGAGAATGAACGAAATGTTTTGCTTGAGCAAGCGTCGCTCGAGCGATGAACAATAACATTCACAGCAGATTGTTTTGCATTATTTGAGGAGGCACGCGCAGATGAATCAGGAGCTCTTGCTTCAATTGTTTGTAGACAAACCAGGTGAATATGTGTCCGGAGAAAACATTAGCCAAGAGCTCGGCGTCAGCAGAACAGCGATATGGAAGCATATTCGCAAGCTTGAAGCGGCTGGTTATCAATTTGAAGCTTCAAGACGTCTTGGTTATCGACTTCTAAGCATACCGGACATGCTGTCTGTAGAGAAACTTGAAAATCAGCTGCAAGGCAACATATTTGGACAGCATATTCAATATTTTGAAACGGTGGAATCCACTCAAAATCTTGCTCGTGCTGCAGCAGAAGAAGGCACCTTGGAGGGTACCTTATTCGTTGCTGAGCAGCAGGTTAAAGGCCGCGGCCGAATGGGACGAGGATGGATCTCGCCGCGCGGCAAAGGCATTTGGATGAGCATGGTGCTGCGTCCTTCCGTACCGATTCATTTTGCACCGCAGCTTACCTTATTGACAGCGGTAGCGTTATGCCGCAGCCTGAAGCGTTTAACTGGGCTGCCAATTGGAATTAAATGGCCCAATGATTTGCTAATTGAAGGTAAAAAAATTAGCGGTATTTTGCTTGAATCAGCCGCAGAAGACGAAAGACTTCGATATGTTATTGCAGGGATAGGTATTAGCGTAAATCTAGAAGAAGCTGATTACCCAGTGGAATTGCTGGAGAAAGCAACATCACTTCGCATCAGCGGTCAGCAAAAATGGTCAAGAGAAGAAGTTATTGCTGATTTTCTGAAGGAATGGGAGCAGTTGTATTTCCTCTATCAGGAGCAAGGCTTTAGCCCGATTGTAACGTTATGGGAAGCTTTGTCCGTATCTTTGGGCAAAACGGTGCGCCTTACAACCCCACAAGGCGAATTGGTTGGAGTTCCGATTGGACTAGAAGAGAGCGGAGCTATTCGCATTCAACTGGAGGACGGCTCCATTAAGCCTGTTTTCTCTGCAGAGATGGGCGAACCTCTATAACGCATTACAAGTCGTTTACGTAATGAAGAAAGTTTGGTAAACTAAAGTCATCAGGCGGTATTCTAAGGAAGCTGCACTGATGATAAAAAATACGATGTAAATGGTTGGGAATGCACACTCTGCTCTGAGCCGTAGGGACCGAGACAGAAGGAAGCACAACAAGCAAACGTTTCCTTTTCAGTTTGGGGACCTTTTTGGCAGCGGCTAAAAGGTTTTTTTGTGTTTATCCTATCATTGAACGGGAGGATGAAAGCTGATGAGGAAACGACTGACGATTACAAAAATTAAGAAGATGAAGCAGGACCGCAATGCGATTTCCGTTTTGACAGCTTACGATTATCCTTCAGCCAAGCTTGCTGAAGAAGCTGGAATTGATGTCATTTTGGTTGGAGATTCACTCGGGAACGTTGTACTTGGATATGAGACTACCATCCCGGTAACCATTGATGACATTGTTTATCATACAAGAGCAGTTGCTAGGGGTGCCCAGCAAACGTTTATCGTTGCTGATATGCCCTTCATGACTTATGGCATTGGACGTGAAGCAACACTGCGCAATGCTGCGAAAATTATGCAAGAAGGCGGTGCTCAGGCTGTAAAGCTGGAGGGTGGCGTTGAAATTGCATCTGATGTATCCGCGCTTGTCAAAGCAGGCATACCTGTTATGGGGCATATCGGCCTGACGCCACAATCGGTTCATCAGCTTGGCGGGTACAAAGTGCAAGGTAAATTAGATGCCGAAGTGGAGCAGCTAGTGAAAGATGCGAAGGCGCTGGAAGAAGCAGGTGCTTTCAGTATCGTTCTTGAACTAGTAACTGAACCAATCGCTACAATGATCAGCGAAATGCTTTCCATTCCGATTATCGGAATTGGCGCAGGTCGCGGCTGCGATGGCCAAGTGCTTGTATATCATGATATTTTGCAATACTCATCTCCTTATTTTGAGAAAAAATTCGTAAAAACCTATGCAGATATTGGAACAACCATTAGAAATGCGATCCAATCTTATGTAGACGATGTGAAAACAGGCCAGTTTCCTGAAGAAGAGCATGTATTTAATGCACAACCTGCCCATATTCCTTCTTTGTATGGTGGCTCCTCTGAGAGCAGCAATCTTAACATAACTGAAAATAAGGACCTCGCGAATAAGGAGGTCAAATTGAAATGATCATTTGCCGCACGAAAGCTGAGCTAAAGCAGCAGTTAACTGCTGTGCGCAAGGGAAATAAAAGCATTGGTTTTGTGCCAACTATGGGTTATTTGCATGAAGGTCATGCTTCCTTAATGCGCCAAGCACATGCCGAAAATGATACCGCTGTGCTTAGCATATTTGTTAATCCACTGCAATTTGGACCTAATGAAGATTTGGATCGGTATCCACGAGATGAGAAGCGTGATTTTGCGCTTGCAGAAGAATGCGGGATCGACATCGTGTTTATTCCTTCCGTTCAAGAAATGTATCCGAATAAGCCGCTGACAATGGTCATTGTCAATCAGGTAACGGATCGTTTATGCGGCGCTTCCAGACCTGGACATTTTGACGGAGTGGGAACGGTAGTTAGCAAGCTGTTTCATTTGGTTGCTCCTGATCGTGCTTATTTTGGCATGAAGGATGCTCAGCAGGTTGCTGTCATTCAGCAAATGGTTGGAGATCTTAATTTTCCAGTGGAAATAGTGCCAAGTCCAATCGTTCGAGAACCAGATGGTCTTACTTTAAGCTCAAGAAACGTTTTTCTTAATGCGGAGCAGCGTGAGCAGGCAGTCGTATTGTCCAAAACGCTGCAGCAGGCTTCCGACTGGATGAATGAGCCTGATATGACGGCTGAGCGGCTGGAGGCTAAAGTGAAGCTGCAATTGGTGAAAGCGAGTGAAGCTGTAATTGATTATGTGGAGCTGCTTCACTATCCATCCCTGCAGGTGCTGGATGCAAAAGTTTTATTAAATACGATTCAGCAACCGTTAATTTTGGCATTAGCTGTAAAGTTTGGCGCAACAAGGCTTATAGATAATCGGATATTACAGACTGCGGAGGTGAACCAGCATGTTCAGAACGATGATGAAATCCAAGTTGCACCGGGCAACAGTAACGGAAGCGAACCTGAATTATGTCGGTAGCATTACAATTGATGAAGATTTGATGGATGCGGCTAACATATGGGAAAATGAAAAAGTTCAAATCGTTAACAATAATAATGGTGCTCGCTTTGAGACTTATGTCATAACAGGTGAACGCGGATCTGGTGTAATTTGCTTAAATGGCGCAGCCGCAAGACAAGTTCAGCCAGGTGATCAGGTGATTATCATTTCTTATGCGATGATGACTGACGCTGATGCTAAAGCACACAAACCGATTGTAACGATTTTGGATGCGAACAATCGCCCCTTGACCATTTTAAACGAAGAGCTGCACGCGACAATCCTGTAATTTGATCTTTCACTACGTTAATCCCTGTATTATGTAACGAATGGGATGCTGTATGAAAAGCGGCGTTGAAACAAAAAATGAACATAACACTCCTTAATTCTTTGGCGAAGGCGGGATGCGGTATGTTCCAGCATATGTTTTCATCCATGAACGAAATGCTTGATCAAATTATTGAACAGTACGATGGTGCAGGTGCAAGTGAAAAGCAGCAGTTCGAACAGCAAATGCTTGAGCTCAAAAAAGTAAGTGACACATTTATTGAACAATGGCTTGAATTTGAAGAGAAGTTTTCTGAGTTCAAGGAGCAGCAAGGCGATCAAGCAGCAGTATCGCAAGTTCAGGAACAAGCCCCAGAAGGGGCGGTTCAATCAAGTGTACCTGTAAGTATCGCAGTCAGCAGTCCAACTTCAGATTTTGAAATCTCGGACGAGCTTGCTGCGGTCATCTCCAAAGGGCAGGGCTACTACAAGCTATTTATGTTTTCGCAAGCAGCAGTGCAATTTCAAGCGGCTATTCTACAATCGCCGGAATGTAATTTGGCTAGACTGTTTTTGGGCATGACTCAGATGCACCTCCAGAACTGGAGTGAAGCTCAGCGGCATTTTCAATTGCTGATTGTATTGACGGACTTCCCCAAATGGCTTGCAATGGGCTATAATGCGCTAGGATGCATTCAAGCGGTGCAAATGAATTTGGCACAAGCAGAGCAATTATTTATGAAAGCTTATGAGGTCTGTCCCAGCTTCAAGGATCCGTTAAACAATTTGAAATCATGTCAAGAAACACCCAAGCACTTATCGTTATATTTCGGAAGCACGGAGCTGTGCTGTTTGTGAGAGGATCGGGGAATAAATGAAATTTGCAGTATTGGATTTAGAAACGACGGGACACAGCTCGGATGATGATATTTTGCAGGTTGGGCTAGTCATCGTTTCAGAGGAGCTTGAAATTATCGATACGTATAGCTCCTTTGTTCGACCTAATATCCCGATACCGGCCTTCATTACACAATTAACAGGCATAGATGAAACGGTCGTTGCGGATGCCCCAACTCTCAAAGAGGTTATTGCAGGGCTGGTTCCGTTATTGGATGATGCCGTTTTGGTCGCTCATAACGTTGGCTTTGACGCCGGTTTTTTAAACCAAGCATTAGCACGATGCGGTCGGCGTCCTTTTGCAGGACGCAGGCTGGATACCATTGAATTATTACGAATTTTATATCCTACAATTAATACGTATCAGCTTGGAGCTGTTTCTGAGCTCTTTGGAATACCACATGATCAACATCACCGCGCGGACAGCGATGCAAATGCAACTGCGCTATTGCTAATTGAAACGGTAAAAAAGCTTCGCAAATTGCCGCTGCTTACTTTGCAGCGGCTTTCCACGCTTGTAGATGACGGCAGCGATTTGAGCTGGTTTATTAAGCATACTGGGCAGCAGATGGAATATAGTACTGTATTCGAATCGAATGAATATGACTATTTTAATCAATTTGCATTGAAGGTTCGCGAATGGAGCGATGAACAGCCTCCGCGTTCAGGCGGCACAAGTGTGCTGCCATTAACAGATGTTTCATTTGACAATTATTTAGCTGATGTAAGACAACGCTTCGAACAGAAATTTGAGAATTATGAGGAAAGAGAAGCGCAGGTAGCCATGTTTCAAGAGGTGTACAGCGCTCTAAATCAGAATCAGCATTTACTTATAGAAGCAGGGACAGGAACAGGGAAGTCGCTTGGTTATTTAATTCCTGCGCTTTATTATGGCATTCAGAACGGCAAAAAAGTTGTCGTTAGTACGCATACAATCAATTTGCAGGAGCAGCTTCGTCAACGCGATTTGCCATTGCTTGAAGAAATACTGCCATTTGAGTTTAGAGCTTCGATCTTTAAAGGCAGAGGGAATTATTTATGCTTGCGCAAATTTGAAGGTAAAATCAACACAAAAGATCTTGTATCGCCGATTGAGGATACGGTTACAGCTGCTCAAATGGTCGTATGGCTTGGAGAAACGGAAACTGGCGATCAGGAAGAGCTTAACTTCGGCAACAAGGGTGCTGAGTTTTGGTCTACGGTAGCGAGCGATACGGATTCATGCCTAAATCGAGCTTGTCCTTGGTTCAAAAGATGTTTTTATCATCGCGCGAAGCATGAAGCAAACATTGCTGATGTTACGATAACGAATCATTCAATGTTATTTACGGATGTTCAAGCAGATCATCGTTTATTGCCTTCCTATACTCATCTCATTATTGATGAAGCACATCATGTGGAAGAGGTTGCAGGCAAGCATCTAGGTATGCAAATTAACTACTTCTCTTTGACGCAGGCTGTTCTTCGGCTTTATAAAGATGCGCGCTCTGGATTATTGCCTGGGCTTCGCCAGAAGCTTATGTATGAGGATGACGCACATCAAGCTTCCTGGTTAGAGACGATTGATACCGTTATTCCTATTTTCCAAGAAATTAAGGAGCACTGGGATAAGCTGTTTGAAATGTTTTATAGCTTTACTTCAACTTCATCGGATGGACCAACTGAGAATGGTCAGTCGGTATGCCGCCTTAAGAAAAACGAGCTTCCAGCAGGCTGGGAGGACGGTGTTACGGTTGAAGGAAATATCCACACTGAACTCAACCGAGTCATTCGAACCGTCGATAAAATGGTTACCGATATTAAAGACCGTGTTGACGATTCCGGTGTTCAAGCGATAATAACGGATTTAAATGGCGCGGTACGTGATTTGTCTCGACTTAAGGATGAGCTTAGAACGTTTATCACCTTAGAGCTTGCGGACTCTGTGTTTTGGATTGAAGCAAGCAGCGTATACCGCTACAGATCTGTGCAGCTATACGGTGTGCCAGTAGATGTAAGCGCTCAGCTGCAAAAATATTTTTTTGATGTCAAAGAAAGTATCGTATTAACCTCTGCAACGTTATCTGTGCAAAAATCTTTTCAATACGCGGAGGAGCAGCTTGGGTTAACTGGATATGAACAGCAGGGCAGGCTTAAAACCGTTCAATTGCCTTCTCCGTTTAATTACCGGGAGCAGGCATTAGTTGTCATTCCACGCAACTTCCCAGTACTCAAGGGAGCAGCTGTAGATGACACCTATTTGGATATGCTTGTAAAATCGCTTTCTGATGCTGCAAAGGAAACGAAGGGCAGAATGCTAGTGCTGTTCACGTCCTATCGCATGCTGAGGCAGGTCTACGAGCCGCTTAAAGAGCTTTTAAGCGTTGCAGGAATTCAAGTACTAGGACAAGGAATAGACAGCGGCAATCGCACGAAGCTTACAAGACGTTTCCGTCAAACGCCAGAGTCCGTTTTACTTGGCACGAGCAGCTTCTGGGAAGGTGTAGATATACCCGGAGAAGCTCTGATTTGCCTTGCCATCGTTCGTTTGCCATTCCAACCGCCTAACCATCCCTTAGTGGAAGCAAAAGCTGAGATGCTGCAGCGGCAGAAACAAAATCCTTTTATGAAATTGTCGATTCCCCAAGCCGTCATTCGCTTTAAACAAGGCTTTGGGCGTCTAGTAAGGACTTCACAAGACAAAGGGATCGTAATCATATATGATACTAGAATAATCGACACTTACTACGGTAAACACTTCTTATATTCACTGCCAGGACCAAAAATCGAAACGATGCATATGGATCAAATGGTCGTGCGAATGAGAGAATGGTTAACGGATGAAAATGCAGCATTGCCGCAGGAAAATCAAGCTGTGTCTAGCGAAGAGGAGGAAAAACGATGAAGCAAACGAAAATATCGGAGGCTGTCGTCAGAAGGCTTCCCGTTTATTTGCAAGTACTAAATGAAATGCTTAATCGTGAGATTCAGACCATTTCTTCGCAGGATTTAGGCACAAAGCTTGATTTAAATCCTGCTCAAATTCGTAAAGATCTCGCTTATTTCGGAGAGTTTGGACGGAAGGGCGTAGGCTACGATGTTGTATATTTAATTGAGAAGATACGTCAAATTTTGAAGGTTGATCAGACGATAAAGGTTGCGTTGGTTGGAGCCGGCAATCTAGGTCATGCCTTATGCAATTACAATAAATACTCCAAGGATAATATGCAGATTACCGCCGTGTTCGATGTACATCCGAGCAAAATTGGAACGAGCATTAATAATTTGATTGTAATGCCGATGAGCGAGCTTGCTGCAACGGTTGCAGAGCAAAATATTCGGATCGGCATCATTACCGTTCCAGCATTTGAAGCACAAAATGTAGCTAATCAATTTGTCGAAGCAGGCATAGAAGGAATATTGAATTTTGCCCCTGCTATTCTACGAGTACCGGATGAAATGCGAATACATAATGCTGATTTCACAAGGGAATTGCTTAGCTTAGCCTATTATTTAGCCAAAGAGGGAGAGACGCAGGATGAGTCAGATTTGGATTGAAAATGGTTTGTTTATAACGATGGATGACGAAAATCCATCATTTAGAGGACATATGGTTGTATCCGATGATCGGATTAGTTATATAGGTACGGCTGTTCCTGAACAGCTTTCTGATACGGTGCAAAAAATAGACGGCAGCAAGCTGGCTTTTATGCCAGGACTTATTAATACTCACGGACATGCGGCGATGAGCTTGCTTCGCGGATATTCCGATGATCAGAATTTGCAGGTTTGGCTGGAACAGAAAATGTGGCCAATGGAAGGCAAATATGTTGATCAAGATACACGTGCAGGAAGTTCTCTAGCGATCGTAGAAATGCTGAAATCAGGTACAACAGCTTTTGTTGATATGTATGATCGCATGGATCAAGTTGCTCAAATGGTTGAGCAAAGCGGTATCCGCGGTGTTTTGACAAGAGGCGTTATCGGACTATGTCCACCAGATGTACAGGAAGCTAAGCTTGCTGAGGCAATTGCTTTTGCCCGTGATTGGAACGGGAAAGCCGATGGACGCATAACCACGATGATTTCTCCACACGCGCCTTATACATGTCCACCAGCATATATTGAACGTTTTGTACAAGCAGCTCATGATTTTGATTTGCCTTTGCACACGCATATGTCGGAAACGATAGCGGAAGTTGAGCAAAACGTGCGTGATTATGGACTTCGTCCGGTCGAACATTTGGATCGTTTAGGCTTTTTCTCACGTCCTGCACTTGTTGCGCATGCCGTACATCTGAATGATGCTGAGATCGAGCTGCTTGCTGCTAAAGGAGTTGCGGTTTCACATAATCCTGTAAGCAATCTTAAGCTTGCTAGCGGCATTGCACGTGTTCCTGATTTGATTCGCGCAGGTGTTACGGTATCGCTTGGAACAGATAGTGTGGCAAGCAACAACAATCTTGATTTATTTGAGGAAATTCGATTCGCGGCTTTGCTTCATAAAGGTGTATCTGGAGATCCTACTGCTATCCCTGCTTTGGAAGCATTGAAGCTTGGTACAGTGAATGGGGCAAAATCCATTTGGCAAGAGAAGAGCCTTGGTAGTCTAAAAGTAGGCATGAAGGCAGATTTCATCGCTATTGATATTGAACAGCCGCATTTCTACCCTCAGACGGATATCGTATCACATTTGGTCTACTCAGGTTCAGGCCGCGATGTGCGGCATGTATGGATTGATGGAAGACAAGTATTGAAAAACGGCGAATGCACTTGGCTTGATGAGGAGAAAATTCGTTACGAGGCACAAGCGAGCTTTGATCGCTTGCTGCAAGCTTAATGCGAGCAACAGCAAGGAAACGAAAGCCGTTTATGACACTTAAGCGATGGTTGTTGTTAATTACAGCATTCCTCTTGCTGCTTCTAACCGTTTCCTTTATCTATTTCCGTGAAGTTCAGTCCCCTGAGTGGACAGCAATTAATGCGGCGAAGGAACAAGCGACTAAAGCAGCTGATCTTATCGAGATAGAAAAGGTACATCATCATATATGGCAAAAAAACAGTTGGGTCGTTGAAGGTATTAATCAACAGGATGAACATGTATACGTATGGCTGACTGAGAAGCAACAACCAGTTATCATGAGAACGACGGAAGGCATTTCTGAGAAGTCACTCAAAGATGATTTCATCAGCAAGAGGCCATTGGCAGAAATAAAGAGAATTCAGCCGGGTCTGCTTGATGACAAAACGGTGTGGGAGATCTATTATAATGACGGTGAAAAGCCTGATCATTACCGATATGATTTCTACCGTTTTGATGATGGTGCATTTATTGATTCTTATACGTTACCAGCAAAAACGGGGCCATAAGGCTCCGTTTCCTTTTATTGATGGACGATTCTTGCATAATTTCATGATATACTTTCGTATAGCGGTGTTGATATACGGAGTGTTCATAAATTTATTGCAGGAGGGATTTTCATAATGATGAGACCACGTGTAATACCAATCGTGATTACTGCTGCAATTTCCGCTTCCGTTTTGTTCGGAGGCTGGGCTGTATATAATCAAGTGGCTGTAGCAGCTCCATTAGAGAAAGTTACAAAAGGCATTAAAGGTATTGTTTCTTCAGAAAAACCAGTTATGGATCGCAATAAAGTAGCTATTTCTCTTGAATTAACGCCGGATGCGAATCTCCGGGACATCTATGAAAGTATTGCGGCTAACGGAAAAGATGTAGTTGGCGACCGTAAGCTTGAGCTTAATATAGAAGAAAAATCGAATAAGCAGCTTGAAGATCTGTGGTATGCTTCCATGTTTGAAGTTGCAGAGGCGATGGAGCGCAAAACCTACTCTCATATTCCAGATGCGATGAAAGAAGCAGCAAAATCCATGAAAGATGTCACCGTGACGACTGAAATGGATGATACGAATGTGTATATTACGATTAAAAATAATGAAGCGGTGAAATATATCGTCCTGCCACGCACGCCAAACCAATTGGAGGCATGGTAATATGATGAAATATGGTAAAGAAATTGCGATAGGCTCACTTCCTGTACTTATTGCTTTTTTTATATATATTGGACAAAATGTTGTTCCCATCGTATTGCTGGGTGTGTTAGGCTTTGCCGTAGTTTATGCAGCACGAGGTAGAGGCAAGCTGACCGCGTTGTCTAGCCAGAAGCGGCGTTCTGAGGAGAAAATGACACCACTCACCTTTGAGGAAATCGGAGGTCAGGAGCGTGCCAAGCAGGAGCTTGTAGAGGCGCTTGATTTTCTCGTTCATCAAGAACAAATTGCTAAGCTTGGTATTCGGCCATTAAAAGGCATCTTGCTGTCTGGCCCTCCAGGAACAGGAAAGACGCTGCTTGCTAAGGCAGCTGCTCAATATACTGATTCGATTTATTTGGCTGCATCCGGCAGTGAGTTTGTAGAAATGTATGTCGGTGTAGGCGCAGGACGTATTCGCGACCTATTCAAAGAGGCGCGTACAAAAGCCAATAAAGCGAAAAAAAGCAGCGCTGTTATATTTATTGATGAGATTGAAGTCATTGGCGGCAAACGAGATGGCGGTCAGCAGCGCGAGTATGATCAAACCTTGAATCAGCTATTAACCGAGATGGATGGTATTTATGCAAATGAATCTCCACGTATTTTGTTAATTGCGGCTACTAACCGTAAGGAAATGCTCGATAGCGCATTGCTCCGTCCAGGTCGATTTGACAGGCACATCGGTGTTGAGCTTCCTGATAAAAAGGGCAGATTGCATATTTTGAACATCCATGCGAAAAATAAACCTATCCGCCCAGGCGTGAATTTAGAACGGATTGCGAGTGAATCCTTTGGTTTCTCAGGTGCACAGCTAGAGAGCGTCATGAATGAAGCGGCGATTTATGCGATGCGTGAGAGCAGTGAAACCATCGCTGAACAGCATTTATCGATGGCTATTGATAAGGTTTTGATGGGTGAAAAAACGGATCGTGAGGCATCAAAAGAAGAGCGTGAACGGATTGCACTTCATGAGCTCGGACATGCAATTATGGCAGAACTAATGCGTCCAGGCAGCGTGTCACAGGTTGCTTTGTCTCCGCGCGGTCAAGCGTTAGGTTATGTTCGTCACAATCCGCAGCAGGATCAATATTTGTACACAAAACAGTTCCTTAACGGTCAAATTATGATTGCATTAGGCGGAGCCGCTGCTGAGGAAATGTTTTATGGTGATCGGAGCACTGGATCAAGAGGTGACTTCGAACAATCGATGAATATAGTCAAAACATTAGTGGAATCGGGATTGACTGATCTTGGCATTATTGATTCTTCGATGATGACAAAAGATGGATGGGCAAGCATCAATCGAACCATTTTGGATGAGCTGATGCTGCAAACAAAAGGTCTGCTTGAGTCGAATAGAGAAGTGTTTATCAAGTCTCTTCAGACGCTTCTGCGTGAGGAAACATTGAGCGGAGATGAGTTTAGAAAGCTCTTTTCTTCCAATACAGCAGCATGAAGCGTTTACAATATTACAATTTGAAGGCGGAGTTGTCGTCCGCCTTCTTTTTTTGATGAAATTCGTTATAATAAGATTGAACTATCTTTGCAGAGAAAACTTCTATTATGTTTTAAGAAGAATTCTCCCCACACTAAAGGAGCTAATACATTGCATATCAAAACAGTTGGAGTTGTAGGAGTAGGCACGATGGGTCAAGGGATCGCGGAAATGCTGGCCTCCAAAGGATTGGATGTTATCATTATCGAGCGTTCGGACGATCGCCTAGATTATGGTAAACAAATGATTGAAGTAAGCTTGGATAAACAAATCGAGAAGTGGGCGCTCACGAATTCCGAGAAGAAGCTGATTATGAATAGAATAGAGGCGACAACAAGCTACGAGAAGTTAGCGGATTGTGAGCTTGTTATTGAAACGATAACTGAAGATTTGGAATTGAAAAAAGCTGTATTTGAACAAATTGATCAAATTTGCGGTCCAAATGTTATTTTAGCGAGCAATACATCTACTCTAAGCTTAACTGAGCTAGCAAGCTTTACGAAGCAGCCGAGCCGCGTAATTGGCATGCATTTTATTTATCCAGTATCCAAGATTGATCTCGTGGAAATTGTTCGTGGTCTGAAGACGTCAGAGGAAACATTTATACGAACGAAACATTTTGTGGAAGAGGTTATTAACAAAAAAGGAGTTATGGTATTTGAATCTCCTGGTTTCGTAACTACACGACTCATTTGCTTATTTATTAACGAAGCCTTGCATGTACTCGAGGAAGGGGTCGCGTCGGCTGAGGATATTGACAGCGCAATGCGTATCGGTTATTCCTTCCAGCATGGACCTTTCGAGATGTGTGACCGTTTCGGTCTCGATTCCGTGTTGGCAGCTCTTGAGAGAATGTTCCGCGAGTATGGCGAGCTGAAATATCGTCCTTCGATCGTGCTGAAAAAAATGGTGCGCGCTGGACATCTCGGAGCCAAATCAGGAATCGGCTTCTTCAAATATGATACGGATGGGGATCGGATTTAAATGAAAGTACTCGTAATTAATGCAGGAAGCTCCTCTTTAAAATATCAGCTATACAACATGCGTGACGAATCAGTTCTGGCAAGCGGACGTGTGGAACGTATCGGAATGGATTCTTCGATTGTTACTCATGAACCAGTTGACAAGCCCGAGGTTCGTAAAGTTAGTGAAATATTGGATCATGTTGCTGCTGTTAAGCAGGTTATCAATATGCTTACCAACCCGGAGTTCGGAGCGATCGCTAATCTGAACGAAATCGAAGCTGTTGGCCATCGTATCGTTCATGGCGGCGAAGCATTTAGCAGTTCAGTGCTTGTAACGCAAGAGGTTAAGCTCGAGATTCGTCGATTGTTTGATTTGGCGCCGCTTCATAACCCAGCGCATATGATGGGTATTTTGGCGGTAGAAACAAATTTGCCTGATGTACCTCAAGCGGTAGTATTCGATACGGCATTCCATCAAAGCATGCCGAACACATCGTATTTATATCCAATTCCTACAGTGCTTTACCGTCGTCACAAGGTTCGCAGATATGGTTTTCATGGCACGTCTCATTCCTATGTGAGCGCACATGCAGCAGAGTATTTGCAAAAACCATTGGAATCAATCAAAATGATTACTTGCCACATCGGAAACGGCGCAAGCTGTACAGCCATTTTGAACGGCAAGTCCTTTGATACAAGTATGGGAATGACTCCACTTGAAGGTCTTATGATGGGTACCCGGAGCGGAGATATTGATCCAGCGATCGTGCCATTTGTAATGAATAAAGAGGAATTGACTTTAAATGAAGTAAATTCTATGCTGAACAAACATAGCGGTATGCTTGCTATTTCCGGTATTAGCAGCGATATGCGCGAGGTAACAGAGGCGATGCTTGAAGGCGACAAAAACGCAAAGCTTGCTTTTGACATGTATGCTTACCGAGTTAGAAAATATATTGGCGCATATGCCGCGGCGATGAACGGTGTAGATACGATTGTGTTCACTGCTGGAGTAGGAGAAAATTCTGTCGCTCTACGCAAAGCGATATGCGAAGGCATTTCATTCTTGGGTATTGAGCTAGATGAAGAGCGCAACTCAGAGCGTCGCAAAGATATTCGTGAGATTACGACGGACAGCTCACGCATTAAAGTTTTAGTTGTTCCTACGAATGAGGAGCTCCTCATTGCAAGAGACACGTATAACTTAGTTAAGCAAAAGGATACGTCTGCACAGGCGTAGTCGTATAGGAGGCAGCTGGCAGTGAACAACGAGATATGGAAAGCTTACTCGCATGGTATGGCTGCTGCGTTGCAGGAAGGCGGCGTTTATGTATCGGCGATGCTGCTGCGAACATACCGCCAGCTGGAATTGTCGGATACAGAAGCGATGCTGCTCCTGCAAATCATGGTTTATATGGAAGCGGACATGAATGATTTCCCGACGCCAGAGCAATTGGCTGAGCGGATGGGCCTGAGTGTTAGAGAAGTTGGACAATCCCTTGGCCGGCTGATGAAAGAAGATTTTCTTACAATTGACGAGTACGTTGACAGTTCTACAGGAATGCAGTCAGAGCGTTATAACTGGACAGGCTGGCTGCTTAAGGCAGCTGCGTTAACTGCGGAGCAGAAGCGTGAATCGCGAAAGGCAGAGCGTCAGCCAGTCAAGCAGCAAGCCGCGCCATCATCGGACTTATTCAGTGTATTCGAGCAAGAGTTTGGACGCTTATTATCTCCAATAGAATGCGAGACAATTTCAGGTTGGCTTGATCATGATCGATATACAGACGAAATTATTCGTTTTGCTCTAAAAGAAGCCGTCTTTGCGGGCAAGCTTAGCTTGCGTTATATTGATCGGATACTTATCGAGTGGAGCCGCAATCGAGTAACGAATGCAGATGAGGCTCGCGCACATGCGCAAAAATTTCGTGGAGGAAGAGGCTAAGCCATGCGGCTTAGCTCTTTTTTTTATGTAAAAGGGTCACATTATTATATAGCTAAGGTTTGATCGCGTAGAGTAAACCAACATATGGGGTAAGCCGGTTGATGACAGTGGAATATCCACGTTTGTTGAACCAGTTCAGATGTTCGGATACAGAGGAAAGATGCCAGTTAGGCGGTATGGCAAGCTTTGTTTCTATCTCTTCAGAATGTATTTTATCATCGTCAACCAAGTCCACATCCATTAAGCCCGTAATCACAAGCCGTCCCCCATTTATTAAAACGCGGTCCATTTCTTCTAGTGCGAGAAGCTGTTGTGATCGATTCAAGTGATGCATAGCAAAGCTGCAGCCTATAAAAGAATAACTGGATGGGGCGAGAGGCAGTGCGAGCAAATTGCCTTGTTTTGCATCAATGGCAGGGAGCCTTTCTCTTATGATCGAGAGCATTTCAGTCGATTGCTCGACAACGGTAAGCTTCGTGCCGGCCGCAGCTAGCATGCTGGAGAGATTGCCGCTGCCTGCTCCTATTTCTAAGCCAAGCTCATCGAACCGCGGATCAAGCCATTCAACGGTTCGCAGCAGTGCCATATTGTATTGCTCCTCCGAAAGAATACCGCTAAGTGTAATGATAGGTGCTTTATATCCGTGCTGAATCGCTATCTCATCGTAATTCCATTGATCGCTCCAAGAGGCTCGCGATAGCCGATTTTGTTTAATTTCTTCAGCGGCCAGCTCTGCATGTGTCAATTCAGCTGCTCCTTTTCTGTGCCATGCCGAAATCGTTTCATCAAGCGCTTGCAGCGCTTTTGTTGCTGTGATCCATTGCTCATACAGCAATGCACGAGCGCCATCCACACTTCGAATAAAAGCGTCCGGCTCATTGATCACGTTTAGAGCATCCTGTATTGCAGATACGGATAAGCCCAATTCTCTTAGCGATATGATCCAGCGGAGCCGAATGACGTCCTCAATGGAATAGTCGCGATATTTATTCTCTATTGCTTTATATGGATGAATTAGACCTTTTTCTTCATAAAAACGAAGTGTACGCGGCGTGACACCGAGTTGTTTTGCAGCTTCATGCACCTTCAATAGAGCCACCTCCTCTTGCCATTATGAACGTTTACGTTACGTTAAAGTCAATATAGTTGACTCCGTTTTTTATGTTAAATGAGGAATTTAACATGATGGTTATAGACAACAAATCGTTCCGAGTTTACTCATATAAGCAGATAAATATGGTAAAACATTTAAAAAATAGTTTATAGTTAGGTTACGATAAAAGTGATTCGACTAAATCCCGCTGAAGCATTAACTACAAGGAGGATATTTATGTCAGATAAACATTTATTTTTGTTTGGCGGTGGAGCGCCGTTCAATGAAAGCTTAGCAAAAAAATTTGGAGCTCTGGCATCAAAAGGGTTAAGCAAAGTAGTTATCTTATTTATTGAGCAAGAAGGTTGGCAAGAATACATGACGAAATATACCGATCAAATAGGTTTTCATGATATTGATCAGTTTGTGTATTTCGCCTTGGATGCATCACCATCAACCGATTTATTGGAACAGCTTCAATCAGCTACAGGAGTGATTATAAGCGGTGGTGATACTGAGCTTTATCGAGATTATATCGTGGAAACAAAGCTCGGCACAATAATAAAAGCATTATACACAGAAGGCGTGCCAGTTGCAGGTTTTTCGGCTGGCGCCTTAATCAGTCCTAATGTATGTGTAATTCCACCCATCGACAACAGAGCGAATGAGCACCTTTTCCTCAAAGGTCTTGGATTAATAAATCATTGCGTCATTAGCGCACATTTTTCAAAATGGGATGAAGAAAAGAACTTATTGGCTGCACTTTCCAAAACCAACTTGTCAACGGGTTATGGGATAGATGATGCTTCTGGCATTTATTTTAAAAATGAACGGATATCAGAGACGGCGGGACAAGTTTATTTTTATTATGGAAAAGAGTGAGTGTGTTTACAACGAAGGAGGAAGATGGTTATTTCAAACGGTAAATCAATGATAGCAGCAAGCTTTATTCTCGGAGTATCTTTTATAGTGGGCTGTATGTTTTTGGAGAAAAACGAAGTGCCTAATAAAGAACAGTCCGACATCACGATAAGCATGGAAAAACCTTTGCTAACGACAGAAGAGGCAGCAAATTATTTGCATTTATCGGAAAATGAAATTAAACAAATCATTCATACAGAGCAAATTCAGCTGACTACAGCAGGGTCCTTTTCTGGCGTTATGTTCCCCTACATAAAAGTTGGTGAGAAATTTTATATTAGCAAAAATGAGTTAATGGTTTGGATTAATGAAACGTCGAGAGAAAGGCGGGAGTATGCTGCAGGATCAGTTATCCAATAACAGTTGATCGGGAAGGGGAAGAGCGAAGATTACATATCATTCAGGAAGAGTTATCATTTTGATGGTCATGTTTTTAGATGGGTTATAATCTAGCTGGAAAATCTCCCGCTAATCAGCGCTTTGATACATAAAAAGTGCTGAAGCGGGAGAAAGTCCTTCTAAAAAATGAAATGATCAAGCTGGAAAATGCTTAAGCTTTACCATGCTGCAGCAATTCCAAACGATATACATATTCAAAAATAAATTCAAATGCTTCAAGGTGGCGTTTTGCCTCAAATGCGTTTGCTCCCCAAGCGTAAATGCCATGCTTGCGCAGCACGATGCCAGGTATGTTTTTCAATATACGCTCCGTTATTTCCGGTACGATAGAAGGGATATGTGCAAAGTTCGAAACGATTGGAATATCAATGTGTGCTTCCTCGTCCCAAATGTTAAACCCTTTGATCAGCTCAACGCCATCTACCGGCACAGACTTGCGATCCCAGAAATACTCTGAGATTACGCTGTTAAATACGGTATGCACGTGGAAAATAGCGCCAGCCCCAGTTAATTTGTAAATTTCACAATGGATCAGTGTTTCAGCGGATGGTTTTAAGCGTGTTGTTTCGCATGGCTTGCCATCTTGATCAACAAACAAATAATCCTCTGGTGTATGAATCGTTTTGTCCTTACCGCTTGCCGTAATAGCGAATTGAAATTCGTCGGGGTTATAGTCGCCTACACGGATCGATAAATTGCCGCTGGTGCCAGGGAACCAGCCGCGTGAAGCGAACAGCTCCTTAACGTCGCGAAGTTCAGATAAAGCGCGCTGCTTGTCTTCTAAAGCAATTTGCTCAAAACTCATTTTGTTGACTTCCTTTCAGCATTCATAGTGTTGATAATATCGTGGAATGTTTCGTATTCGTGATGTGGCAGTCCGAGCTCCTTGCATTTCACCGTAAGGTGGGAGCGGGAATAGACGATATCAGCAAGCTTAGCGCCTTCAAAGTCGGTTACGCTGTCGCCAATAATGATGCGCTCGAATTGCTCTTCAGGGAAACGACGCATAATGGTTGTTTTACACATGCCGCAGTTGTTGGTGCAATGAGCATCACACGGATTTGGCCACAAAATCTCAATTTGCTCACCGCTGAAATCACTGCCATTGCAATAAATATGATTTTTTGGTATGTCGAAAGCTTCAAGAATAGGATAAACAAAAAAATCAATGCCGCCGCTAGTTACGTAAAAATCAATCTGCTGCTCTTTGCAATAGTTTAGAAATTCAGCGAATCCTTCACGAATGCGTACATTGGAAATACTGAAATCGATAACTTCTTTCTGGATAGAAGCAGGAAGGAGGCGGAACATTTGTCCAACGCCATCCATAATTGAAATCTCTTGCGCAATCGTTCGCTCTGCAATGTTTTCCCAGCCTGCTGGATTAAAATGTTTAATAATTGCGATAATGTTGTCATTAACGGTAATCGTTCCATCAAAATCACAAAACACGATGCGTTTCTTAGTTGTATTCATTTCAGTCATTATTCTTTGATCCCCCATGCTTCAATTGCTGCCAACAGCGCTTCATTGCCCGGTTGCTCAGCGGCATTGCGAAGAGGTACTCCATTTAATGTTGCTGTAATCGCTTGACGGAATGCTTGTCCGCCAGCTGCAGTTCCCATGGCATGACCATGAATACCGCCGCCAGCATTTACAACCACGTCGGTACCGAAATCTTTTAGAATGAGAGGCACCAGTCCAGGATGAATGCCCGCCGATGGTACAGGGAAGCTCGTTTTCAGCCCGTGAAGCGGCGCAAGCAAAGCTTCCTTAACCGCTAAATTCTCTTCCTTTGGCATAACAACCGAGCCGTAAGGTGAAGGGAAGAGCACAAGATCGGCACCAGCAAGACGCATTAACTTCCCAAGAAGAAGAGAAGCGCTAATGCCATAATGAGGCGATGGGTACATCGCTCCAGCCATTGCAGGGTGAGCTGCTATAGGGATATTAATGGATTTGTCACTGCTAAGCTCATGAAGCACATCATAGCCATAAGCAAGAACGTTAAATAAAAGCGCGTTGGCGCCGGCGTCAATCGCTTTTCGAGCATTCGCAGCAAGAGCTGAGGTAGGCCCTGTCAAGTTAACGGCGTAAAGCAGCTTTTGGCCGGTCTCTGCTTCAGCGCGACGCGCTGCATCCATACAAGCTTCGACACGTTTCTCCAGAGGGGTAAGTGGATTCTCAAATAGGATTTCATCATCCTTGATTAAGTCCACACCGCCAAGCGCTTGCTTATAGAACTGATCTTGAAGATTGGCTAGATCATAACCGACAACGGATTTGAAAATACTCATTAGCAGCGGGCGATCATGTACGCCAAGCAAATCGCGAACACCGTTTAATCCAAACTTAGGACCTGGAAAAGCAGATGCAAAATCCTCAGAAACGTCGAGATCCATAAGCTTGATTTTGCCGTCCATGGACAGCTTGCCGAATACAGTTACTAGCAAAGCAGGGAGGTCACGGCTGAAGTTGATGTCTGGGTAAGCAATTCGAATGTCGGCATAGCGCTCACCGGGCAATGCATTTTCGGGCTCATGGACAGTAACGGACAATACTTTTCCAAGATGCTTTTCCATATTCGCCTTTTGCGCTTCAGGAAGCTCAGTCCAGCTGCCGACGGTTAAGCCAACAGCGATCGAAAGCGCCTTTTTATTGAAATCCGCTCGATCATCATAAGAACGATACGTTGCGATACAAACTCCAATCATTCGTTAATGCTCCTCTCGATAGCTTCTCCAAGCTCGCCTGCACGTTCTGCTGAGCGATGGATAGCCTTCTTGATTGTTTCTGAAAAATGATTTTCGGCCATCAGCTCAAGAGCTGCCTGCGTCGTCCCATTTGGCGATGTGACCTTGCGGCGCAGCTCTGCTGGCTCTTCGCCGGTATGACGAACCATTTCCGCTGCGCCAAGAACCGTCTGAACGACAAGCTCCTTTGCTGCTGTCTCCGAAAATCCTAGTTGGATTGCGGTATCGATCATCGACTCCATAAAGTAATAGACATAAGCTGGGCCGCTGCCAGACACGCCTGTGACAGCTTGCTGGAGTGACTCGTCTACGATTGCATTAATGCCAACAGAGCTGAAAATCGCTTCTGTAAGTGCTTTTTGCGAAGTAGTCACAATATCTGAATAACTAATTCCAGTTGCTCCTAGACCAATTGTGCTGGATGTGTTCGGCATCGCGCGTACGACGGAAGCCTGCCCACCAAGCAGCTGCTCGATTGCTTTGATCGATAACCCGGCAATGACCGATATAATAAGCTGTTTAGAGGAAATGAACGGCTTAATGGATGCGATCGCTTCAGCAGCATCCTTAGGTTTCATGGCTAGAAAAATAATGTCTGCCTCTTTTAAATAAGCTTCATTAGAGGAGCCTTGCACGATGGTTTGTATACCGTATAGCTCATTTAGCTCAGAGAGCCGATCTTTATTTTGTCGATTGAGCATTGAAATCTTACTAGGTGCAATGAGGTTTTTGTTAATTAGACCTCGGGCAATGGCTTCCGCCATCGATCCGGCACCATAGAAGCAAATTTGCTGACTGGCAATTGCTGTTTGTGTAAGCTGTGTCATGAAGTATTCCTCCGTTGTTCCATTGATATTGGACTGAATTCGTCCTGTTAGCCCCGTATTTGTCCAGTTCCATAAACCAGATATTTAGTAGACGTCAATGCAGGCAAACCCATTGGACCGCGTGCATGAAGCTTTTGTGTACTAATGCCGATTTCAGCTCCAAACCCGAATTCAAATCCGTCGGTAAAGCGAGTAGAGGCGTTATGATAAACGGCAGCCGCATCAACATCTTGAATAAATCGCTCAGCGTTTTCGGAGTTTTCGGTCACAATACATTCGGAATGTTTTGTACTGAAACGGCGGATATGTGCAAGCGCGGCGTCAAGATCTGAAACGACGCGGATATTCATAATATAATCATTGTATTCTGTACTATAGTCCTCATCAGTTGCCGGTTTAATGCCTGTGAGAAGGGAAGCCGTTCTTTCGCAGCCGCGGAGCTCAACGCCTGCTTGAACAAAACGATCAGCAAGTGCAGCCAAATGCTGCTCTGCAAAAGCTTCGTGAACGAGCAAGGTTTCCATGGAGTTGCAAACCGATGGCCGTTGTACTTTGGCGTTAAAGGCAATCTCGACAGCCATCGTATAGTCAGCGCTGGCATCTATGAAGGTATGGCAAATACCAGCTCCTGTTTCGATGACCGGTACAGTGGCATTTTCAACGACATTTCGAATAAGCGATGCGCCTCCACGAGGAATGACAACATCAAGCAAGCCATTAAGCTTCAGCATTTCGTTAACCGAGGCACGATCTGAATCCTCTATTAACTGAATGGCATCAGCTGGCATTGCCGTATCTGAAAGTGCATTTTTTAATACCTCTACGATTTTACGATTTGACTCGATAGCAGCTGATCCGCCGCGAAGCACGACGCAGTTGCCAGTTTTTAAACATAAGCCAGCCGCATCGACAGTAACATTGGGACGAGCTTCATAGATCATGCCAATGACGCCGATTGGAACTCTGATCTTATTTACTTTAAGTCCGTTAGGACGATCGAAATGCTCAAGCAGCTCACCAACAGGGTCCGGAAGCTCAACAATTTGTCTAAGTCCCTCAGCAATGGATGCTATACGATCTTTATTTAAAGCAAGGCGATCGAGCATGGAAGGGCTTGTGCCTTGCTCGCGACCTCGCTGCAGGTCAAGCTCATTTGCAGTAATAATTGCGTTAGTCTCGGCGATTAATGCATCAGCCATACGAGATAGAGCCGTATTTTTTTGTTCTGTGGACAAACGATTCATAATGGCAGTTGCATCTTGAGCTAAAGTTGCTTTTGTTCTCACTTCACTGATCATAGCGGAATCCCCCTTATTATTTTAATGTAATCCATTCGTCTCGATGAATAAATTCGATACGGGATACATCGACTCTACGTTTAACTTCTTCAGTAGTAAGGCCGGCCACAGCTTGAATTTGCCATGCTGCATAATTGACAACGCCTCTGCCAATGGTTTGGCCTTGTGGATTAATGACTTCGACGACATCTCCGGAATGGAAATCGCCTTGAATTTCTTTTACGCCGGCAGGGAGGAGGCTTTTGCCGCCTTCCAGCAAGGCTTGAACAGCGCCTTCATCTACAAAAACCTTGCCTAGCGGCATAGAGTGAAAGCCAAGCCATTGCTTCTTCATCGGAAGGCTGTTCAGCTTCGTATCAAAATATGTACCGCGGCCATTGCCTTCCACAGCTAGCTTCAGATCGCCTTCTTGCTGCACCTTACCGATAAAAGCATGTACGCCGCCGCGCATGGCGATGCGTGCTGCTTCGATTTTGGAACGCATGCCGCCTGTTCCGACGGAAGAGCCAGCTCCGCCTGCGAGCTTCATAATATCTTCAGATATTTGATCGACGCGCTCGATCTTGACCGCTTGCGGATTTTTACGAGGGTCCTCTGTGTATAAGCCGTCCATATCGGTAATGATGATCAGCTGTGAAGCTTTCGTCATCGCAGCGACAAGCGCTGATAAGCTGTCGTTATCACCGAATTTAGGAACAAGCTCGTCGGTTGCCACCGTATCGTTTTCGTTAATAATCGGTATGATGCCAAGCCGCAGAAGCTCTTCGATTGTCATAAGTGCATTTTGAATGCGGCGGCGATTGGAGAAATCCGCACGCGTAAGCAAAATTTGTGCAGCTACTATGCCATAACCGTTGAAGGCTTCTTGATAGGCTTGCATAAGCAGTGCTTGCCCTACAGCAGCGGCTGCTTGTTTTTCATGAACGATTTTTGGCTTTGCAGCATAACCGATTTGACGAAAGCCAGCTGCAACAGCACCTGAAGTTACGAGCATCACGCCATTTCCTTTTTTATGCAAGGAAGCGAGCTCTGATGCGAAATATTGAATACGCTCGCGGTTTAGACCCCCTTCTTCCGAGGTAAGCGAGCTGCTGCCAATCTTTACGACAATACGTTCCGTCATCATTAATCCCATCCTATGCTTGTTTGGTGACAACAAAAAAGACTTTCGTCCATAAAGGACGAAAGTCTTTGCTTCCGCGGTACCACCTTTGTTGATAATCCTTAAATAGAATTATCCAGCTTAAGCCTATAACAGAAGGCGCTGTCCGGTTCATAGCCGGCCGCTCGGAGGTAGGTTCAGCAAGCGGCCTTCGGTAAATTCTTGCAGCCCATGGAATTTACTCTCTGATCGCGACCCATCTTGCTTAATTGTCCCGTCATCACGTTTCATGTTCAATTCCTACAAGCATATCACGATCCCATGCTGCTGTAAAGCAAGGTAAATGGCGGATATATTCTAAAATAAATTTAGTTTTCCAATCCGTTCAATCGCTTCTTGCAGGCGTTCTTCACTTGTAAGAAGACCAAGCCGAACAAAGCCTTCACCATGGGTACCAAACCCTACGCCTGGAGCGACAACAACATCAGCCTCATAAAGCAGAAGGTCCGCAAAAGATTCAGATGTATAGCCTTCAGGTACAGGCAGCCAGCAGAAAAAAGATCCTCCTGGTCGAGCGGCTTTCCAACCAATTCGGTCAAGGGCAGTAAACAGGGCATTGCGACGGCTTTCGTACATTGCTGTAAGTTCAGCGACACATTGCTGTGGCCCCGTCAGTGCAAGTGCGGCTGCTTCCTGAATGCCACCGAATAGGCTGCAATAATAATGATCTTGGATTAAATTGATTAGCTTGACGATTTGAGCATTTCCGATCGCAAAGCCAACACGCCAGCCAGCCATGTTATAAGTTTTGGATAGGGTATAAAACTCAACGCCTACTTCTTTCGCGCCTGGCGTCTGCAAGAAGCTGATCGGTTGATTATCATCGAAGCCAATTGCGCCATAGGCGAAATCACTTGCAACAACGATACCGTGCTTTTTTGCGTATTCCACCGTTTGTGCATAAAATTCCGCATTAGCAACAGCACCTGTTGGATTGTTCGGATAATTCATGAACATTAGCTTTGCGCGCTCGGCTATTTCTGGACTTATGGCGTTATAGTCTGGCAAATAGCTGTTTTGTTCTGTTAATGGCATAAATGACATCTCGGCACCTGCAAGCGCCACCCCAGACCAATAGTCAGGATAACCAGGGTCCGGCACGAGACAGACATCGCCGGGATTAAGCAGGCATTGGCTAATTTCGACAAGGCCAGTTTTTCCTCCGAAGAGGATAGCGACTTCAGTAGTGGGATCTATATCTACGTTATAATCCTCTTTGTACCGCTTCGCCACGGCTTCCTTTAGAAAAGGGTAGCCGCTAAAGGGTGGATATTTATGGTACAACGGATTAGCTGCAGCTTCCTGTAGCTTCGCAACAATATGGGGAGGAGTCGGTTGATCCGGATTGCCTTGTCCCAAATTGATGACATCGCGTCCTTTGGCCGTTTGAGCATTTGCTTTGGCGACCAGCTTGGCAAAAAATTGCGTCGGAAGTACATTCATCCGTTCCGCAGGTTGAATAAAGTGTTGACCGATTTGTGTTTCCATACCTCACACTCCACATGACAAAATCGCTATCTATTTAGGCAATAGCTTTAATGTAGCATGAATAGCGGGAGATGAGAAGCGGCTGGTTATGCAGCCGGAATGCCTACCCTGTCAATAAAGGGTTTAATATCTGCTTTGAACAGGAATAAAAAAGGTCTGCGCTTCTCATCAAACACGAGCAAGAGAGGAGGCTTTTCCTTACAATAAAAGAGAAAAAGATCATCGGATGTAACGGAAACGTCATTTGCTTTGATGGTCACGGCCTTCTCAAGAGGAACACGATACACATAGCTGCAGCTTGAATCATTTGTCATTTGTGGAGCAAGACCAGTGATGGAACCAACCCATGAAGAAGCCATCTCTTGATATTTGGCGTCATTTGGGATTGTCTTTGTTACTTTACCGGCGGCTACATCGAATACTTGAACTGGCTTAAGCCCTGTTTCTGGGTTAGGAGCGCCGCTAAGTGCTTGATGAGCAGAAGCGAAGTTGGCAAACAGGAAAATCGAGCAGCAAGCAAGAAGCATTGCAGCTATTCGTTTTGGAAGCATAACAGACATTCTCCTTTATGTTCGTAAAGTAGTAAATCCCTCGTTGTTACGTTTCCCATCTTGACACAGAACCATGACAGGGTATCATTAGGTGAAAAAAGGATCAACAGGAGGAACGGCATATGAGTAAACCATTGCGGCTTGCATTGCTGCAAATGCATATAGAAGCAGGAAATCCAGAAGCTAACTTCACGAAGCTGGCGAGCATGCTTGAAGAAGCGATGAGCCAAACGAGTAAACCGGATGTCATTATGTTTCCGGAAATGTGGAACACAGGTTACGCTTTAACTGAAATAAAAACGATTGCAGATCGTGAAGGCGAACGCACTCGTGCTTTTTTATCTGATTTTAGCAAGAAGCACAGCGTTCATATTATTGGAGGTTCAATCGCGGAACTTAAGGAAGACAAAGTGCTGAATACAATGTATGCATTTGATCGTTCAGGCCATGTTGTATCCGATTATTCAAAAATTCATTTATTCCGTCTTATGGATGAAGAAAAATATTTGGCTGCAGGAGATAAGCTTGGCAGGCTTGAGATAGAAGGGACAAAAGCAGGCATGATGATTTGTTATGACATCCGCTTCCCTGAGCTAGCTCGCAAGCTTGCGCTGGATGGAGCCAAATTGCTATTCGTTCCAGCAGAATGGCCGCATCCAAGACTTCATCATTGGCGTACTTTGCTTACGGCACGTGCAATTGAAAACCAAATGTTCGTCATCGCGTGCAACCGGATGGGCTCGAGCGGTGACACTAATTTCTTTGGTCACTCGCTCGTGCTTGATCCTTGGGGAGAGACGATAGCGGAAGCGGGCGAAGAGGAAACGATTATATACGCAGACATCGATTTGGATTTAGTTGATGCTGTACGCACAAAAATTCCTGTTTTTGAAGATCGCAGACCTTCTATTTATGAAGCTTGATTACCGATAGCTGCTTATAGTCATATTGAGTGTACGGATAAATGCTTCAGCAGCTTTGGATAAATATCTGCCTTTGCGGCTCGCCACGACTAACGTTCTTGTAGGCTTGGACGACAAGGGAAGGTAAACAGGCATAAAATCAGAGCCTTTGACTCGCGTAAGCATTTGCGGGACAAAGGCTATTCCCATTCCGCCTGCCACTAAGGATTGAATGGTTTCCATATTGCTGCTCTCGAATACGATTTGCGGAGTGAAACCTGATTGCTCACACAGTTCGACTGTAATTTGCCGAAAGCCTTGTCCGCGCTTAAGTCCAATAAACGGCTCTTTATCAAGTTCGGAAATCGAGATTGAGCCTTCTCTTAGTGAAAGAGGGTGCTGTGGAGGGACGGCTAAGCAGATTTCTTCCTCCAAGAATGGTTCCCATGCGAGAGAGTTGTCAATGAGCGGCAGCGAGAGCAGACTTAAATCGGTACCGCCGCTCGCAGTAAGCTGCTCAAGCTTTGCAGTTGTTTCTTCAACTAGAACGACTTCAATCTGCGGATATTGTTCACCAAATACTGGCAAAACAAGCGGGAGTATATGTGAGCCAGTTAGCGGCAATGTACCGACAACAAGTCGTCCGCGCCGCATTTGCGCCATATCGTCCATTTCCTGCTTTAACTGCTCAACAGCGTCAAGAATTGCTTGTGATTTATGAACGAATACTTGTCCAGCTTGCGTTAGTTCTACAGAATTTGTTGTTCGCCGGAACAGAAGTACGCCGATTTCTTGCTCAAGCTTGGAGAGCTGCTGACTTAGTGAGGGCTGAGCGATATGAAGCTTTTCCGCTGCTCTTGAAAAGTTTTTCTCTGAGGCGATTTGAATAACATAATTTAATTGTCTCAATTCCATATAAATTTTCCTTTCAATTGTTTATTATGTAAGGAATCTACTATTATAGTTATTACCTATAGACGTTATAGATATTATATCTTGGATCAATGAAGAAAGAAATGTTATAGTAGTTTCAGTTAAGAAAAGCAGAAGATTCAATGAAACGGTGGGGTGAACATAATGACGAAAAAGACAATGTTTGAAAAGATCTGGGATAATCACGTCATTAATCAAGAAGAAGGCAAGCCAAGCGTCATTTATATCGATTTGCAGCTTGTACACGAAGTAACATCTCCGCAAGCGTTTGAAGGCTTGCGTCTATCAGGCCGCAAAGTGCGTCGTCCTGATCTTACTTTCGCAACGATGGATCACAACGTACCAACGAAAGATCGCTTCAACATTACAGATCCAATTTCCAAACAACAAATTGACACGCTTACTCAAAACTGTAAAGACTTCGGCGTAACGTTGTTTGATCTTGACAGCATTGACCAAGGTGTCGTTCACGTAATGGGTCCTGAGCTTGGTCTAACGCATCCAGGTAAAACAATCGTTTGTGGAGACAGCCACACATCTACTCACGGTGCTTTCGGCGCATTGGCGTTCGGTATTGGTACAAGTGAGGTTGAGCACGTTATGGCTACTCAATGCTTGCAGCAATCGAAAGCAAAAACGCTTGAGGTTCGCTTTAACGGCACTCGCAAGCCAGGCGTAACAGCAAAGGATTTGATTCTTGGCGTTATTGCTCAATACGGCACAGATTTCGCAACAGGTTATGTTATTGAGTTTACTGGCGAAGCCATCACAAGCTTGACTATGGAAGAGCGGATGACAGTTTGTAATATGTCAATCGAAGCAGGCGCACGCGCTGGCCTCATCGCTCCAGATGAAACAACATTCAACTATCTTCGCGGCCGTCAATATGCGCCAGCTAACTACGAAGAAGCAGTTGAAGCTTGGAAACAGCTTACTACGGATGAAGGTGCAGAGTATGACACAGTCGTTCACTTCGACGTTGACGCACTAATCCCGCAAGTGACTTGGGGAACTAGCCCAGGCATGGGTACCAACATCACAGCTAAAGTTCCTTTCCCTGCTGATCTTCCAACGGAGAACGAGCGTAAAGCTGCTGAAGCAGCACTTGAATATATGGATCTTAAGCCTGGAACACCAATGAACGAAATCCCAATTGATTATGTATTCATCGGTTCATGTACAAATGGCCGTATCGAAGATTTGCGTGCAGCAGCTGAAATCGCCAGAGGCTACAAAGTTAGCGATCGTGTAACGGCTATCGTCGTACCAGGTTCAGGCCGCGTAAAAATTCAAGCCGAAAAAGAAGGTTTGGACAAAATCTTCACTGAAGCTGGCTTTGAATGGCGTGATGCTGGCTGCTCGATGTGTCTTGCAATGAACCCTGACGTATTGAAACCGGGCGAGCGTTGTGCATCAACGTCTAACCGTAACTTCGAGGGGCGTCAAGGCCGCGGCGGACGCACGCATCTTGTATCGCCTGCGATGGCAGTTGCAGCAGCAGTAAAAGGTCATTTCACAGATGTACGCGATTGGGAAATTAAATCCGTAGTGTAGAACGAATTGAACGCGAGAGGGGTATATAAGATATGGAACCGTTTAAACAACTTACAGGCATCGTAGCCCCGGTCGACCGGGTCAATGTCGACACTGATGCAATTATACCGAAACAATTTTTGAAGCGTATTGAGCGCAGCGGTTTTGGTCAATTTCTTTTCTTCGAATGGCGTTTTCACGAAAATGGTGAAGTGAACGTTGATTTCGAACCAAACAAGCCGCGTTACGAGGGCGCATCTGTACTCGTTTCCCGTGCTAACTTTGGCTGCGGCTCATCCCGTGAGCATGCTCCTTGGGCAATTCTTGATTATGGATACAAAGTTATTATCGCTCCGTCTTATGCGGATATTTTCTATAACAACTGTTTCAAAAACGGTATTTTGCCTATCAAGCTAAGCGAAGAGCAAGTGGAAGAGCTATTTAAGCGTACAGCGAAGCATGACGGCTACAAGCTTACTGTTGATTTGGAAAACAAACAGCTTTCGGATGAATATGGTCTAACGATCGCATTTGATCTTGATGAGCACCGTCGTCAATTTTTGCTGCAAGGTCTTGACGATATCGGTTTGACTCTTCAACATGAAGACAAAATTACAGCTTATGAGCAAAAACATATTGCTCGTCTTGTGTAATTAAAACGAAATGAAGAGGACGAATCAGCCACTCCGGATGATTCGTCCTCTTTTTTCCTTTAAACGCAACTTTTTCTGACAAGCTGCGTCTATATTTGCGTCTGTTAAAGTCGAATGCACTCATTCGATGCGGGCAATTTCAGTCATCGAGGTGGGAAATGAAAAGATTTGTATCCGTATTAATGTTTATGTCGATTTTTTTCACGATGTTCTCCGCAGTAGGACAAGCTGCAGAGGTCGTACCCAAGCTTTTCTTGAATGGTCAGCAATTGAAATCTGATGTTAATCCGCAAATCATTAATAATGCAACCGTTGTACCTGTGCGGACGGTATCAGAAGGATTAGGCTACCTGATTGATTGGGATAACACGACCAAAACAGCGACAGTAACACATGCCAATAATGTCATAAAGCTAAAGCTGAATGACAATATGGCAGTAGTCAATGACAAAAAGGTTAAAATGGACACGTCAGTTTCTATCATTAAAGGCTACACTTTAGTTCCACTTCGCTTTATTGGTGAGCAGTTTGGATTGGATTTTGAATGGAAAGCTGTTGAGAAAGAAGTACATATGTACGAGCAGAACAAAGAACCAACAGATCCGACAGAACCTATTGATCCAGACCCGAATCTTCCTGTGGAAGCAGCAGGCCAGATAACAGACATTTATTACTCTGGCGGAAGCAGCATGACCCTTAATTATGAAGGAACAGTTAAGGCCAACAAGCCAATGCTGCTCGAGAACCCAAAGCGCATTGTGTTCGATTTTCCGAATACTAACTATTCATCAAACTTATCTTCACAGTTTTTGAATGGACAAGTTGAGGTTAATGTAACAGACAGCACTTATTTGCAAGGTTATCGTTATTCCTTATTTTCGAACACGCCAGCTACCGCTCGCTTAGTCATTCTTATTGGCGATAATACCGGCTATGTGATGACTGAGGAAGCAGGAAAAATTCAGTTTAGCTTAATGTCTGCTGCAGACGTTCCTGGTACTCCGCCGATTACAGATCCAGTAACTCCTCCATCATCCAAAGTCTACAACGTTGTTCTTGATGCGGGACATGGCGGCTCAGATCCGGGTGCAGCGAGTGTTTTGAAGAAACCGGAGAAAGAATTTACGCTTAGTATCGCACTTAAGATGAAGGCGTTGCTTGACAAAGAAAGCAAAATTAAAGTTCATTTAACTAGAACGGGGGATACTTACCCGACTTTAGATGATCGCGTCAAGTTTGCAGAAAGCATAAAAGCTGATTTATTTATGTCTATTCATGCCAATAGCGGTATCAGCTCCGCAACAGGAACTGAAACCTACTATTATCGCGATAACAGTAAAGCGTTTGCTAGTATTATTCACAAGCATCTAATTGCGGCAACCGGTCTTAAAGACCGCGGCGTCAAGAAAGAAGCTTATAAAGTGATCAAACAAACGACGATGCCAGCCGTACTAATCGAAGCAGGCTTCCTATCCAACGCAAACGATGCAAAAATGTTATTTGATGATGCGGCACAAAACAAAATAGCTGCTGAACTGGTTGCAGGCATCAAAGAGTACTTAAATGTAAAATAGAAAGCAGGTGTTCAGTGTTATGAAAACTTTCAAAGCACGCGGGCTGCTTGCTGTCATTATATTATCCGCTGCGCTTGCAGGATGCGGAGTTCAGGATAAGCAGGGAAATCAACCAGGCAGCACGGTATCGCCTACAATTTCACCTTCGCCTTCTCCTGAGCCAACTCCCGTTATAAACGAACTAGATGCTATTATTTATTTAACCGATGCTGAGCTAACTGAAACAGTAGAGCATCCAGTCAAGCTAACCTATGAAACGGATCTTGATCTGGTCAAAGCAGCAATTGCTGAACTGCAAAAAGATGCTGACGAGAATAAATTATCTTTATGGAAACGAATTGAGGTTAAATCCGTACAACTATCAGACGGGCTTGTTACACTGGATATTCATTTGCCTGATGAAGCGCGGCTTGGTGCGCCAGGCGAGACGTTTGTCATTCAGACGCTTCAAAAAACATTGTTTCAATTCGATGCTGTAAAATCAATCGATCTGCTTGTCGATGGACAAAAGGTTGAAACGCTCATGGGTCATGTCGAGCTCGAATATCCAATGAACAAGCAATAAGCAAAAAATATGAATGGCTTCGTTCCATCCTAGCAATAGGTTGGCGAAGCCGTTCTGCATGAGTTATTACATACTAATCAGGGGGAATATCTACTTATGACAATGCAATTTGCGAGCAAAAAGATTTTGATTGGAGCGCTAGCGTTTTCTCTAGTTGCAGGAAGCGGTGTAATCATACCTGCTTCCTATGCCTCAGCAGCCTCCGGATATACAACACCATTTACCGATGTAAGCAGTGGTCATTGGGCAGAGAAGCATATAGCTAAGCTTGCATTGCAAGGAATTATTGAAGGAAATAAGACATCAAGCGGAGCTGCTATATTCCGTCCGAAAGAAAATGTGAGTCAGCAAGAGGCTGTGCTTATGGCTCTTCGATTCGCGGGATTGGATAAAAAGGCAGATAAAGATGCAATTATCGGTTTTCCTAATTCTTTTTCCGTAAGCACTTATTTTAAACCTTATGTAACTTTGGCTTTCCAAGAAGGCCTGCTTGATCAGGTGGAAGAGTTCGGACTCGCAGCTAAAGATCCTAAAATCGCCTGGGGGACTAAGCCAGCTACCCGTGAATGGGTAACGAAGCTTATGGTTCGTGCAATCCAGCAAGAGGAAGAAGCGGTACGTTTGCAAAATACAGCCTCGACTTTCGCGGATGCAGCGCAAATCACTTCTATTTATAAGGGTTATGTGAATGCCGCTTCCAAGCTTGAGCTCGTAAAGGGTGTAACGGCAGACAAATTTGTTCCTAAAGCGAATGTGGATCGTGCGAGTCTGGCTACGATGTTCAGCCGTGCTGAGAAGCTGTTCCCGGTTGCATATGAAGGTCAAGTAAACGGGATTGCAACTAAAATAACAGATACTCAAATTACTGTTTACAGCGACAAGAAGGAAATCAACTATAGCATTAATTCAGATACTTTATTTTATCACTACAATACAGAAACACCTATTACGAGACAGCAGCTTCTAGAATACGGAGATGTAACGGTCATTGCGAAGGATGGAAAGGCGCTTTACGTTGAAGTGAAAGGCGATAAGACTTACACTAAAACGACGTCTGGAACGTTGGATCGTGTTATCGCAGATGAGAAGAAGTTATATGTATGGATTAACAATAAGCCTGTTGAATTTTTCTATAATGATTCAGTAGTAGTCGTTGATACGGATGGCAAACCGCTAGCATTAACCTCAATTAAGAGAGACAGCCAAATAAGCATCGTACAAGACAGCTTCCGTGATGCGCCGGCAACAATAAAAATTATTGCATCGACGCAGGCGTCGGCAACGAGTGTTAAAGGTACATTCTACGGCTCGACAGGTGATTTGATCACTGTCATGGAGGGTTCAACACTTGTATCTAAATTGATGGCAGATACGGTTTCCGTTGAAATTGAAGGCATTAATGGAGCAACAATCGGCGATTTAATTAAAGAAGCAGATCAAGTAGAGCTTACGCTTAATGATGCAGATAAAGTAACAAAAGTGAAAGTAGTTAACCGCAATGTGAAAGTCGTTGCTGGTGCGCAGGTTGCCGCTTTTGTTTACGATAAAAAGTTGTTGACCATTCTTGATGCAAATGGCAATAACGCCCAAGCGCTTTATTTTACGGATAAAACTCGAATTGAATACAGCGGCAACGTTATTTCATTAGCTTCTGCTAATAGCTTACTAACCGTGAACAGAAAAATTGTTATCAGCTATACAGGAAATTCGATCGTATCCCTGCAATTTTTAACTAAATATACAGGTACTTTATTATCAATGAATTCACAAAGCAACTTGATGAACATTAAATTGGAGAACGGCGCTACGTTGTCGCTTCCATATAATACTGCATACGTTGAGCATGCTGCCATAGCAAATGCAACTTACAGCGATCTTAAGGCAGGCGATCAACTTACGCTTGATTTGAGCAGCAACCAAGATCGTGTTGCAACGATTAGAGTCCACACAAATGCTCAATATGATGTAATGTCAGTAGACGTAATCAACAAAAAAATTCGTGTTAAAAATGCAATGACATCCGCATTTGATCTAAATGTGCTAGGTACAGAATTGGTTAATGAAGCAGGAGCGAAGCTTGCGATTGAACAGATTACTCCGGGCTCTATTATTACTGTTAACTACTTAGGAAAAGAAGCCGTTCGTGCACGCACTATTTCTGTTGCTTATGGCAAAGTACAATCCATCTCAGCAAACAGTGTCACTATTGTAGACCTTGTAGGTCAAACTGTTGCTTATAATGGCGATGCTGGGTTCGTAATCGTAAAAGGAGCCACGCAAGGAACAGCAACGAGCCTGCTTACTGTGGGGGACTATGTTGAGGTTCAGAAGCTTGAAGGCAACAAAACACAACTGACTGTAGCTGTTGGCGAGAGCCGCGTATTTACGAACTTCAATGCGACTGCATCACAAGTGTGGACGGAAAAAACAACAGATGCGGATAACCGGAATTATTTTAATGTAAACAGCCAGACCAAATACATTTTAAATGGAAATTCGGTTTCAGTTACAGCTTTCAAGTCAGGCGACACGATTACAATCTATGGCTTTAGAAACTATGCAATTGCAATCGTCAAGTAGCTTTTTAACGAAATTTTCATCAATTATAGGCTGAGATATTCATTTTTTGTGAAAAAACTGCCCTTAGGGGCAGTTTTTTTATAGAATATGCTTGTTTACGGTTGCGAAGCGTGACAAATTTCGCTACACTTTGAACGATAGTGTTTGATTAGGGGAGAGGACGATGGTTGCGAAACAAAAAATGCGTCATGTGCTAGACATTATTGCGGACATGTTTCCAGATGCACACTGTGAGCTTAATCACAGCAATCCGTTTGAGCTTACAATAGCAGTACTGCTGTCTGCGCAATGTACGGATGAGACGGTCAATAAGGTGACGGTGAACTTATTTCAAAAGTATAAGTGCCCCGAGGATTATTTGAGCGTACCGCTGGAAGAACTAGAGCAGGACATTCGCCGCATCGGCTTGTTTCGAAGTAAAGCATCAAATATACAAAAGCTTTGCCGTATTGTCATAGATAAATATGACGGGAAAGTGCCTGAAAGTCATGAAGGTCTGACCGAGCTGCCAGGTGTAGGGCGGAAGACGGCTAACGTCGTGATGTCTAATGCATTTGGTGTGCCTGCCATCGCTGTCGATACGCATGTGGATCGTGTAACGAAGCGACTGGGATTCGCTAAGGCCGAAGACAGTGTCCTAGAGGTAGAGAAGAAGCTGATGAAACTCGTTCCGCGCGAGGAGTGGACATTAACCCACCACAGACTCATCTTTTTCGGCCGCTATCACTGTAAAGCGCAAAGCCCGCAGTGTCCAATTTGTCCGCTGCTTGATTTGTGCAAAGAAGGTAAACAACGTATGAAGCCAGGTTTTAAAACCAAAAATAAGAGTATAAAACCTAAAATAGCCAGTGAAGGATGATGAACATGAACTGTATTTCCGTGTACACAAACAATTTTGAGCTTTTTTCTGATATTTATGAGCAAGTGCTTGAGTCTCCGCCAGAGGAGCACGAGGATATCCTTGTAGAAGGCATTACAGTTAGCGGCTCAGGCGACGTGCCTGATCAATACATCGAGCGTATGCGCATTAAACCTGAGGTTGTTGTGATGAGAGATAAAGAGCGCAACATTATGATCTTGCAACATGGCAACGTATTTGAAATTTGTTTGCCGTCTGAAGAAGAGCAAGCCGTTTAAGGAGAAGCAAATGACAGAAACAACCGTGCAAAGCATAGCAGGAGCTATATCCGAAGCAGCTGGTTTAATGTCAGCTGCAGGAGATACATTACATGCCAAGCAAGCACAGGAGCTAAACAGTAAGCTGACCGATGGTCGGCTTACTGTCGCTTTTTGTGGACATTTTTCAGCTGGCAAATCAACTCTCATTAATCGTTTATGCGGGACTAAGCTGCTTCCTTCTAGTCCAATTCCAACAAGCGCGAACGTTGTGTCTATTCGCGGCGGGGATCGGGCTTATGCAGCTGTTGAAACCGTAAAGAATGGTGTTGCTTCCAAAGCGGAAGTTCCAATCGACCAGCTTGACCGCTATTGTGTCGATGGCGAGCAATTTACTTCTGTATCGATCGTGTATCCTTCCGAGCTTTTAGGAGATCATACCGTGCTCCTCGATACGCCTGGCATTGATTCAACTGATGATGCGCACCGAATGGCAACCGAATCCGCATTGCATCTTGCAGACGTTGTTTTTTATGTCATGGATTATAATCATGTGCAGTCTGAAATCAATTTTTCTTTTGCGAAGCAATTGAAGGATTGGGGAAAGCCCTTATATTTTATTGTGAATCAGATTGATAAGCATCGTGATCGCGAGCTTTCTTTCGCAAGCTATCGTCAAAGCGTTGAGGATGCGTTTCACGCTTGGCACTTGGAGCCGGCGGGGATCGTTTATTTGTCGTTGCGCGAGCCAGAGCACCCTCATCAAGAGTGGGAGCAACTGCTTGAGCTGCTAGATAAACTGCAAACGATCCGCAAGCCGCTTTGTGTGTACAGTGTAGATGCGTCATTGCGCCATGTAGCTGATGGACATTTGAAATGGAGTGAGCAGCTAGCGGAGCCTGAGCGAGAACGGCTTCTTGCTGAGGCAGGCGGCGTTGAGGCTGTTGCCCTTGTCACAACACAAATGGATCAGCTGAAACAGAAGATCAGGCATGTTTCGGAGCAGAAAGAGGTTTACCGGGCGCAGCTTCGCAAAGAGCTGCAAACGCTTCTGGATAATGCGAATATTACGCCAGCGGGACTGCGTGATTTGGCTCAAACGTTTCTGGAGAGCCGTAAGCCTGGTTTTAAAGCGGGGCTGCTTTTTGCGGCAGCTAAGACTGCTGCTGAGCAGGAACGGCGCTTGCTGGCGTTCAGCGAGGAATTAAACAGTTTAATCAGCGCTTCGATCGACTGGCATGTGAAGCATCTGCTGCGTACGGAAGCAGAGCGTAAATCATATAATGGCGAGCTGCTGGAATCGGAGCTCGCGCGGAACTTGGCTTGGCTGCCGGATTCGGAGTGGCTTATCGCGAGAGTGAAACCCGGCGCCGTCATCAGCAACGAATATACGATGACGTTTAGCCGCGATCTAGCCGCGGATGTGAAGGCGGTTTATCGCCAGCGCTCACTTGAGATCATCGATGCGCTGGCAGACCATGCAGCGGCGGTAGGCGAAGCCGCCGCCGCTGAGGCAGAGTCACAGCTTGCTGCGCTTCGCGCGCAGGCTGGTGCACTACATGCGCTTACGGCGCTGGCGAAGCGCGCCGAGGAGCATAAGGCGCGGCTAACTGCCGCGCTGCCTGAGGCGCCGGCAAGGCCGGCATTGCCAGCACCGCGTATAGCTGTGGCTGGCGGTGGCACTTCCGCGCAAGCTGGCGGCGACGCTGCTGAAGCGCGGGGTGTGCTTGCGAGCGAGAGCGGGCGAAGCGCGCGAGAGGGGCAGCATCATGTGGCAGCGGGGCGAAGCGCCCTAGCTGGCGGTGCAGCTTTGGCGCAGCAGCACAGCGCTGCAGCGCGCTTAGCCAGCGCCGCGGAGCTGCTGGCGCCGCATGCTGCGCTTGCGGCTGCTGCGCAAGCGATGAGCGATAAGGCGAAGCGGCTGCAGGACAGCCGCTTCACCATCGCATTATTCGGCGCCTTCAGCGCCGGCAAATCATCGCTTGCGAACGCGCTGATCGGAGAACCGGTGCTGCCGGTTTCTCCTAATCCGACGACGGCAGCGATCAACCGACTCGTGCCCCCTACGGCGGAGCACGGTCATGGTACAGCGCGCATTGTCATGAAGACGCGCGCTGCCATTATCGATGATGTGCGCTATTCCCTAGCGCTCCTCGGTGAAAAAGAGCAGCAGTCTGATGACGCTGCTCTCATGCGGGCGATTGATCGCCTATCTCCGGATTCCATCGGAGCTGGCGGTCGCCCGCATTTCAGCTTCCTGCGCGCAGCCCGCGCAGGCTGGGCAAAGCATGAACCGCTGCTCGGTCAGCAGCTGTCGGTCGATCAAGCGGAATACGAAAAGTACGTCGCTGAGGAATCTCGTTCGTGCTTCGTGAGTGAAATCGAGCTGCATTATGACTGCGCGTTGACGGCGCAGGGTATCGTGCTCGTTGACACGCCAGGAGCGGATTCTGTAAATGCTAGACATACGGGCGTAGCCTTCAATTATATTAAAAACGCTGATGCTGTTTTGTTTGTCACGTATTACAATCACGCCTTCTCGCAAGCTGATCGTCAATTTCTGATGCAGCTTGGCAGGGTGAAGGATCAGTTTGAGCTTGATAAAATGTTTTTCCTTGTTAACGCTGCCGATTTGGCTGCAGATCAGGAGGAGCTTACAGGTGTGTTAAAGCATGTTGAGACGAATCTGCTGCAGCATGCGATTCGCTCGCCTCGCTTATTTCCTGTATCGAGCTTGCAGGCACTGGATAGTAAATTAGATGGAAATGCAGAGCTGCTGCAACGCTCCGGCATTGAAGCTTTCGAGCAATCATTCCTTTCCTTTATTCAGAACGATCTCGGACGGCTAGCTATTGATGCCGCAGAGCAGGACTTGAAACGAGCGGCAGCGACAGTTGCAGGCTGGCTTCAAAGTGCAGAGGGCGACGCAGCCGGGCGTGAAGCTGAGCTTATAGCACTGCTGCAAGCGGTGAACGAAGCGAAGATCGATATATCAGCGCTTCAAACCGGAACGATACCAGAGCAGCTAAAGCAGGAGCTTAGCGAGCTATTGTATTATGTCGTTCAGCGTATCCAATACCGTTTTGGTGAGTTTTATAACTTAGCCTTTAATCCGGCCTCCTTGCAGGATGATGGACGTGACTTGCGCAAAGCCATTTGGACATCTTGGCTGGAGCTGCAGCGGCTCGTCCAACTGGAGCTGTCACAGGAGATGCTGGCAACCTCGCTTCGGATGGAACGAGGCATTCATACTCAGCTGCAAAAGAAATATATTCATACTGCGCAGCGTTTAGAAAATTCAATTTCCGCATATAGTGCTGTTCCTTATGCGCCAGCTGCTTTGCCAACGCCAGATGAGCCGACCGCTTGGGAAGCGGATAACGTTGATGCGAAGCTGCTTTGGAGCCGTTTCAAATCACCGCGTCAATTTTTTGAAGGCGAGGGCAAGTCGATTCTTCGCAAAGAGCTTGAAGCGCTGCTTGCTCCTTCATTAAATGGATGGATGTCCGAGCAAACGCTCTTGTGGACATCGCTTTACGAGCAAATTTGGCAGAAAGCGGCTGATCAAGCTGGTAAACAGCTGCAAGACGATATGCTTGCCTATGAAAGCGGCAAACGAATCTCGTTGTCCGGCAGTGCGGACACGGCTGAGCTGAAGCAGCTGTATAATCAGTTGATTCATATCTAATTGTCAATGAATACGGATTGTTCTATCGCATTAACAGCTGAATGCTTTTGCGAGCGTGTAAAACGCTTGCAAAAGCTTTTTTTAATTTAGTGTGTTTTTGTGCAAAAATTGAGTAATAGGCACATATTTGTCATGATTTGCGACCAATTGGGAGTATTAACCGTTTCCAATTTAGATAACGAGTCAATAAGCGGTTTATAACAGGTATATGCATATTTATACTGTTTGCTCGCATTTGATGATGCTGATAATATTCATTCATGCTTACAAAATAGATACGGGGAGATGGATTTACTTGGACGTACTAAGGCAGTTGAAAGCATTTTATTGGGCGGAACGAAAGTTTATGTTCACCTCGATATTTTGCTTAATGTGCGCTACGGCGCTCGGACTTGTCTATCCGAATTTACTGAAATTCTTGATTGATGATGTCATTACTCCAAAAAAATTCGAGTTAGTGCCAACGCTTTCTTTTACAGTAGTCGGAGTCATTATCATTAAAGGATGCATGCAGTATTTACATGGTTTTTTTGGTGCACGACTTGGTAACAAAGTGGCATTCCACATGCGGAATGCTTTGTACGACAAGCTGCAGACGCTGTCGTTTCAATATTATGACAAAGCAAAAACAGGCGATTTGATGTCACGTTTAACGGCTGATTTAGAAGCTATTCGCAACTTTATCGGTTTTGGCTTTGCACAAATCTTGAATATGGTGTTGATGATCTTGTTCGGCGGCGCAATGATGCTCTCTATTCATTGGCAGCTAACTTTGATTACATTAGTAACGATACCGCTGCTAGGCTTCGCAGCCATTCGTTTTGAACGCAATATTCATCCAGCGTTCCGCGAAATGCGTCAAGCGATGAGTAATTTAACGACAGCGGTTCAAGAGAATATTACGGGCGTACGCACGGTTAAATCTTTTGCACGTGAATCGCATGAGGTATCGAAATTTTCCATACGCAGTGAAGCCTATCAAACGAATCAGGTTGGCGCAGCAAAGATTTGGGCGAAATTTTTCCCTGTAATGGAGCTTGTAGCGAACTTAAGCGCAGTAATCCTGCTTGTAACAGGCGGTATTCTTGTCATTAACGGATCACTGCAGCTCGGTGAATTTGTCGCATTTTTCAGCTTGATTTGGTACATTATCGGTCCGATGTGGGGCCTTGGGTTCCATATTAATAACTACACGCAGTTCAAAGCTTCAGGAGAGCGTGTACTAGGACTGCTGAATGAACATGTTCATGTAAAAAATATTGAGCACGCGATTGAGGTTAGCAGCGATACCGTAAAAGGCCATGTACGCTTCGATCATGTTACGTTCAGTTATCCTGACAAAACGCCGGCGGTAACCGATTTGGTCATTGATGCGCCAGCAGGCTCTGTCATTGGGTTTCTTGGTGCGACAGGCTCAGGCAAATCAACGATTATTCAATTGTTAATGAGAGCCTATAATGTAAAAACAGGTTCAATTACGCTAGACGGCATCGATATTAAAAATTTGGATGTCGCAAGCCTTCGTTCATTAATAGCTCCCGTGTTTCAAGAAACGTTCTTATTCTCGGCATCGATTCGCGATAATATCGCTTATGGCGTGCGGGATGTAACACCAGAGCAAATCGAGCACGCAGCTAAGCTGGCTAAAGCGCATGACTTCATTTTGGAGCTGCCGCTAGGCTACGATACGATTGTCGGCGAAAGAGGAATGGGCTTGTCCGGTGGACAAAAACAACGGATTGCCATTGCTAGAGCACTTATAAAAAATCCTAGAATTTTAATTTTGGATGACGCAACAAGCGCGGTAGATATGGAAACCGAGCATGAAATTCAAGCGGGCTTCAAGGAGCTGATGGCTGGCCGCACGACCTTTATTATTGCACATCGGATTTCTTCGCTTAGACATGCCGATGAAATCATCGTGTTAGACAAGGGCCATGTCGTTCAGCGTGGTAAACACGCAGAGCTGATTAAGCAGCAAGGACCATACCGCGACACCTACAACATTCAATATGCTGACTATCCGCTTGATGATGCTGCTATAGCTGCGCAAGCGAATGAGCGGAAAGGGAGTACCGTATAATGAGTACGAGTGCCAAAGCAAAAGCTAGCAATAAAAATGAACGTTTCATATACCAAGACGATGAGCTGATTGAAAAGCCCTTTAACTGGGGCCAATTGCGCCGCCTATTCGGATATATGAAGCCTTACACAAAACAATTAATGCCTGTCATCGTTATGATGATTCTTGGTACGTTGACACGCCTAGGCGTGCCGGCGCTCGTCATTCTGGCAATTGACGAAGCGATTGCTCCTGAGCAAGGTGAAACAAGTGTACCGAAGTTAATTACGATCGCAAGCATCATGCTGGTCTTATATGTTATTCAATGGGCATCCAATACGTACCGGATCAAATATACGAATATCATTGGACAAAAGGTAATATACGATCTCAGAAATCATTTATTCCAGCATATTCAAAAGCTAAGCTTCCGTTTTTACGACAAGCGCCCAGCAGGTTCTGTACTCGTTCGTGTCACGAATGACGTAAATGCGCTGCAGGATTTGTTTACAAACGGTGTCGTCAATTTATTGATGGACTGTGTGCAATTGTTCGGTATCGTCATTATTTTGCTCGTATGGAACTTTAAGCTTGGCCTTGCGGTCATGATAACCGTACCGTTAATGTTCATTGTATCGACGACTCTGCGCAAAAAGATTCGTTTTGCATGGCAGGATGTGCGCATTAAGCAGTCCCGTATTAACTCTCATTTAAATGAGAGTATTCAAGGGATGAAGGTAACGCAAGCGTACGTGCAAGAGAAAGACAATATGAGCTTCTTCGATCATATGAATACAATCAACAATAAATCATGGAACCGAGCGTCATCGCTTAACCAAACGTTCGGCCCTGTAATCGAGATCACTTCAGCAATCGGTACTTTTATTCTATTCTGGTATGGCTCCCACCTCATTCAAGTAGGTGCGATTACCGTTGGATTGCTTGTTGGTTATGCCAACTATATCGGTAACTTCTGGGACCCGATCAACCGACTAGGACAAATGTACTCTCAGCTGCTTATTGCGATGGCTTCATCAGAACGGATTTTTGAATTTATTGATGAAGAACCGACGGTAGCGGAACTAAAGGTTGCAAAGCCGCTTCCGAAAATTGTTGGCGCCGTAAAGTTCGACCATATCGTGTTCGAATACGAGAAGGGAAGGCCAGCACTCAAGGGCATCACGATCGATGTAAAAGCAGGCCAATCGATAGCGCTCGTAGGGCATACTGGTTCAGGAAAAAGTACAATCATCAACCTATTATGCCGTTTCTATGATCCGGTTGAAGGCCGTGTCCTCATTGATGGCATCGATATTCGTGATGTGACGATTGAAAGCCTGCGCTCACAGGTTGGCATCGTGCTCCAGGATACGTTTATTTTTGCAGGCACGATTCGTGACAATATCCGTTATGGACGCTTGGATGCAACCGATGCGGAGATCGTAACAGCAGCTCAAGCCGTTAACGCGCATGATTTCATCATGGGGCTGCCAGATGGCTATGATACGCAAGTTGAAGAGCGAGGCAATGTACTTTCCATGGGTCAGCGTCAGCTGCTATCGTTCGCTAGAGCATTGCTAGCTGATCCGCAAATCCTTATCTTGGATGAAGCAACAGCCAGCATTGACACTGAAACGGAGCTGAAAATTCAAGAAGCTCTTAAAATTCTTCTAGCAGGCCGTACATCCTTTATGATTGCTCACCGATTGTCGACGATTCGTCACGCGGATGAAATTATCGTGCTTGACCACGGTGAAATCGTTGAACAAGGCAATCACGAAGCGTTGCTTGCAAAGCGCGGCGTGTACAACGGCTTGATCGAAGCACAGTACCGTTTTCTTTAAAACGTGAGCACAATTCATTTCAGCAAATGCTTATAAAATAGTTGATTTTTAAGCTTAGAACCTCCACAATGGAAGAAAAAACGAACCGAAACGCTAGTCTCTGCCTTTAGGACAGAGCTGACGATTCGATTTGCTTCCAGGAGGTTCTTTTTCTTTATGTATGGATCACCCTTAACAACGAATGCTCGCAAGTTGCTCCTGCTAGGCTCTGGTGAGCTTGGTAAAGAGGTTGTATTGGAGGCTCAGCGGCTTGGCATCGAGACCATTGCAGTAGATCGCTATGATCAAGCACCAGCTATGCAGGTTGCACATCGCAGTTATACAACAGATATGCTGGATGGGGCAGAGCTTCGCCGTATTATTGAGAAGGAGCAGCCTGACTATATTGTTCCGGAAATCGAAGCAATAGCTACAGAAACGCTGCTTGAGCTTGAGAAGGAAGGACATCGCGTTATTCCTACAGCACGCGCGGCTTGGCTGACGATGGACCGCGAAGGCATTCGCCGTTTAGCTGCTGAGACATTGGAGCTGCCTACCGCGCCATATCGATTTGCAGACACGTTTGAAGAGCTTGCTCTTGCGGCCGAAACGCTTGGTTTCCCATGTGTCATCAAACCAATTATGAGCTCCTCAGGCAAAGGACAAAGCGTTTGCCGATCTGAAGCGGAGCTTGAAGCATGCTGGAGCTATGCGATGGAAGGTGGACGTGCCAAGAAGCAGCGTGTTATCGTGGAGGGCTTTGTAACATTTGAATCTGAAATTACATTGCTTACTGTACGATCGGTTTCGGGTACAAGCTATTGTCCGCCAATTGGACATGTGCAGAAGGATGGCGATTACATCGAGTCCTGGCAGCCGCATCATATGACTGAGGCCCAAATTGCTCAAGCAGAGTCCATAGCGCAACGCATCACCGATGAGCTGGGCGGTTTTGGTATTTACGGTGTGGAGCTATTCATTACAAAGGATGGCGTCTTGTTTAGTGAAGTATCGCCGCGTCCACATGATACAGGCATGGTAACGATGGCGACTCAGGATCTTTCAGAGTTTGCCCTGCATGTAAGAGCTATTTTAGGATTTCCAATTCCAACTATTCGGTTGCTGTCACATGGTGCATCACATACGTTGAAAGCAGACCGTGAATCTTCCGATTTCCGCATTGGCGGTATTGAAGAAGCTTTGTCGGTTCCTAATACACAGGTTCGCGTTTTTGGAAAACCAGAAACGAAGGTTGGACGAAGAATGGCCGTTGCGCTGAGCACTGCTCCTGATGTAGAACAAGCACGAGATTTAGCTCGTAAAGCTGCAGAAGCTCTTTACGTATCGTATACTAACGAATAGAAAGTTTATTTTAAGGCAGGTGCAGCAGCAATGGGTAAAAAACAGAAAAAAATAACGTCTTCAACTCCTAGATCATCATCAAAAAATGCTCCAAAAAATGAGTCGGAAAACGGCTTGACGCTCAAGGATTTATTAAGCAATGAGGTGCTTGGCAAGCTAAAAGCACAAGCGGATGATATGAAGCAGGCTGAAGCATCACGTAAAGAAGAGCTTCGCAAACAGGAAGAAGAAAAGAAGAAGCAGGAGCAAAAGCGTTTGGAAAACGATTTTTCTTATTTGCTTGAGAATAGCGACCCTAACTGGTCGAAGCATAAGTAATAGGAAGAAAGTCGCAGTTCGCATTGTTCTCAAAAAAGCACCTTAGGGTGCTTTTTTTGTTCGGAATATCCTAAATACACTAATTTCAAAGCTTTTGATATAATCTTATTTTTTATGATTTTCTTTTGTTTCAAAATGCATGCAGGGTTTGCCAGATGAGCGAAAAACCATTATGCTCGGCAGTACGCTTGTTTTAAATCCAAAAGCTCTGCAGCCTTTAGGTGCACTTGGCTCCCATGTAATAAAATAATGTTTGCATTTCAAACAATCAATGCGTTCATTCGTATTCATTCTGCTACCTCGAATATGATTTTGGGTGTGAATTTGAATCGTAAACCATATTACGAAGGTTGAGCATTAAAGTCAATCCTAATCGATTAAATAGGCGAGGCAGTGCCTCACAATCACCTTTTTTAATACAAATTGTTACCACGCATACATAAATCTAATGATTCTGCAAAACATGCTAACAACAGTTATTAAAGCGATGTGTGTGCATTCCATTTTATTTTCGAAGGATTTAGCTAATGTCATTGCAGTAAATTCTACATGTACGACAAGCGTATAACGCAATGTTTCGTGGTCGAAGCTGGTAGAAACGCTCAAACAGTGGATACACACGAATAACTTTAATCGTTTTCTTGAAAATGAGTTGTAGAATTTGTGGAACAAAAAAAGTTTTTTTGTTATTGTGTTAATTATGCTTGCGCTTATTCCGATTATTACATACGCTGAGCTGTAGGTTATGAATAAGTAGTGCTGCTGTTGAAACAAGACAGGAAACTATAGAACCCCTCCAAACTAATCGTTGGAAGGTTCTGTTAAGCAAGGATAGTGTGTTATCCTTATATGTATCTCTTATGACCATTAGCAAAATAAGGCATGAATATCGTGTTATTGCACTAATCGTTTTTTTTGGAGACTTTACGAAACATGACAAATTGAATTAAAATAGCTTGAAGATACGGAAACGTGATTAAAGATAGGGGGACGCTCATGTCTGAGCAAACAGATCTCTTCGCAAATACAGCGGCCGCAGACCGAAATTATGAGGCCGATGATATACAGGTGCTTGAAGGGTTAACAGCAGTTCGTAAAAGACCGGGCATGTACATAGGAAGTACAAGCAGTTCGGGATTGCATCATCTCGTTTGGGAAATTGTCGATAATGCAGTCGATGAGCATTTGGCTAAATTTTGTTCGGCCATTGAAGTGACGCTGCACAAGAACGGAGCAGTAACGGTACACGATAACGGGCGTGGTATTCCTACCGGCATGCATAAGACCGGTATTCCTACACCGCAGGTCGTATTTACGATTTTGCATGCGGGCGGTAAATTTGGCGGCGGCGGATATAAGAAATCCGGCGGTCTGCACGGCGTTGGCGCATCTGTTACAAATGCTTTGTCAGAATGGCTTGAGGTTGATATTTACCGAGACGGCAAAATTCACAGACAACGCTTTGAATATTGGATTGATGAAGCGGGACGTGAGCATGTTGGTGAGCCCGTACGCGGACTTGAGATTATTGGCACTACGAATCGGACAGGCACTAAGGTTACTTTTAAGCCGGATGGCCGCGTGTTCCAGAATGGCACAACATTAAGTTATGATACGCTGGCAGAGCGTTTGCAAGAGATTGCTTTTCTAAACTCTGGTTTAAAGGTAACAATTAAAGACGACCGCAGCGGCAAGCAGGATGTGTTTCATTATGAAGGCGGCGCTCGTCAATTCGTTCAGTTTTTGAATGAAGAAAAGACCGTACTGCATGATGTTATTCATTTTGCTAGTGAGCGCGATGATATTGAGGTGGAGGTAGCCCTCCAATATAATGACGGATACACGGAGACGATCGCTTCCTTCGTCAATTCCATTCCGACACGCGGCGGCGGTACGCATGAAACCGGTTTTAAAACCGCTTATACTCGCGTCATGAACGACTATGCCCGTAAAGCAGCGATGCTTAAGGAGAAAGACAAAAACCTTGAAGGCAACGATTTGCGCGAAGGCATGATGGTCGTTATTAATATCAAAATGTCTGAGGTTGAGTTTGTCGGACAAACAAAAGACCAGCTCGGAAGCTCATCTGCGCGTAGCGCTGTTGACGCAATTGTTTCGGAGAAGATGCAGGTGTTTCTTGAGGAAAACCCTCAAATCGCACAAATGCTGTTAAAAAAATCACTTCAAGCCTCGAAAGCGAGAGAAGCAGCGCGCAAAGCGCGTGAAGAAATCCGCAGCGGCAAGAAGCGGAGCGAGAGCTCTAATCTAAATGGCAAACTAACTCCTGCGCAGTCAAAAGATATTACTCGCACGGAATTGTTTATTGTGGAAGGGGATTCAGCTGGCGGTTCAGCTAAGCAGGGCCGTGACTCGAAATATCAAGCGCTGCTGCCGCTTAAGGGAAAACCGATGAATCCAGAGAAAGCCAAGCTCATCGATATTTTGAAAAACGACGAGTACAAGGCCATTATTTCTGCGATAGGCGCAGGTGTGGGTTCTGAGTTTGTCGCTGAGGAATGCAACTATAATAAAATTATTATTATGACCGATGCGGATACAGACGGCGCTCATATCCAAGTGCTTCTTCTTACTTTTTTCTACCGTTATATGAAGCCGTTAATCGATTTGGGACGCGTTTATATCGCTCAGCCGCCGCTTTACAAAATTACACGTAAATCTGGCAAGCTGGAAACGATTCGATATGCGTGGACAGATGAGCAGCTTCAAAACTATTTGAAGGAATACGGTAAAAATTATGAGCTTCAGCGTTATAAAGGGCTTGGTGAGATGAATCCTGATCAATTGTGGGAAACGACGATGGATCCAGAGAAAAGAACGCTTCTTCAGGTTCAAATCGAGGATGCAGCCAAAGCAGAACGCAGAGTATCGACGCTTATGGGAGATAAGGTAGATCCGCGTAAACGTTGGATTGTCGAGAATGTCGATTTTATGGAATATGAGGAATAGGGGGATTTCTGCATGAGTATGCTGGAACAGTTTTTACCGGCGTTTTTGGAGGAAGTGGTAGGCGACCGCTTCGGACGCTATTCAAAGTATATAATTCAGGACCGTGCCATTCCTGACGTTCGCGATGGTTTGAAGCCCGTGCAGCGTCGTATTCTATATGCGATGTATGATTCAGGAAACACACCGGACAAGCAATACCGCAAATCGGCTAAAACTGTCGGTGACGTTATGGGTAATTACCATCCGCATGGTGACTCATCGATTTATGAGGGTATGGTACGGATGGCACAGCCTTGGAAAATGGGACATCCGCTCGTTGATGGACACGGAAACTGGGGTTCTCAGGATGATGATCCAGCAGCAGCTATGCGTTATACGGAAGCGCGTCTATCGCCAATTGCGATGGAGCTGCTTCGTGACATAGAGAAAAGAACGGTACAATTCAAGGATAATTTCGATAATACAACGAAGGAGCCGGTTGTGCTGCCGTCGCGGTACCCCAACTTGCTCGTAAACGGGACCAGCGGCATCTCTGCCGGCTTTGCCACGGAAATCCCGCCTCATAACCTGCGTGAGGTTATTGATGCGTGTATCGCCCTTATGGGAAGCCCAGAGCTGACGCAAGAAGAACTTATGACCTATGTGAAAGGTCCGGATTTCCCTACTGGCGGCATTATTATGGGCGAAGAAGGCATTCGAGACGCTTATGCTACAGGTAAAGGCCGCATATACATTCGTGCTAAGACGGCTATCGAGGATATGCGCGGAGGTAAGCAGCAGCTTGTCATTACTGAAATTCCATATCAGGTCGTTAAATCACGGTTGGTTACCGCAATGGAAAACATTCGGCTAGAGAAAAAGGTCGAAGGCATTGCGGAGGTGCGTGATGAGAGCGGACGCAATGGTCTGCGCATCGTCATTGAGTTTAAGAAGGATGCCGATGCACAAGGTATATTGGCTTATTTGTTCAAGAAAACGGATCTGCAGGTAGCTTACAGCTTCAATATGGTCGCAATCGTGAACAAAACACCGATGCAGCTTGGTCTTAAACAAATATTATCGGCGTATATCGATCATCAGAAGGAAGTAGTAACTTTCCGCACGAAATATGATCTTGAGAAGGCGGAAGATCGCGCTCATGTTGTAGAAGGACTTGTCAAAGCGCTCAACATATTAGACGAAGTTATAGCGACGATCAAAGCATCCAAAAATCGCGGGGATGCACAAGACAACTTGGTTGCGAAGTTCGATTTCTCCGCTCGTCAAGCAGATGCCATCCTTACTTTGCAGCTTTATCGCTTAACGAACTTGGAAATTACGACACTTGAGAAAGAGCTTAAGGAAGCGATGAAGAAGATTGCTTACTTGAAATCGATCTTGGCTAGCGAGAAGAAGCTGATTGGTGTTATTAGGGATGAACTGCTTGAGATTCAAACCAAATATGGCATTGATCGCCGTTCTGTTCTGCGCGGTGAAATCGAAGAGCTGAAAGTTAACCTCGAAGTTCTTGTTACACCAGAGGATGTTCTAGTTACATTAAGCCAGGATGGTTATGTAAAACGGACAAGCATGCTCTCGTTTACGAGATCGGGAGGCGAGCTGCAAAACGCAGGCGTCAAGGAAGGTGACTTCGTACGAGAGTTGCTTGAAGTCAATACGATTGACAATTTGCTGCTCTTTACACGCAAAGGTCAATATTATTTGCTGCCGGTCCATCAAATTCCAGAATTCAAATGGAAGGATACCGGAACAGCGATAGTGAATGTTGTACCTATTCCGAAGGATGATTCGATCGTAAGCGTCATTCCAATTAAAGATATTTTGGCATCTACAGCATCACTTGTTTTCGTAACGAAACGTGGCCAAGTCAAGCGTACGGAGCTTAAGGAATACGCAACTACAAGATCCACTGCGGTTGCAGCCTGCAAAGTTTCAGAGGGCGACGAAGTCATTCGGGTTGTTTTGAGTGATGGTTCGAAGCAAATCATGCTTATTACTAAGCAGGGAATGAGTATTCGGTTTACAGAATCCGAAGTTAATTCGATGGGTAGAGTTGCAACAGGCGTAAGAGGTATTCAGCTTAAGGATGGAGACGAGCTTGTCACCGCGGAATGGGTTGCTGAGGATGAAGGCGAATTACTCGTCATTACCGATATCGGTTACGCCAAACGTACTTTGCTGCTGGATTATCCAATTCAGGGCAGAGGCGGCAAGGGTGTACAAACGTTCGAATTTAAAGAAGGCAAACGAGTGCGTCCAAATGGTTCCTCACTGATTGGTGCTTATTATTGCAAGGCAGCCAAAGAGATTGTAGCGATTACCTCATCTGGAGCGAAACTTTCTGCTACATCGGAGAAAGCACCAATTGAAGATCGCAAATCGATAGGCAAGCTTATTTTCCCAGTAGAGAAAACCGACGTTATTACGAGCACGATTGCACGTTCCATAACAGACACTAATCAAAAGGTCGATTAGGCGGATCAAACCGTTCAATGACTTCCAAAATAGCTTCAAGCATGACCCACAATGGTACCAGCTCATCCGGGCGGTCCAGCCATTGTGGGTCTTTTATAATGCCATAATTTTTAATTTTTTGAATGATTACAGCTTTTCTTTCTTCCACTGGGTGCACGCTCCTTACTGTTTAAGCATGAATAGACATAGCGCTGGGCTTTCGCCTTATTGTATGTCTAACGCTGTCATAATGTTCAACAATATATCGATTAATAGCGCAAATTATTAATTGGGTTAATCTTTTATTCGACAATAAAGACTGCTATAATAAATAGCAAATAGATGGAAATTGACAGAGAGCGAGTGTGGGAGTATGGTGTCAGGAGAATTTACTCGATTATGGACGAAGCTTTCGCGTGAATGGAAAAACAACTTGGAACAATCGCTTGCTCCTTTGACAGAAGGGCAGCTGAATGTATTAGAGCTGATGCTTCAGCACCAACCGATGAAGCCATCTGATCTGCTCCAATATTTAGCGACCACGCCTGCTGCAATTACAACACTGTTGGATCGAATGGAAAGAAATGAGCTCATTGAACGTACTAGAGATGATCATGATCGAAGAATTGTGTGGGTATCTGTTTCGGAGAAGGGCAAAGCTGAGGCGGAGCGCGGTACAACGATTCGGACTCAAATGATCGAACAATCGCTGGACCGCATTTCCTCTCATAACCAGCAGCTGCTGGTTTACTTGTTGGGTAAAGTAGCAAATCTGTAATCTGATTTCGCCATCAACGCTTATTTCATAGAATCGAGCCGATTGCGCAGCATATCGTAATTTTTTTGGAGCACCTCGTAGTCGGCTTGCGTTAGCAAGGTATCATTTGAAGCAGCTAATGTTTCTTCGATTGGCAAGATGCGATATCGAAAGGAACGATCAGGCTTGTAGCGATGCACCCATGTCGGAATGGATTCAACATCAGTAATAGTAACTGTGCCTTCTGTCATATTTTTACGAACATTAACTTTAAAAATAACTCCGTAATCCTTCGATTCGCCCCGCTGATTAGAAATAAAATTTCCCATAGAATAAATAATAAGTCCCTTTTTTACATGACCATTCTCATCGGTTGTTTCAAGCACTTCATATGGCTGGACAACATGGGGATGCGAACCGGCAATAATATCAGCTCCCGCAGCGACAAGCGAACGAGCGAGACGTTTTTGTTCTTCATTCGGTATAATCTGATATTCAGTTCCGAAATGCAGAGAAACGGTAATAAAATCAGCACCTGCTTCACGCAGCCTAATGATGTCTGCTTTAATTTTCTCTTCATCAATAAGCGAAACGAGGTAAGGTTTGCCTTCTGGAATTGGAATGCCATTTGTACCATAGGTGTAAGCTAACAATCCCATAACGATGCCATTTTTCTCGGATAGGACAGGATGGTCTGCTTCTTCTTGCGATGCGGCTGTTCCCTTGCTTGGAAGACCAAGCTTCTTTAAATTCTCAAGAGTGCGAAGCACACCTGACTCGCCTTTATCAAGTGAATGATTGTTGGCATTTGTTATTAAGTTAAATCCAGCATCCTTGATTGCTTCTCCAAGTTCGGTTGGCGCATTAAACGTTGGATATCCAGTATAGCCATATTCCACACCAGCAATTGGTGTTTCTAAGTTGGCAATAACCCAATCTCCTTGCTTCAAAATCGGTTTAACCTCTGCAAAAAACGGCTTGAAGTTATATCGATTCGTCTTCTTGTCAAAAGCTCCGGGCAGCTGGGGCGTATGCATCATGATGTCGCCTACGGCCATCCATACGGCATCGGCATAAACAGGCTCTGGTGGTGCTGTCGGTTCAGGAGATGGTGAAGGGGTTACGACTGCTTGCTCAGTAGGAGTGGGGTCAATTGAAGCTGTAGGAAGCGAGCTGGCAGGTGCAGAAGCCCTCTCGTAAATGGAGGGCAATAAAAAAATAACCAGTAAGCCAAGTAAACTTAGTAATAATAGTATAGAATTTGTTTTTCGGTGCCTTTTACGGCGCATTAGTATTTCGTCCTTCCTTGTTACGTATTGCTCAGCATACTGGAGGCGTCTTCAAGCTGCGAACTAGTCCACCAATTCCAAACATCAGAGCCGGTTGGGACGGAACGAAAACTCATCCATTCCTTTGTTATAGGATGAGGGGCTGAAACCGAGGTTGACCATAACGCAATTTCGGATATGCCGCTTGTTGGTTTCGCGCCGTATTTCAGGTCGCCTACGAGCGGACAGCCGATATGAGCCAGCTGTGCACGGATTTGATGAGGCCTTCCGGTATGCAGCTTCACCGCAATCAATGAATAACGGCCAGATACAGCTGCTACCTCGTAATCCAAAATCGCTTCTTTAGCCTCATTCGTGGGTTTGTTATAGACGGTTACTTGATTTTGTTTGCTGTTCTTAACAATATAATGAGTCAAACGCGATTGAGATTGTTTTGGCGTACCTTGTACAACACAAACATAAGTTTTGCCAAAATGTCTACTGCGAACCGATTCGGATAATCTGGACGCAGCTTTTGAGGTTTTGGCAAAAATCATAACGCCGCCAACCATACGGTCAAGACGGTGAACGAGGCCGAGAAAGACGTTTCCCGGCTTGTTGTATCGTTCCTTTATATCCTGTTTAAGCAGGGTAAGCATATCAGCATCGCCAGTGTCATCCTCTTGTGAGAGGACGCCAGGCGGCTTAACGACAGCTATTACATGATTGTCCTCGAACAGAACCTTGATCGTCATTACTTAGACTCCCAACGTCCCAGTATTCCGCACGGCAAATTAAGGCCGGATTTCGTAATCGGCAATCCGATTTCTCCACAGTTGATCTCGCCGCCATACTTGGCATTCATTGTCATATGCAGCAGGTTGTGCAGAACAGATTGCGATAATCCAGTTGTATAGGAGTTGATGAGTAGGAACAATGGATTGTCAGACAAAATCGATGTACAGGATTGTAAGAATGGAAACAAATTTTCTTCGAGCTTCCATGTTTCACCATTCGTGCCACGTCCATAAGAAGGTGGATCCATAATAATCGCATCATACTGCTTGCCGCGGCGTTGTTCGCGTTGAACGAATTTGAACACGTCATCCGTAATATAGCGAATTGGAGCGGACTCAAGTCCAGACAGCTGGGCGTTATCTTTTGCCCATTGGACCATACCCTTAGCTGCGTCAACGTGGCATACCTCAGCGCCTGCTGCTGCGGCTGCAACAGTGGCACCGCCCGAATAGGCAAAGAGATTCAAGACACGAATAGGACGTCCTGCATTACGGATTTTGTCCATCATCCAGCTCCAGTTAACGGCTTGCTCAGGAAATAATCCTGTATGCTTGAAGTTTGTCGGCTTGATATGGAAGTTTAGTTCGCCATAAGAAATGGTCCAGCGCTCAGGCAATGATTCGCTCATCGACCATTGACCGCCACCGGAATTGCTTCTATGGTAATGGCCATCGGCTTTTTTCCAAAGACCTGTTTCATTTGTGATCGGCCAAATAATTTGTGGATCTGGACGGCGGAGTGTATAATTGCCCCAACGTTCGAGCTTATCTCCGTCTCCTGTATCTATAACCTCGTAGTCTACCCATTTATCTGCTATGTACATGTTATTCGTAACCCTTCCTTGACCTTGTTTTTGTAATATAATAATGTCAACGATAATTATATCGAAGCTAACACAATGAAGCAATGAAACCGACGCATTTAGAGGCTGGTATTTATTCGTAAGTTATGAAAATGGCTGTTTATTACAGCAAATAAGTAAATGCTGTTGCTGACAGAGCAAAAATCAGTGTAAAAAAGAGCATAATTTAGTAAATCTACAATAATAGAGGAGCAACAATATCATGATGAGTTTTGAGTGCGAGTGCGGGAATAAAACAGTAATGTTTGCTACGGGAGATCGGGACGAGCAGGGCAGAGAGTATATTGAAATCGAGGACGACGAGAGGCTTACTATTAAAGTAGGCGATAAAAGCGTATTATTTCGTTGTTCGTTTTGCGGCTATACATACCGACTGGAACAAATTTGATTTTCTTTAGAAATTTTATAGGGGCTGCATATTGAAAACATTTATGGTTCGGAGTATGATAAACGTGAGTCAAGTTGTATGTACAAGTGCATCGTCATACCAGTGATAACTAGCGCTAATGTCCGTACAAGTTGAGGAGAGGCGTTATCTCTAAAAATACGTTTAATACTCGGTGAATGCTTACATAGCTGTTTTGCATTCGCAAAACTTGAAGCGGATGCTTACGTAGCTGTTTTGCATTCGCAAAACTTAAAGCGGATGCTTACGAAGCTGTTTTGCATTCGCAAAACTTAAGGAGGAACCATTCCATGTTACAAGTTAAGCCCTATCAATTTTGGTTTGTTACCGGAAGCCAGCACTTGTACGGACCAGAAACATTAGAAGAGGTTGCACAGCATTCACGTATTATTGCTGCGGCGTTGAATGATGATTCTGTTATTTCATCCGAAATTGTATTTAAACCTGTAGTAACAACTCCAGAAGAAATTTACAAGCTTTGCTTAGAAGCGAAAGCGGATGAGAACTGTGCAGGCATCATCACTTGGATGCATACCTTCTCACCGGCAAAAATGTGGATTCATGGGTTGTCTGAGCTGCGTAAGCCATTACTACACCTTCATACTCAATTCAACCGTGATATTCCTTGGGAAACGATTGATATGGACTTTATGAATACGAATCAATCCGCACATGGCGACCGAGAATACGGCCATATTTTCGCCCGACTAGGCCTTGAGCGCAAAGTCGTTACGGGTCACTGGGAGGATGGCGTTACTCGTTCCCGCATTGCCAGCTGGATGGGAACGGCAATTGCAGTTAATGAAGGCCGTCATCTTAAGGTTGCTCGCTTCGGAGACAATATGCGTCAAGTTTCGGTTACGGAAGGCGACAAAGTTGAAGCGCAAATCAAATTCGGCTGGTCGATTAATGGTTATGGCATTGGTGATCTTGTTGCTCGTATGAATGAGGTTTCAGATTCAGAAGTAAAACAGCTGCTTGAGGAATACAACGAGCAGTACGATATTTCGTCCGAGACACGCGGCAATGCAGCTTCATGGGCTTCCATTGGCGAGCAGGCTCGTATTGAGCTTGGCCTAAAAGCATTTTTACAAGAGGGCGGTTTCTCCGCATTTACTACGTCATTTGAAGATTTGCATGGCATGAAGCAGCTTCCAGGTCTTGCAGTTCAGCGCTTGATGGAGCAAGGATACGGCTTTGGCGGCGAGGGCGACTGGAAAACATCTGCACTTACTCGCATGATGAAGCTGATTGCCAATAACAAAGGTACTTCATTTATGGAGGACTATACTTATCATCTAGAAGAAGGCAACGAGCTCGTACTTGGATCACATATGCTTGAGGTATGTCCTACAATCGCGGATAGCCGTCCAAAAATCGAAGTTCATCCGCTTGGCATCGGCGGCAAAGCGGATCCAGCACGGATTGTATTCGATGGACGCTCTGGTGCTGCGCTTAATGCTTCACTCATCGATCTAGGCAATCGTTTCCGCTTGATCATTAACCAAGTGGATGCAGTGAAGCCTACTCATGAAATGCCGAAGCTTCCAGTAGCTCGTGTGTTGTGGAAACCAGAACCATCGCTTCGAGATGCAGCAGAGAGCTGGATTTACGCTGGCGGCGCTCATCACACCGTATTCTCATATGTCGTAACGACTGAGCAGCTTGTAGACTGGGCGGATCAAGTTGGCATTGAAACCGTAGTAATCGATAAGCATTCAACGGTACGCAGTGTTCGCAACGAGCTTCGTTGGAACGATCTCAGCTATCGTATTCGTTAAACATCCTATCATCTGATTGCTTCTTAATAGAGAAGACTGCTGCTTAAAACCGTACAAGGTTAAGCAGCAGTCTTTTTCTCTATTTATAGGGGCTTTAAAGTTATGGCTTAATAGCTTTTACTCTAATCCGCACATAATCCACATACCATGTACCATCATGGAATAAATCATTTCTTACTCTTGCGGCTATTTTAGCGTATAGCAACTTTTTATCTTCTTCCGATACATTAGCGAAAAAATGATTTGCGAAACCAGATAACCAGTGATTTAGTCCTTCTTCACCGTCTTCCATCTTCGTAGGCCGATCAAAAAGAACGGCATAAGTTACTCGAAAGCCTTGTTGTTCAAGTAGAGCGCTATATTCTGAAATGCTCGGAAAGAACCAAGGATTTAACTTTTCTGCATCAATAGCATAATCCTCATCAAGCACAGCTGTTGTTGCTTTTACTATTCGATTAACATTTCCTTTGCCGCCAAACTCAGCAACAAATCTGCCGCCGCTGTTTAGCACATTCCACACATTTTCAACCACTTGTTTCGCATTTTTCATCCAATGCAATGCCGCATTAGAGAATACAGCATCAAATGATTCATCTAACTGAAACTGTTCACCATTTCCAGTGAAAAAAAGAATGGTTGGATATTTCACTCGTGCTTTTTCAATCATTTCCGCAGAAAAATCCATGCCTAGAACTGTTGCTCCCGTTTTCGATATTTCATAGGCCAAATCTCCGGTGCCACACCCTACATCTAATATTTTCTCGCCTGGGGCAGGACTTAATAATTCAACAACTTCCTTCCCGTACTCAGATACAAAACCCAGTTTGTTGTCATATAATTCGGTTTTCCAAAATTGGCCGGAAGGCATAATATCATCCCCTAACTATTGGTAACCCTATTCTCACACAAAGATTGTATATAAGTAAAATATATTATTCCTATCTTCTTTATAGTTTAAAGTTATAAAGTTCGATCAGAAAAAAGCTTTACTCCTGTAGGTTAGAAGCAAAGCTCAAGGTATACCTCAACTATGAATGGGTTTATTCTGATTTTTCTTTTTGAATTTTCGCAGGGTTATTGATTTTGTAAGGAACAGGGTGCTTAGTAAGCTTTTTAGCGACTATTTTTCCTTCAAAATGAAGGATATCGCCGATTTCCAGCTCAAGCTTTTTGAGGGTAGCACTATGGCTGGACCAAGCATCGCCGATCTCCATAGCAGGATCTTGAATGGCTACTGCGTTGTAAATAACAACCTCGTCATCTGTATCAGAAAAATTGTTAGGTACAGTCGTAAACTCTTTTACTGTTGCGACCATCTTGATCTTATCTTCAGGGAGCTGCAGTTTGGGTGCCTTTTCTTTTTTTGTTTTTTCTTTTGGAGCAGCTGCTGCTTTAGGTTCTTTATGTACTTCTTCAACGGAATCAGGCGCTGGTATCGTCTCAGAAATCGCTGCTGCATCATTATTTTGTGATGTTTCTAGCAGAGCGTCATTTTTATCAGCTTCAATCTCTTGTGCAGGTGCAATCTCTTCAACTGCATTGGAAGTCTTCTGGCCATAACTAGAAGCTTGCATTTCCTTCAAGTAGGAAGGGTGAATACAATGCTTTTGTTCATTTTCAAATGAAATGACAGCAGTCATTTTATCCACATATCCAATAATAGTGCATTCGAGATTCACGCCGTTTCCTTTATAGAAAAATACTTTTGTTTTGGCAGCCTTCTCAGAAAGCAAACCCCATTCCTTGCATTTTTCTATTTGCTCTGCTTCGTTTTCGAAGCTAATGTACGATATCGGTTCAATAATGAATGGATGTCCCATGTAATCTCCGCCTTTTTGGTATTATCATCATCTATTTTATCATTTTTTTGACATGTTAGTCGTTACTTGCTGACGATTAATAAAATTTTAGTCGTTTCCTTAATTCAGAAGGGAAGGGAAGAAAAACAAGTCACCAGAATAGGAACATTTTAACAATGTACATTTGACAATGAGAATCGTTATCGATATAGTTAAATGATAGTTTTTAAAATGATATAGGAGGGATTTCTGTGTTCATTCAATTGAGATCAATTGTAGTGGAAAAGGGAAATTCACAGCAAGTTGTCGACAATTTTGGGCAAGAGGGCTATATTGATGGCAAGGAAGGTCTTATCGATATTAATATTATGGTGAATAGAAAAGCAAAAGAAACGGAAGAAGTTGTTATTATGATCCGTTGGGAGTCTGATGAAGCTTGGAAAAACTGGGAGAAAGATCCCGTCCATATTGCTGGCCATCGGAACAAAAAAGATGAGCAGCGTCCTTCATATATCGTTGATTCATCGGTAAATATGTATGATGTAAAAAAAATCAAACCAGGTACTTTTGGCAAATAAACAGAAAGCGACTTACCCTTGGCGGGCAATGTCGCTTTTTTTATTTATTCATTTTTGGGAATCTGGAATGATACCGTGGTTCCAAAATTAAGTTTGCTTGTAATGACAAGTCCATGGCCATATAACTGTTTTAATCGGCGATCCGTATTCAATAAACCAATTCCTCTTTGTTCGTTATACTTCCCATCCAACAGTTGCCCCAATTCTTCTTCGTCCATTCCGATTCCATCATCTGCAATCGATATTTCGATGTACTTCCCAGATAATCTCTAAACGTTCAGCAAAACGTTCCTTCTCGATATACAAGTAAGCTTGAACGAGCTCTAGCTCATGTGCAATAGATACAAATTGATTCGTATTTTTGTGATCGGCAGCCTGATCTGATCGCTCCATGACGGATTGCGCCTCGTAGGGGAGTTCGCAGCTCATAAGAAGTATTCACCAAAATTCATCTTCCGTTTTATCAGCCTTTTGCAAGCTTGATCATTCGAACGGTATTTTGAAAATAACGCTTAAACCAATAAGCAGCAAATCCGAGAAAAGCAGCAAGCATATCAAAAGGGTATTAGCCGATTTTTATTAACCCAGTGGATTTGATGATACCCCGGATGATACCTGATGCGACACCCGCAGCTGCTAACAATAATAAAATGGTATCTTCATATTTTGATAATACATTTTTTATAAATATCATCATTAATGCAATAGACGAGAAAGTCATAATGAATATGAGAAGCACACTAGTAGGAATGATGATACTGGCTATGAATGTATAATGCCAAACTCATATGATGCATATAGTAATGAACAAGCTGCATCCCGTGAGGAGGTTTTGAATGAAATCCAGCATTTCGGGAAAAGTGATGATCATTTACGGAAGCACATTTCTGCTGATTATTGTCTTAACCTTTTGGTTGTCCTATCGGGGTACGGTTGGTCCGCTTGAGGCGGATCTGACCAATACGAATCTCGCTCTACTCAAGCAAGTAGACCAAAAGATTGAAGTGGCGTTCCGTCAAACCGAGAAAGATTTGCTCGCACTTATGGAAGAACTCGAATTTGTCTACTTCATGCTGGATAGCTACAATGACGATGCCCAAAAATACAGCAACTATTATGGGCTTACAACAAAATTAAAAAACTTTATTAACGCGAATCCCACATTCTCATCCATTTTTGTTTACTCTGCTGTAAACGGCGATATTTTGACCGAAAAGGCTTATATGAATGATATCTCATCGGTAGACAACTGGTTGGCTGATTACATGGACATGCCGGGTTACTTCAAGTGGATGACGACCCATCCGGTGTGGGATGGAACGACAACTCAAAACGTTGTGACACTGGTGCGCTCCTACCCAACGCTCAGCAGTCCCGGTTATCGTAATGGCATCGTTGCCGTTAACATTAACGAGGTTGTTCTCTACGATATGATTAAATCGGTCTATGAGGAAAGCTCGGCTGGCCATCTGTTTATATTCGACGCAGATGGAAAAGTCGTCAGCCACGATGACAAAACGCTCCTTTACCAAAATTTAAAGCAATTACCCTATATGAGAAACGTACTCTCAGCAGAAGGCAGCGGCTCCCTATCAGTCAAGCTGGACGGCATCCCGCAAACGGTATTTTACAGGACTTCCGCCTATACGGGGTGGAAAATGGTCAGCATCATGCCGGAATCACAAATTTACGAGCCGCTTCAGATTACCCGCAATCTTTTATTTATATTGGCTGGCGTAATGATTGTCCTAGCGCTAATTGTGTTGTTCTACGTCAATCGCTTAACCTTCAAGCCGCTTGATCGACTGGTCAGCAAGCTTTCAGGCACCTACCAGCCAGATAAGAAGCGTGGATTTGATACGGCGGGATTCACTTATTTGGAGACGGTGTTTGAGCAAATGATGGAGGATCGGGAGCATTTGGAGAAGCATGTGCGGGATTCCAAATCCGTGCTCAAATGGAGATTGATTATGGATATGCTGACCGGCTACCGAACGGACTACCAAGCTTTGCGGCATCACTTTGAATTTACAGGCATTAAGCTCTATTCAGAGCGCTACCTTGTATGTACGGCAGAAATTGCGAAACCAGAAGGCTGCTTAAGCCTGCGTGATGAAACGTTGTATACGTATGTGTTTTGCAACGTGGCGGAGGAGATGATGGGCAAAGAGGATGCTGGAGTCGCAATCGATTTAGGCGGCGGACGAGCGGCGCTTGTCTTTAGTTTCGCAGAAGGCGAAGCGGAACAAAACCATTTGCGCGCGCTCGCAATTTTGGAATGGATACTTGAGGTAATTAAGAAGCAATTCGGATTAGTCGCTACGGTGGGTGTAGGCAGAGGAGTCAAGGAACTCGGCGATATTCAAAGCTCCTACGGCGAGTCGCGCAAGGCGCTCCGCTACAAGATGCTTTTTGGCAGCCATTCCGTCATTTCAATCGAGGATTTGCAACCGCCGGACAGTCAAGACTATTACCGTTTGAATCGGAAGGCAACTCGAATTATGGAGGCGCTCAAACAGACGGATACGGATAAAATAAAGGAGGATGTGCACCAAGCCTTCGAGAAGGCGGTGGAACTAGGCTTGCCTCCTGACCTCATCCGCCAGTTTTCGTTCGATTTAATCGTGAAGGCGCTGCAGGTTGCTGATGCAATCGGAATCGGTCCCGAGGAGTCGATGGGCAACTTGGATAGCATTTATGAGAAGATTGAGCACAGTGAGGATTGGAAGCAAGCAGAGGCCCTCGTCCTCGCTGTTCTTGAGGAGCTAGCTGCTAAGCTTACGAGCAAACGAAGCCTGAGAGGGAAAAATGACACGATTGAGCGAATGCTTACCTACATTCAAGCCCATTACCATGAAAATGATTTGTCGCTCGATCGGCTCGCTGAACAGTTTCATTTGAGCCCAACCTATATTAGCAAGCAGTTTAAAGAATACACCGAGCGAAATTTTATCGACTATCTAATCGAAATTCGAATTGACGCCTCGAAAGCACTGCTCGCTAACAAGGATAAAAAAGTGAACGATATCGCCGAAGCAATTGGATACATGAATACCCGCAGCTTCTTGCGGACGTTTAAAAAATTTACAGGGATGACACCTACAGAGTTCCGCGAACATGCCATCAGCAAACAAACAGGGCAAGGCACAGAGCGAACGTAAGACCGGTGGCACACTTCCTAAGCGGAGGCGTTGCCCCGGTTTTTTCCTTGTACTATAAGAATCTATAAGTTTGATAGCTTATAAAAGGCTTATATTTCTCCGTCAAAGCTACTTCAACATCCAGAAGTTGAAGGGGTTTTTACTTGTAATGGCGGGATTTCTTTCGTGTCACAGCAAAAGAATGAACCTGTTCAAGAAAGGTGACTGGGCCATTTCACAATAAAAGACACCTGGCACAGAACATGTCTATATTCAGCTTCCCGAGCTTTGTGTACGATCGAATTGTAGACGGAACATAAAGGGGGGGAGGACGATTTGGATACGGCTTAAGCGGGATCGTCACTTATATTTGATGCTTCTGCCTGTCATCTTGTTTTATGTCATCTTTAAATACGCACCGATGGCGGGCGAGATTATCGCATTCAAAAATTACCGGTTTATTGATGGAATTTGGGGAAGCGAATGGGCCGGTTTTCATCATTTTCAAATGCTGTTCGCAAGCTTGGATTTTTGGAGAATTCTTAGAAATACGCTGCTACTGAACATCTATAGTCTCGTGTTTGGTTTTCCGGTACCTATCCTCCTTGCCTTGCTGCTTAACGAGGTGCGCAGAGAATGGTACAAAAGGACGATCCAGAACCTGTTGTATTTGCCTCACTTCATCTCTTGGGTTGTGCTGGGCGGTATCGTTATTGCGATCCTATCGCCAAGCACAGGCGTCGTGAATCTGATTCTAAAACAATTTGGCATCGAGCCCGTCTATTTTATGGCGGATTCGACTTGGTGGCCTGTTGTGTATACGTTATCCGGTATTTGGCGCGAAGCGGGCTGGGGGACGATTCTCTATTTAGCAGCGATGGCTTCGATTGATCCCCAGCTCTATGAAGCAGCCAAAATCGACGGTGCAAACAAGCTGCGGCAAATTTGGCATATTACACTTCCCGGCATTCGCAGCACGATTGCCATTTTATTGATCCTTCGGATGGGGCATATGATGGATGTTGGCCTTGAACAAACGCTGGTGCTTCAAAATCAATCTGTGCTGGATGTAGCGGATGTCATCAGCACCTACGTATACCGGGTCGGCTTGCAAAATATGAATTACAGCTACACGACAGCACTTGGGTTATTCCAGTCCTTGATTGGTTTTATTCTAGTCGTGGGCGTTAACGGGATCATCCGAAAGTTCGGCGAAAGGGGGTTATGGTAACGGTGAAAAGGAATGCTGCCGCAGCTTTTGTACTGTCATCGATTAGCAAAATCATCCTTTATACGTTTCTTGGCCTCTCGTCCTTAATCGCCCTGTTCCCGCTTTGGTATGAGGTGGCAGCATCCTTTAGCAGCAGCCGGGCAATTACAGCCGGAGAAGTGATGCTGTGGCCAATTGAATTCAATCTGCACGCTTACGATCGGCTATTTGATGACGGACAAATTTTGATCGGCTTGCGAAATACGGTCTTGATCACGGTTGTTGGTACCGCGTTGAACATGATCATGACGATACTGGCTGCCTATCCACTTTCAAGACGCCGCTTGATGGGACGCAGCGGACTGCTAATGTTCGTTACGTTCACGATGTTATTCGTTTCTGGGATCATTCCGAGCTTTATTCTCGTCAAGACGCTGGGCTTAATGGACACATACTGGGCATTATGGCTGCCAGGGCTGATCAGCACGTATAACATGTTCGTGATGAAAACGTTCATGGAAGGCCTTCCGGATGAAATTGAAGAGTCGGCTGCTATGGACGGAGCTGGAGATTGGCGGGTTTTAATGCAGATCATGCTTCCGCTGTGCAAGCCGATCATCGCCTCCTTGTCGTTGTTCTACGCCGTTGGCTGGTGGAACTCCTATTTCAGCGTTCTTCTTTATATAACAAAAACGACGTCACAATCCTTGATGGTGAAGCTGTATCAGATGATTAATCAAGTGGATGCAAGCCTGCTTAACAATACTGGGGGAAGCGAGGGTGCGGGGCAAATCTTGTTAACGCCCGAAGGCATCAAAGCTGCGGCCATCGTCATTGCGGTCACGCCGATTCTATGCGTATATCCGTTCCTTCAGAAACATTTTGTAAAAGGTGTCTTGATCGGTTCGGTTAAAGGTTAATAAGGAAAAGGGGATGATGTATTTGATGAAAGGGAACAAAATTCGTAATTTGATCATGATGGCTAGCTTAATTGTTGTACTGCTGGTTGGCTGCACGGGGAAATCCGAGCCGACTAAACCTTCTGCTGTACCGAATAAAACGGATGCGCCAGCACCAGTGGTAGAGCAAAAGAAAGAGATTAGCGTATCTATCCTTGACCGGGGCGAAGTGTCATCGGAGGAAGGCAGCTACGAAAACAACCGCTGGACGAAGTGGATCAATGAGAATGCTCCTTCAAAGGTCAAATGGGTACCCGTGCCGCGTACGCAGGTACAGCAAAAATTAAACACGCTGATTGCATCGGGCACGGCTCCGGATCTCATATGGGAATATGACCGCAGCTATATTAGCCAGCTTGCTGCACAGGGAGCGATTCAGCCAATCGACGAATATATCGAAAAATACAGCACAACGTACAAAGCTTATTTGGCTAAGCATCCAGAACTTAAACCCTTCCTAACGATAAATGGAAAAATGTATGCGGTTGCAAGTGCGCGCGGACAAGAAACGATAGCCAATCATGGCATTATGATTCGTCAGGATTGGTTGGATAAGCTAGGTTTGAAAGCTCCGACAACAGTTGAAGAATTAATTGAGGTTGCACGAAAGTTCAAAGAGGGCGATCCGGACGGCAACGGCACGGCAGACACGGTTCCAATCACCTTTAATTACAACGGAGTGCAAATTTTAAGAGCCCTTTTCTTCAATAACGAGAACCAATGGTATCTGGAAGATGGGAAGCTCACGTTCGGACGGATACTGGATCGATATACCGATTCGCTTGCTTTGCAGAAGCAGCTTTTTGACGAAGGATTAATCGATAAGGAATACATTACGGATACGAATTTTCAGCGCTCGCTGCAGCTTTGGACGACAGGCAAGTCGGGTATTTATCTTGGCTCATGGTCAATGGGCGCAGAGTTTGTTGATTTGAAGAAAAATGTGCCGGATGCAAAAGTGGTGCCTTTGGAGCCTGTCTCTTCGAAGTATGGAAAAAATGGCCTTTATCAGGAAGTGCCGGCCAATATGTATATCGCTTTTAATACGAATATGAAAGAGGACAAAATCGAAGCAGGCGTCAAATTTTTGGACTGGATGCTGGAGAAGGGCTGGGAGCCGCTCAGAATCGGAGAGAAGGACGTTCATTATAAGCTCGTGGGAGAAGTTCCACAGAAGACCGACGCTGATAAGTTCAAGAAGGAAGTGTTTTATGCAAGAGAGTATGCGATCTTGAACGAATGGGATCCGAAGCCGGAATGGTATGCGGTGATGGCGGCGCAGGATCCGATTTCTCAAGAGCAGGCCGTGCTTAAAGCAGCTGGTCTTGAGATTGCAATGAAAAATAAATACAGACGGGATATTGCCTATAATCCTGATCTGCCTGAGGTAAGCCAACTGATTGCTACCTTCGCTCCGATTGCGCAGCAAATTGAAGCCAAGATCGTAACTGGAGGAGGCGCGCTTACACCGCAGGCTGGAATGGAGGATATTCGTAAGGAATGGAAGCGTTTGGGCGGTGAAAATGTAGAGAAGTTAGTGCAGGAGTGGTATGAAACGAACAAAGAGCATCTGAAGTAGAGGGGAAGGCCCTTCCCGAATGCAGGAGTTACTTTTTCGGGAAGGGTTAATCGCCGATCCGAGTAGCAAAGGATGGATGGAAAATGATGACCATGAAAAAAGTTTTTTCATTATTCCTCGTCTTTGCATTGATCATGACGGCATCTGGTACGCTTGGCAAAAATGAACATGCAGCGGCTGCAGAAGCGGTGGTCGCAGAGCTGCAAGCTGGTGATTATGAGAGCTCCGACGAAGTATGGGACTTCCTGCTGGGCGCCGAATTTCCCGGGGCACAAGGAAGCTTTACAAGAGATCAGTCTGTATTTAAAACAGGTCTTTCCTCGGCCAAGGTGACTGGCGATTTTAATGGCGGCGGCTCTTACGTTGCACTGGAGCGGTATCTGACGAAACGAATAGTTCCGGCGGATGCAGTAAGCTTATCCTTTTGGGTGAAAACTGCGGATGCTGCATCGATTTATATTGTACTAATGGACGGAACGAACCAAAACCACTCGCAAAGGCTGGTGCTTCAGCCGACAACGGATTGGCAGAAGGTTACCGTGAATACTTTTAATGCCGGCAGCGAATATACGCACTGGGGAGGCGCCAATGACGGAGCCTTTCATCCGTCGCTTAAGAAGATGACGATCAAGGTGGCACGGGCGGGACTGCGCACGGGGCTTAAGAGCGGCTCGGTATGGCTTGACGATCTCCGAATCAAGGTGACTGTACCTGATTTAGCCATCGCTCAAACGCAAGTTGGCAACGTATTTGCGGGTGCAAGCAAAGGCACTTTTGATGTATTAACGACGGGAGATACCGTCACATGGCAAACTTATGATGCTTGGGGAGAGCCCGGTTCAATTGGAATCGCGCCGGTTACCGGAGGCAAGATCAGGCTTGAGGTGCCGGTACAATCAGATGGCTATTATCGTTTAAAACTATCAGCTTATCAAGCGGGAACTTTGCTTAAAACAACAGAGACGACATTCGCGGCTGTGCCAACTTTTGATTTGGCAGCGGTGACGGCATCACCATTTGGCGTACAGACGCATTTTGCACATAGCTGGAACCGTGAGATGCTTCCTTTGGTCAAGTATGCCGGAGCCAAAAGCGTGAGGGATGCGATGTTTTGGTCTGAGATCGAGCTAAAAAAAGGCATCTACACCTATAGCCCGAAATTTACACTCTATATGGAGGGGCTACTGGAGAACAGCATTGATCCGCTGATGACCTTCGCTTTTTCCAATCAATTTTATGATAATTTTCAAACGCCTTATTCGGCAGAAGCTCACGCCGCCTATGCGAATTATACGAAATCCGTACTGAACCGATTCGGCGGCCAAATCAAATGGGGGGAGATGTGGAACGAGTTCAACCTGCCCGGATTTGGAGGGAATGGGCCGGCTGCATCACAGCCCGAAGTATACTTCAATCTAATGAAAGCAGGTTATGAGGCTGCCAAATCGGTGCGCCCTGATCTGAATGTGCTTGGAGGCGCGACCGCAGGCATTCCAGCCGAGTGGCTTGAAGATCTGTTCCAGCTCGGAGGGTTAAACTACATGGACACCTTATCCGTACATCCTTACCGTTATCCCGATAAGCCGGAAGGACTGCTTAACGAGGTAGCCTCATTAAATCAACTGGTGAAAACCTATAACAACGGACAGACGAAACCCATCTGGTTCTCGGAAATTGGATGGCCGACGCAGCTTGACCCCCGCGGGGTGGATGAGAAGACACAGGCTGCCTATTTGATTCGCACCTATGTACTTGGCATGGCAGCAGGAGTGGAGAAAATCTTCTGGTACGATCTGATGGACGACGGAACGGATAAGAAATATAACGAGCATAACTTCGGTATTATTCATAATGGCGGTGATCCGCTCGGCGCGTATACGCCAAAACCGGGTTATGTGGCGTTAGCCACGGTAGCGCGGCAGTTGACTGGCGCAAGCTTAACCGGTCAGGAGATTACGAACGGCATCTATCGCTATAAATTTAAGAAGGACCAGAAATCGATTCATGTGCTTTGGTCAGGGACGGATACCGAAACCGATCTGACTTTGAAAACAAATGGACCGCTGGTCGTAACGGACATGATGGGCCGTTCAGCTACCTATACGCCAAAGGACGGGGAAATTTACATTACGGCTTCAAGCGAGCCTCTATTCATCCAAGGAAAAATCGATAAAGTCATTCAAGGAAGCAAATACAGGCTTAAGAGCGAACCTTCCTTTACCGGTGATCCTATCAGCGTAACGTTATCCGTATACAAAGCATCATCTTGGAATCCGCTAAGCGCTCGCATTCAATTGCAAGGATCCATTCAAAATATACAGGCTTCTTCGGTCGGCACCTATCCTGCCGTATTTCAAGGAATAGGTGAGCCTGGCAGCTATACGGCGACGGCGGAGCTTGTCGTTGGCGGCAAAAAAATCGGAGCGTTAAAAAATACAGTGGTGATCAAGCAATCGGAGGAGCTTTCTGTCAAACATGTGCTGAAGGAGGGCAGAAACTTCCTGAGAGTTCGAATCGATAATACAAAACCGGTCGATAGGCGGTTGACACAGATCGATTGGCAGGTGGGTGCAAACACCGAATCAGAAACTTATAATACGGTGCTGCCTGGTTTTACGGATTATACAATTGATCTTCCAATACCGGCACTGCCCGATGGAACTTTAACGCCTCACCAGCTTACCGTCTATTTGGATGATGGCACCGTATTGTCTTCTTCAGGCAACTTGAACAAAATCGCTATCGCAAGTATGACGCCCATCGTTAACCGCACGGTGCAGGTGGATGGGTCGCTGGACGATGTAACCGATCTCCCTGGCATCGACCTGTTTGAGGAAGGCCATTCAAGAGTGGTGCCGCATAATGGGCCGGAGGATTTGAGCGGTAAGCTATGGGTTACGTATGATAATGACCACCTCTATCTGTCGGCAAAGATCCATGACGATCTATTCTCGCAAACCAAATCAGGAGATGCGATTTGGAGCGGAGACAGCATTCAATTCGCTATTTCTTTGGGAACGCCGGGAGAGGCGGCGGAATGGTATGAATACGGAATGGCGCTGACGCCAGACGGACCGGAATTATATCGGTGGATGGCGATGAGTGGCGTATTGACCGGGCCGGTTACAAATCGCCAGCTCCAGATTACTAGAGATGAAACAAACAAGGATACGATCTACCGGCTCGCATTGCCTTGGACGGAATTGTCGCCAATTGTTCCAAGTGACGGGATTTTAAGCTTGTCCGCTCTTGTGAATGAGAATGACGGCAATGGACGCAAAGGATGGCTGGAGTGGGGCGGAGGCATCGGATCCAATAAACAGTCTAAACTATTTAAGCCTATGTTGATTGGCGGGGCTGGATCAGCAAGCGTTAGCGGTGTGACGCTTGACAGAAGCCTACTTGAGATGACTGCGAGTGACCCTGCAGTTGCACTTCTTGCAGCGGTGACGCCAGAGAATGCTGCGAGTAAAGAGGTAACGTGGACAACAAGCGACCCGAATGTTGCGACAGTAAATGCAGGGGAAGTTACGCCTGTCGGAGTGGGTACGGCAACGATAACGGTAACGACGATGGATGGTTTATTTACAGCCAGCTGCATCGTTACAGTCACAGCTGCTCCAGTTGTTGACCCGGAGGTTGGGACACCTGTGCCTACTGAAATCGTGGAGCCGGGGTCGACTGAATCTCCAGAACCAAGTGAAACGGTAGTGCCAGTACCTAGTGAAACGCCAGAGCCGGGAAGCTCTGAAGCTGCTCCGAATCCAGTGACTCCGGCGCCAACTGACTAAAGCGCCAGAGAACAGAGCTTAACCGATACACGTTGAATGGCAGGAGAGAGCAGTTCGCCTTAATGGCGGTCTGCTCTCTGTTACTTCATTGGCGCCAACTAGGATACCGTAATTGAGAGGATGGGATATATGGATAAGACGAACAATCCAATGGATCATAAGCTGCTGCTGCTCGGAAAAATCCATCACTGGGAGCCGTTTTTTGACCCGGAAGTCAACATGCTTGAGCTGCCCTTTCATAGTCCCGGCTACCATACGACGCTTACGGTTGAGGAGTTCCCACTTGTTCACCCTACATATCCTTCTCTTCTTTATGCACTGGCTTTGCTTGACAGCGGTTTGCCGGATTATACCACGCGAGCTTATGAAGTCATACGCAAAGTGATTTCACTGCAAGACCAAAATCCTACACACCTAACGTATGGCATATGGTCATGGTTTTACGAGGAGCCGCTTGCGAAAATGTCCCCGCCAGATTGGAACTGGGCTGATTTTTGCGGGAAACAGCTCGTTCAAATCGAAGTCCGGCATGGGGACAGATTACCTATGGAACTGCGAGAGCTGATCCGTCATGCTGTATTCTGCGCATGCGATGCCATTATGAAGCGGGATGTAGGTCCAAATTATACGAATATCGCACTAATGGGTGCTTTGGTCACGCTTATCGCGGGCGAAGCATACGCTGAGCCAGAATTGGCCGATTATGGTATTCGAAGGCTGGAAAAGCTCCATGCATTTACGAATCAGCTAGGGACGTTTCATGAGTTTAACAGTCCGACTTATACGGTTATCGCCATCACCGAACTGTCCAAAATTTATAAGATGACGGCGAGCACTCAGGCTAAAGCGCTTGCGGAAGATTTGCTCGATAGTGCATGGCGCATGGTAGCAGAGCATTTTCATCCGGCGACGAAGCAGTGGTCCGGCCCGCACAGCCGGAGCTACAGTACGCTGCTAACGGATATGGCGAAGTCGTTTTTGCAAATCGCTACAAACAATAGGGTTGTGTTTACATTTAAGAATGAACAGCCGTATGATGCGGAGTGGTTTGGGAGCGGGATTTGCTGTCCGCACAAGTATGATCCATTTTTCACACAGTCTGAGGAAAGGCTGCTCCAGCAGCTCTATTCTAGAAATGAACAGACCGGGCAGGAAAAGTGCGCAACAACCTACATGACCTCTTCCTTTGCGATTGGTGTGTCCAGCGAGGAAATTATGTGGAATCAAACAAGACCGCTGCTTATTTTCTTTGATAATGGTGGAGAGGCGGCTTATTTGAAGCTGCGCGTCCTGCATGACGGCTATGATTATTGCTCAGCTGTACTGAACAGTAGAGTAGAGGGAAGTAGACTGCTGCTCGGCATCTGTTTTCTAACTGATGGAGGAGATACTCATCCGAGCCTTGATCGAATAAATGGCTGCATAGCTGCATCTGATTTGCGAATTCGGGTAGAGCTTGGCGGTTGCTTGGATAATGTAGACGCGGAAGTGAGCGGGGAAAGAGCGGAGGTTAGAATCGGTGACTGCAAAGTTGCTCTGCGTATTTTGTTTACGGCATTTGGTGCAGGGACGGAGGAGCATGACGATAAACAAAAAGACAATTGGAAGTGGGAGCTCGCGAGGAACAGCAGCAGCTTTTGCTTCGACCATATTTTACATGCAGTAGAGGACAGTACAATTGATTTTGAGAAGATGGGCAAAGCAGCTTTTCTTTTTTCGCTAGTAATTGGTGAAGCAGAGCCGGAAATTATAGTAGAGGCCTATGATGATGCTGTAGCAGCTAGATTTTCAAGCAAACAGAATGCTGCCGCAACCAGTGATGATCCAATTAAGCTATCCTTAGCATTGAAGCCAGCAGCATCACCATCAGTATAAAACGGATAAGCTGCATCATTTAATGGAGGTGGAGGAGCGGGCATGAAAACGAAGTTATCGCGGGAAATAGTGAAGCAGGCGGCTGATCGTGTATATCACTATATGCTGGAGGAACATTCCGGTAGTTGGGGCATGGATTTGAACCATTGGGACTGGGTGCCGGGAGTCGGCGTCATTGCGATGCTGTCTTATTATGAGCTTACAGGTGAATCAGAGACGATGACGGAGTTAATAAAATGGTCGCAAAATAATTTACACCTTGCGGAGAAGATCAGAGTCATCAATGCGATGGCGCCATATACGGTTTTTCCAGCGCTTTATGAGCATACGCATGACCCTGTTTTTTTGGAGACAGCAGAGCGGATTGGACAATGGATGATGACGGAGGCGCCCCGTACAAGGGAAGGTGCCTTCGAGCATACGGTTACGGAAAATGTGAAATTCCCGGAGCAGGTATGGGCGGATACTATTTTTATGGCGGTTTTGTTCTTGGCTAAACTAGCGAAACTCACTGGGAATGTGGATTATTCGAAAGAGGCCGTACGTCAGGTGGAGCTGCATTTAACGCTGCTGCAGGATGAGGATAAGGGTGTGCTGTTTCATGGCTGGAATTCGGAGGCACGGAACCATCTTTCGGCTGCCTGCTGGACGAGAGCTAATGCGTGGATAGCGGTGGCGGTGCCGATGATAGTAGAAGAGCTGGAAGGTTTAGCAGTTGTTCCGAAGGAAACGCTCGAACGTTATCAATTTCTCATGCGCAGCCTTATTCGCTATCAACATGAGGAAGGCCTATGGGCAACGGTGCTTGACCGTCCTGAATTTTATTCGGAGACGTCGGGCAGCGCCGGCATTTCTTGCGGCATTGTGAAAGCGGTACGTCAAGGCTTGCTCGATGCGGATTATTTGAATGCTGCCTACCTTGCGGCAGATGCTATTCTTCTTAAAATAAAGCCGAGCGGGGAAGTCATGGGCGTGTCCGGCGGGACACCAATCATGCCTTCAATCGAAGCTTACAATGAGATCGCTTGTTATCCAACGCTTTATGGGCAGGGACTTGTACTTATGCTGCTGTCGGAGCTATCGGACATCTCAAGCTGATTTAAAAGGACCGTTTGCATCACGATGAGGTGAGCAAACGGTCCTTATGTGTGCCCAGCTTCGGCTCTATCAGACGCTGTTGATAACCATCTTTTTGAGCGGTACCATCGATTCTTCCGGGACATAAAATTTGAATTTATTGTCGCTGATTTGTCCAAGCAGTTGACGGCGGATCGGATCGGCATCCTTTAATAGATGCTCGTCTGCCTGATGATAGTCAATCGGACGCATCCAGATCGGGCTATAGCCGAGAAAGAGCTGCCTTCTTGTAAATTCGGATTGATTGATCGATCCGGCATGCCATAAATTTTGTGCGAAAATAAATACATCACCCGGCTTTCCGCACACTTGTACCTCGCCATCCAATTGCTGGCGCACATCCTTATGGTTCGGATTATAGGGCTGCCTGTGGCTGCCCGGAATAACCTTTGTATTGCCGCGGTTCGGCTTTGTCATATCGCTCAAAATGTAACAGACTTTTATATAATAAGTAGCCGTTAAGCCTGCAATAACCGGAAACTGTGGATGAGGGCCGTCTTGATGCCAATCGATAAAGCTGTGGGAAGCCGTCTTTATATCATTTGGATTAGGTTTTCTCACGGTTAGATGAGAAATATGCAGCTGAATATTATGTCCAAGCAAATTAACGATTAAGGGAAGGATTTCTTTGTGATCGATCAATGAGGCAATTTCAGTGTGCCGAGAGACGCTATTATAAATATTATGAGCGAACGTATCTTCCTCCTCTGCAAGGACCTCATCGATAGCTGAATTCAGGAGGGATACCTTTTCCTGTGAAAGTATATCGGGTAAAACCAAGTATCCTTGTTCATGAAAACGGCTCATTAATTCTGGAATATTTAGCGAAGCTGTACGCATTAGCCTCTCCTCCTTCTTGTAATTAATTTTATTATATTCGACAAATTTTCGTTGTATAATGTATAGATTAATCAACTTTCTTGTAAATAATTTCATAAAAGGGATGATGGAATTGGACAAGCCTTGGTTTCGCGAGCCCGAGCTGATTTACCATGTGTTCGTGAAGGATGCTGCGCATTTTCAGAAGACAGAGGATACTTACGATCACTGGGCTTTATTCATTGTTGAAGAAGGCGGCTTTGAGTATAGAATGGGAAATTCGAGGAGCGAGAGAGCTGTAAAAGGGGAGATGGTGCTTTGTCCACCCCATATGACCTTTTACCGTAAAACAGATGGCTTGTCATTTCATCTCATCGGGTTTCAGTGGCGGAATGCAGATAGCGCTGCCGGGGAGGACAACACCACTGTGCCCCCTACAGGAAAGCTTATTCTGCTGAACAAAAAAAGAATGAGTTCTACACTTTCGTTGCTTCGCGAAGCTCGTTATGTGAAGATTAGTCTGGCGCTGAAATACAAGCAACATCTGTTAAGGGATTTGATGTATGTCTATCAGATTGAAAGCATGAATCGTAAGATAAATTATTTATATAGCGAGAACCAGGTCCTGCAGCGCGTGGTACATATGCTTCAGCAGCAAGCGGAAGAGGGCGTTTCCTTGAAGGCGATCGCGATGGAGCTTGGCCTCAGCCAAGTGCAATTGACCAGGCTGTTTAAGCAGGAATTTCAAACGACACCAAGTTCGTACGCCGCCAATCTAAGAATGGATAAGGTTAAGCTTATGCTAGTCAATTCTTCATTAACGCTTGCGCAAATAGCGGAGCAGTGCGGGTTTACGGATGAGCATCATTTGAGCAAAAGCTTCAAGAAATCGTTTGGCATGAACCCGTCCTCTTATCGGAAAGCTTATACGATTTAAGCGAATCTATTTCGACAATAAATGCCATATAAATTTCCTTAAGGAGCATAAATAAAAAATAACCGCTGGTTTTACCCAACGGTTACCGGACAAGCTGGTATCAATAACAATAATAACGCTCCCAAATTTTGAATGAATCGTCCTTATGCTTATCCCACCAACAGATATCATCCCACCAATCATCATTGTCGAACCAATCATCGTTGTCGAACCAGTCAAACCAGCCTTTCTTGTCCCAATCTTTGTCGTTCTTATTATTGCTTGGTTGGTTTGAATGATTATTGTTATTAGTATTCTTGTTGTTGTTTTGCTTATTATTATTGCTGTTGTTGTTGCTGCTATTGCTGTTGTTTGTACTTTTCGTAATGGAGAACACAGACAAGATACTTGATAAGAAACCTTTCTTTTCATCGTATGGTTCTTTACTGGATGCAGCAAATGCGGAAGCAGGATACATACAGATGGTGATCAGCAACGTAAGTGATAAGATTTTTTTGAATTTGGACATGACATCAACACCTCCCGTCCCCGCTCTAATTGCGAACTTAATGTTCGTTATAAAGAATTTTATAATAATTATATCCTTTTGTAAACGAACATTTTGAAAAAAATGGATAGTTTGGAGGAGGACTTTAGCCATAGTTTCGTAGATAATAGAGTGAAGAATACTAGTTAAATCGAAATGGAGCGGGATGTATGTTATTGTCGAAGGGTCAAAAGGTAGATATCACTAGAGGACGCGAACTTACATCTGTGAGAGTTCAATTTGGTTGGACGTCTAGAGAATCATCGATGAGCATCGATGCTGCTGCTTTTCTATTATCTGATCGAAATATCTGCGAGAGAGATGAACATTTTATATTTTATGGCAATCCACAAGCACACGATGGTTCGATTTCGCATGATGTGACAGAGAAGAGCGGTGACAAGGAAGCAATCACGATACACTTGAAGCAGCTGAGTAAAAATACGGAAAAAATAGCTTTTACAGTGACGATCCATGAGGGCGAACGGCTTGGCCATTTTATGCAAAACGCATCGCATTTATATATTCGACTAGTAAATGGAAGTACAGATGAAGAGTTGTTCCGATTTGATTATGGCTTGGCGTTTACAAAGGAAACGGCTGTAGTTGTCGGTGAATTGTATAGATATAACGGTGAGTGGAAGTTTAATGCAATTGGGAGCGGTTTTTACGGAGGGCTTGAAGCGTTATGTACAAGCTTTGGTCTAGAGATTGAGAGGGAAGAAACAGAGGTAGCAGCTGCTGCAGCCGAAATGACTTTATCATCCATTGATTTGCGGAAAAAGATCGTTCAAATTACGTTGGAGAAGAAAAAATTAACGAGTGTTGCGGCTAGAGTAGGTATTGTACTTGATATTTCAGGTTCTATGCAGCCATTATACAGAAATGGCACCGTGCAGGAAGTAGTGGAACGAATTCTCGCGGTTGCCAGTAAATTTGATGATAACGGGATGCTCGATGTCTGGGTTTATGATACTCATTTTAGCCGATTGCCTTCTGTTTCAGAAAAAGATTTTGATCAATATGTCCAACGAAGAATATTGGATAATAACAACATACATAAGTTTGGGCGCAACAATGAACCTCCAGTTATGGAAGATGTCATTCGTAAATATACGGTGGAAGAGGAAGCGGCCACGCCAGTATTTATTATATTCATTAATGATGGCGGAGTCGTAAAACCGATTAAAAAGGTCATTACTGCCGCAGCGGTTCAGCCGATTTTCTGGCAGTTCGTTGGCATTGGTCATTCCGATTTTGAGGTGTTGAAGCAGCTAGACACCATGGAAGGCCGGATTGTCGATAACGCAAACTTTATACATTTGGATGATATAGCAGCTGTATCTGATGAATTATTGTATGATCAGCTATTAAACGAATTTCCGAGCTGGTTGGAAGCTGCGAAAGCGAAGAGGATCGTTAGACCAAATTAATTAGCATTTTTTATTTACAGTAACGACAATGGAAAATCAAAGCCACCAGATCATTAGGTCTGGTGGCTTTTGTTTATTTGCTTATGGAAATAACTCGATTATCAGGATCCCAATCAATTTTACGATCAAGGCCTTCAATAACAAAACGCAAGGGAACCATGGTCATCGTATCGATAATCATCGGAGGATAGTCTAATGTTATCGGCTTGCCATCGATAAACGCTTCTTTCTCTCTAATGGTGAGATTCAGTGTATGGTTAGCATCCGATATGGTCATTTTCCCTTTTACGTATTCCACTTTTGCACCTAGTTCATTAAATGTACTGCGAAGCGGTACGAAAGTAACGCCTTTGTAAATATAGGGATTAGAAGTGAGCGTTATCGTCTTTCCGTCGAGCTTTACTGTGATGGCTTTCTTCACTTGGCGCAGCTTTGAAACCATTTCACTTGAAGGAATATTCATTTGATTGTAATAGTCCATAATGGTTTCACTGCCTGTTCCATATCCGAATGGTTGTTTAGACCATAGAGTTCCGTCTGCCTTCAAAATAATAAAAAAATCTTGATTAAGTGAATGGATCGCAAATTGTTTCACATTCGAGATGCCTGCAATGGGTGATGGATCAACTAAATCTTTGGAATTATTATATAAACCCCATAATGTTCCATCGGAATGAAGTGCTGCGCAGCTAAATGTTCCACAGCTTATATCAGAAGCCGATGTTAGAAGTTTATTGAGTTTTAAACCTTTGTTTATTTCCCACACTGTACCATCCATGTCGAGAACAATCGATTTTTCCCATGTGGCAGAAACTTTTTTAGCATAAATGCCAGGTAGCTTAAATGGACTCATCAAATCTCCTGTATCGCTGCCCCATCCATTGTAATGACCCCAAATCCAAGTTTCTCCTTTCGCATTAATTGCTGCTGAAAGGAAGCTTCCTGCGTGGACGGAGACAATATCTTTTAGTCCAGCAACTTGCTTTGGAATATTTTGTTCACTGACGCGTTTGCGATAATCTTCAGGCTTATAGGCGCTGATGTCCATGCGACCCAATTGACCCAACCCGCCGTTCCCCCATGACCATACCGTGCCATCTGACTTTAATGCTAGATTATGGTCTTCTTTTGCAGCAATATCGATAACATCTGAAAGACCATTAACCATTTTAGGTTTTGTTACAATAGCTTGTGCGTTTGTATCATAGGTATCAAAACCGCTTACGCCATCACCGTTCCCGCCCCAGAACCACACTGTACCATCTTTTTTGAGTGCGAGGCTGTAAAAGCCTGTGACTTGAACTTTAGCAACGTCACTGAATACAAGTACCGCAGCCGATTTGAAACCAATGGTTCCATCTCCCAGTTGACCAGCAAAGTTATTGCCCCATGCCCATACCATTCCTTGATTGTCTAACGCTAATGCTACGTTACCAGCCATTTCGACCTGAGTAAATCCTGTGAGCGAATTGGAACTGCTTTCTGCAGCCTTTAAATTACTGAGAGGTGTTAGTGATAATGCTAATAAAACCGCAAGGCATACTTTTGTGAAAATACGTTTTTTCAAAGGTTAGCACTCCTTTTTTTGCATTTAGGCGATTACAATTGTTTGAATGGGTATTAAATTGGTCCTAATGTATAGATGCCGATGATGTATGTTACATTCTAAACGATAAATTTCCATTTTTTGTTTCACTTTTTTTGGAAACTTTTGGCCGCGCATAAAGAAACAGCTAATGAATAAATAATTGCCAACTTGTTATATAAGTCATTCAAGAAGAAGAGTACTATTGTAAGGAGAACGAAATAGGAAAGGCGGTTTTGTTGATCATGTCATTTGGCGTTTTTTTGGAGAAAGGTCCTGTGGCTTGGGAAATTATTCAGCAAGTAGACGGAAGAGGTAAGCTTGCGTTATCGGGCACTTGGGAAGTGGACCAGGCAGTGCACATTGGTCCATTCCAAGTGTTTGCAAGAGTGGTTCATGAGAATAACGGTAGAGATGTATTAAGCTGGACACCATGTGAAATGGTGGGTGAGAATGGATGGCGAGTTAGCTTGCATGTTCCGACTGGTGGTTTATACCGCTTGGAAACTTGCTTGCAGCATGATCAGAATGCGCTACTTGGTTCAGGAGCGATACGCGGAGATATGATCCATCATATCGGTGTTGGAGATTTATGGATCATAGCCGGTCAAAGCAATGCGGCAGGTTATGGAAGAGGAACGGTAGAAGATAGTCCGATGCTAGGGGTTCATTTGCTAAGAAATAACGGATTGTGGGATCTCGCAACGCATCCGTTCAACGACTCCACGGCAACAATCCATGAGGTGAATATGGAGTGGGTAAATCCAGCACATAGTCCGTGGCTGCATTTTGGCAAGTTGTTGCAAAATGAGCTCCATTATCCTATTGGTTTCGTACAAACGGCTCTTGGCGGTTCTGCGCTTCGTGCTTGGAATCCTGATGAAGAAGGTCATCTTTATCGAAATATGATCGAAACGGTGCAGCGCTGCGGCGGCAAAGTGGCTGGCGTGGTATGGAACCAAGGCAGTTCCGACTGCAATTCTGAAAGCGCCGATACTTACTTGGAGCGTTTTACAAAGGTTGTTCAATATTGGCGTAAGGATTTGAACATAACTGAGCTTCCCTTTATAACGGTCCAGCTTAACCGCTTCACCAATATTCAAGAAGACAAAGAGCATCACGACAAACAATGGGGGAAGGTGCGCGAAGCACAGCGGCAAGCTGCAATATCCATACCTTCGGTTTCTGTCATACCTTCACTTGATTGTCCAATGTCTGACGATATTCACAACAGCCCTGCAGGAAATTTAATAATTGGGAGCCGTGCGGCGAATATAGCATTGCAAGCGGTATATGGTTTACAGCGGCAGGCGTACTCGCCTAATTTGGAACATGCCATTTACATACAGGAACATGAATCGAATTCACATGCCATTAAGCTGCGCTTTAAGCATGTATCGGAACGACTATTTGCGATAAATCCACAAGCGGATTTGTTTGGTATAGAGGACGAAGAGGGTGCTATTCTATTGAATGGCTGGACAATTATATCAAGGAATGAAGTGTTGCTTAAATTATCGAGAAAGCCAAGCGGCAAACTTAGTGTTCATGGTGCATATCAGACGAATCCGGCATCTCAGATGCTGATTGATACGGGGACTTATTTGCCGATGCTGGCTTTTTACAATGTGAAAGCGGTTGCTGAAATATAAACGATTATAAAGTAGCTAGTCTATATTTTCAGATTACAGTGTAAGAGAGCGGTTGGAGTAGAAATAGACGCTTTAAATTTGAAGTCAAATAAGCAAGGACTGTTGAACGAGCAGGTAATGCTGAGGTTAGCAGTCTTTTTTTATAATGACGGATATATCAATTTCAGACACAAAGATGATAATCAGAGCCATTGTTGAAGAAGGAACGGCGCAGTAATATACAAGTATAGCAAAACATCTGCAAGATGCGTCAATCACACTCGAATAATGGAGAGGGGATTATCATTATGCTTACAACACAAAGGGAACTATTAAAGCCGCTATCTAAAGAACAACTGGAGCAATATCATAAAGACGGATTTGTTATTATTAAAAAAGGCTGCAGTGCGGATTTAATCGATGCTTTTAATAGACATATTTATGAACTGCGTTCTACGCCACTTGATGAAACGCCGGATTGGGCACGCACCTCCGAGAAAGCACGCTATTCTACTCGGCTGTTCAACCCGCACCAGCATGACAGCTTCTCGCGACAAGTGATGAAGCTTCCGATCGTTAGGGGTGCTCTAGCTCAGTTGATGGAGAAGGAGGCTGTTTGCGTGCAAAGTATGTTCTTCTATAAAGAGCCGGGTTCGCCTGGTCAAGCTGCGCATCAGGATTATTACTATATCAAAAACGATCCAATGACCATGGTTGCCGCTTGGATTGCGATGGAAGAGCAGGTAGATGTACAAAACGGCTGCTTATGGGTTATTCCTGGGACGCATAAGCTTGGGCTTCTGCCGCATGGCAAGGTGAAAAATGTCGATGAGCATGAAGAATGGACGGACGAGACAGAAGGCATCGATTTAAATCAACAGATTCCTGTTATTATGGAAAAAGGAGATATTCTTTTCTTCCATGAGCTTTTAATTCATTCCTCTAACCGTAATCGGAGCACGGACCGCTGGCGTCGTTCTTATGTTTGTCATTACATTCGTGAGGATTCAGCAGTTACATTGCGTGAAGATCTGCGCGAGAAATATGCGTTGATTTAATGGCTAATTCCGTATCGTTCAACAGAATCAAATCGGCTTACGCAGGCACAGTTATTTATCCGGCTAACGGTCGTTATGGCCCTCGTGTACAAGAGGATATACAGCTCGTACTGCTGCATTCGGGCGAGATGAGCATTGAGATTGATGATGAAGTTCATGAGATAACGCCTGGGTCTGTCGTGCTGCTAAAGCCTGGGCACCATGAACTGTTTACATTTTCGAGCAAGGGTGAAACCTGGCATCGCTGGATATCTATTCATATTGAGGACTTATCCGAGACGGAAAAAGATTACTTCGAGGAACTTCCGCTATGTCAGCGCATCTCGGAGGAGATGAATCGATTAACAGATTTAATGCTTTCTGTGCAATATGCTCATCCATCCGAAAGTGATCTGCTTCGCAGCTTGGGTATGTCAGCGATCCTGTTATATGTCTCTGAAATGTCGCGGACTCGAGCACTTGAGGAGATTCATCCGTCTATTTTAACAGCGAAAAGTCTGATTCACAGTACTTACCACGAGGAGATAACTTTGACGATGCTCGCGGAGCATGCAGGAGTCTCGCCAGAACATCTTGTTCGACTGTTTCGAATGAGCGAAAAAACGACTCCGATTAAGTACCTGTGGCATTATCGGGTGTTAAAGGCTGTTGAATATTTAACCCATACTGGTTTATCCATTACTGAGATTGCAATTAGATGCGGTTTCAAATCAACCTTCCATTTTGCAAGGATAGTTAAAAAGCAGATGGGGAAGACACCAACCGAAGTAAGGCAGTTCTCATGGAAAGGCAATCAAATCGAAAAAGCATAAAAAAGTTCGCAGTGAATATCCTGCGAACTTTTTTTCTTATTTCTTCTGAAGCTCTGCTTCTATAAAACGAATCCATTCGCGCGAAGCGAAGGATAAGTACTTGTCTTTGCGCCATATCATCGACAATTGCCATGGGATTACAGGCTGAACAACGGAAACCGAAGCAAAACGTTTTTTGTCCAGCTGTCGGCATATGCCCTCAGGCAATAGCGTTACACCGTATTTAGCTGCAATCATTTCCGTCATGAAATCCCATTGCGAGCTCTCAAACACGATTTTGGGCTCGAAGCCTGCTGCTTCACAATGTTCTTTAATTAAATGATGGATCGTAAAATCTTTGCGAAACATAATAAATGGCTCTGATTCTAGCTGCTTCATCTCAATCATGCTCTGACCAGCAAGCTTGTGTTCAGCATGAACAACAAGGCGTAAATTCTCGTTGATGCAGGGAAGGACATGATACCGTTCCACGTCCTTAACGGGAAGAATGACCATACTGAAATCCAGTTCTCCATGGAGAATATCTTGTTCCAAGCTTTTCCCGCCCTGTTCAATGACATGCAATCGAATTTGCGGATAATGAGACAAAAATTTCTCAATAATGAGCGGTAAAAAATATCCGCCTACCATGGGAGGAATGCCTAAGCGCAGCGTTCCTTTTTTTAATTTTACAACTTCCTCAAGTTCACTCGACATATCCTCAAAGGATTGTATAATCTGTTTCGCTGAACGGAGAATCGATAGGCCAGCATCCGTCAATTCGATCTGCTTGGAGGAGCGATCTATCAGCTGTGCACCAAGATCTTCTTCAAGCAACCGTACCATTTTTGATAATGAGGGCTGGGTTACATGCAGCTTGCGTGCGGCTTGTGTAAAGCTGCCCGCTTCAGCAACCGCGACAAAATAATTTAAATGTTTAAGATCCATTTATATTGCTCCTTCAGCTTTAGAGCAGGAATCAATCGATAATCTGCTTTATATGCACCTATAGTGAAAAGGAATGAAAACTATGCGATATATGTATTTTACCTATATATAAGATGGGTGTAAACTTAGCGTTATCGAAAAATTTTATGAAGAAAAAAGGTGTTACCATGAACGTATTAGAAAAATTAGTTGTCCCTTTATCATCAAGACCAGCATCAGCATCACTAACCATTAAGGAATCGATTGTTCTGCCGCCAGATACCAATCATCACGGAACGATTTTTGGTGGAAAGCTTATGGCATATATAGATGATGTGGCTACGATAGCCGCAACGAAGCATGCTCGTCGTCCCGTCGTTACGGCTTCTACGGACTCCGTCGATTTTCTTCATCCAGTAAGAAAAGGCGATGCAGTTAGTTTATCAGCTTTCGTTACTTGGTCACATAAAACGTCTATGGAGGTGTTTGTCCGAGTAGTGACGGAGGATTTGCTTACAGGCGGTCGCAAGGTGTGCGCTACCTCATTCCTGACGTTTGTTGCATTAGGTGATGACGATAAACCAACGGTTGTGCCTGGCGTATTAGCCGAATCAGATGAAGAGCGGCTATTGTACTCTACTGCACCAGATAGGAAAGAGGCAAGACGTATACGAAGACAAGAGAGTAAGCATTTTGCCAACTACATGGGAACAGATTATGCTTTTAAAGAAGCGCAATCCAAATCAGTCCCACAGCATTCCATTAATAAAGGTTACGAATCTGCTTGGGGTTCGGACTGGTAAACGCATAATTGGTTTCACTAAGCTGCTGTAATTGATTACAGCAGTTTTTCTTATTCAAGGTGGTAAATTGTTTTGAAAATAAGGATAACCTGTTGCCGCATATCCTATAACGAGCAAAAATTCGTTCAAAGGAGCATGCGATGCATAATGCAGGGACTTTATTTTTGAAGCTGATCGTTCATCTTTTTTCGCTTCTTTTTAGTTTCCCCGCAATTTTGTTCTCTATTCTGGTGCTATGCTTGACGGATAATGTGAAATCCGGAATGGTTATGCTTGTTTCTGCGTTGATTCTTCATGTTATTGTGAAAATTAGCGGCTACTCGCATTTTTTATCACAAGGTGATCATAAATATCGAATAGACAGGCGAGAAACCGAAATATTTAGTGAGTGGTCATATGAAAAAGAATCGCCGCCACCACTTGTGGACATCTATCGTGAAATTGAATGTTGGAATGGGGAAACTGAGGCATTATACCGCATGATTCGAAATCGTGAACAAGCTAATTACTCGGAAGATCGTTCTGAACGATGCGCAGAACGCAAGCAGAATAAGTGCGGAAATAGACATGTAGATTAGTATAGGCAAAGCAGTGAAATGGATGATCAGAAAATATTACCAGCCATATTAATAAATATTAATGACGTTATGCCCCTGAATTCATATAAGATATGCGAAAGATATGTAAACAGGGAGGTTATATGATCATGGAAAAGAAACGCTGCTTGTTCTGTTCTGAGATCGTACCCATCGAACAAAAAGGTGAGTATGAGCGCTATTTGGGCTGCAACTGCGCACCGGGAAGTTATTACAGTTTATTAAGAGATAGTTACCTTGCTATTAACTCATTGTCCTATCCTATAAAAAATAAACGTTTTCCCATTATATCGGGGTACATTAGAGAACAATTAGATTGTGGTGAAAAGATTACTCTTACAATTGATGACTTGGAAACGATTGAGAAAGCACCACATATTCCGCTTACAATTGAAGATAAAGAAGCACGGCTTCTTCAATATTTATATCGTCATTCCGATGATCCTGGACAACCGATCGTCATTCAGCCGCTTTCGCAAAATTTTAATTTAACTTATTCTCCAAACCTGCAAGAGCTCGTGTACATTGTGGAGAAACTAAGGGAAGCTCAATTGATTGTTAGAGAAGGGATTACTTTTAAGCTTACGGAGAAGGGATGGAACGAAGCAGCAGCAAGAGCAGGGGGAAGGAAGTTGAAAACCTGCGGTGTGCTGCTCCCAGACAATCAGCCATTGCGAGCGGAATGGTTTGAGCATGTATTTCCGAAATTAGAGCAGTTTGGTTATTTGCCGTTTATGTTTCAACAATCAGATACAAGCGGCAATGAAAATCATTCCATAACGAAGCTAGCTGAAAGCAAGCTTATCATTGCGGATATTACAAGCCATTCACCGGAGGTTTATTTTGCAGCTGGGTATGCGCTTGGCGCAAATGTTGAGGTCGTGTGGACGATGAATAGCACACAGGAGGAGGAGCTGTGCGTTCAGCCGGAGTCCATTAGGCCAATGATATGGGATGATGCGGGGGAGCTTGCTGCGCTGCTTCAGCAGCGGCTGAGCTTTAAGAAATAATCTATAGAATCAATACACAAAACACACGCTTAAAAAGGTGTGTTTTGTGTTATTTATGTTAATCTACGTCTAGCTGCACATCGTGGCAGGTTTTAAGGCGGCATTAAAAGCAGCACGATTTTCCCATAAGAATGAGTGAATTTGGCTTGACTCATCAAAGAAATGCTCCTGCTCATCCATGTAATCTTCACCTAATCCATGTACGCTGAATCGATCCTCACAGTTATTCATTAGAGTCCACTGTCCTCCACGTTTGCGATCTGCGAATACAAAATAAAATTTTTGACCGGTTGCATCCCACTGGGCGAGTTGCTTGAAGTTTTCTAAAATAAATGCAATATCATTTTTCTTTTTGATCAACATGGTTCATCTCCTCTTTCTTTATAAAAATAATTGTCATATTAGCATGTATGCTCGCATAAGAACAAGACAAGAATATACGATTTTATCAGAAAAGTATGTCAAACGGTAGGAACGATTTATAGGATTGTTTGACGAATAATGGCGTACTTGATATATGGTGAAATCAGTTATACTATAAATGTCAAATAACATCAGCAGCTGAAAGAAAGGATGTTTGTAGATGAGCATTTATTTTGCGCTTTTACGAGGAATTAATGTTGGCGGCAATAATATGATAAAAATGGCTGAGCTTAAACGAATGTTTGAGGAGCTTGGCTTTGCACGTGTGCAGACGTATATTAACAGCGGGAATGTCATTTTCGAATCAAACGAGAATGCAAACAAACTAGAAGAGACAATTGAGAAGCAGATTAGTGAAGTGTTTGGATTTAATATCGCTGTAATACTGAGGACGTCGGATGAACTTGTAAGCATTATTTATAAATCACCTTTCAATGCGGCTGAGTTGACCGAAGGTCAGAGTATACATCTCACTTTATTAAAAGAGGCGCCTACACAAGAACAAATTAATAATCTGCCTGATGTAGACCTAGGCAATGATGAATATTACATAAGCGGCAAAGAAATTTATGTGCTTTATCGAAACAGTATTCTTGATTCCAAGCTGCCCAAAAAATTTCAAAATTTACTGCCAGCTACAGCTCGAAACTGGAAAACAATTATGAAGCTTGATGCGATGGCAAAAGCTTTAAAATAAGTACAGTGTTTGAGCGAAAAAAAAGGATCGGGCACTATTCTTATAAAAAGAATAGACCCGATCCTTTTTAACATTAATGTTTGTTAGCCGTTAGCTGCCTCATCTTCAACGTTCAGTTGCCACAAGATGCCAAGCTTGTCCTTTACTTGGCCGTAGCATTTGCTCCAGAACGTTTCTTGGAGTTCCATTAGGACCGTACCGTTTTCCTTCAGCTTATGAAATAGTGATGTTACTTCATCTTTATCTTTGCTGACGATCGAAAGGCTTATATTGTTTCCTTCAATAAAGGGCATTCCAGGGAATACATCAGAAAACATAACATTGCTGCCTAAAATGTTTAAGCGAGCGTGCATGACTAAGTTTTTTGCTTCCTCAGGAAGGGGATATTCTGGGTTTGGTGGAATATCGCTGAAAGTAGTGAAATTTGTAATTTCAGCCCCAAACACTTGCGCATAATATTCGACCGCTTCACGACAATTCCCATTGAAATTCAAATAAACATCAACTGCCATYTTATTCACTCCTTCATGATTATTGGCTCATTATTGCTCCAATATTTTCATTCCAATTGTATCATTAGATGGTCTGGAATCAAATTTTTTTTGAAAATTTAAGATGTTATTTTAGAAAAGATTAGGCAGGATGACAAATAGAAAAACAATAAGAATGATGATACTGCTTATCCGGCTCATTAGTATGTAAGCATCGCTAGGTTCTGAATTTCCTTTAACCATCCAGCCGTATCTCATGTACCAACCGAACTTAGGGAAGAAGATATTAAGGAATGCAATGATGACAAAAAGGATAGCAAACAATACCACAAGAATCAGCCCCTTATTTGTGTATTCGCGATTAAATGAAGGAATTAAGAAAGTTAAAAATAGTTGATCGCTATTTCTTTTATTGTACATGATAAAAGGCTACAGCAGACTAATAAAATGGAATAAATTCCTTATTAATATTGAATTATGTAATGGAAAAAGGAAGACCACAAGGCCCACGAAATGGTCCTTGTGGATAATATAAACGTCTATATACTCGCACCGATACGGGTTAGACCTTCTTTTTAGTATCCTTTACCATGACCAGCGCCAACTCCGCCAACTCCACCATATCCACCATATCCACCGTATCCGCCAACTCCGCCAACTCCGCCAAATCCGCAACTGCAAGCGATAATCACCAAGAGAATAAAGAGGACTAAGATGATCCCTAAGCTCGAGAAAGCTCCACCAACGTGACCAGACATTTTTCATTGCACCTCCTTACGTTCTGTGTACTGTGTAATTTATGCTGGATGGGTATTTGTTGATTGGGTGTTTGTTACCTAGCTAAATGAATCATGTCATAAGCCTAGTTATAAGTTAGACAGAAGCGAAAAAGAAGTATGACTGTCTTGGGGGTGACAAACTTGAACATGAAAATGCATTACTTTATAATGTGCTTAATAGAAATACAATTCATAATATGATGTTTAAGCCACATAAGTGGCTGAAGGAGTGATTGATATGAGTACTGCAAATCGTGGAGTTAATATCGGACCTCCTAGATTTAAAATAGCGGTTCATTCCATTGTCTGGTTAGCGCAGAGCGGCAGCATCTTATCAAGTGCGATGATTGCAAATCAGGTGAATTCGCATGCAACTTTTATGAGAAGAGTTATGCAAGCATTAGCGGCAGCCGGCATTGTGGAGTCAAAGGGCGGTAGAGAAGGCGGATATATTTTAAGAAAAACAGCGAATGAAATTACATTAGGCGACATTTACGCGGCAGTAAATACATGTTCAGCTGAACCAGAAGGTGATGGCAATTGTGGAGAAACAGGCCATAAACTGGACGTAGAGCTGGAAAAAATTCTGTTTGAAGCTGAGCAAAAAACGATTGATTACCTTCGACAGTATACTATTAATGATGTGATGGAACGTGTAGATTTTTTTGTCGTTTAATTTTTTCAACAAAGTACTAGTCAAACGTTTTGAAACGAATTATAATGTGCTTAAATGAGTTGCAGTTAACACTGCACTTTTATTTTTGTATTATATGTGCTTGCGGCAAGCACAGTTAACTTTGAAGATTATGGGGGTATGACCTAAATCGGAAATAACAACAGTAAGCATTAAATATTTGAAAAGAATAGTCTGTTTTATAGTGTGCCTTCATAGGTTGCATTAAACGAGAAAAAAGGAGAGTCTACAATGGAAATATTAGCGTTGGTATTGCAGGGACTATTAGGTTTGATGTTTTTGATGGCGGGATTCGGTAAAGTATCGGGGTCGAAGATGCATGTTGACGGCTTTAAACAATGGGGCTTGCCGCAATGGTTCCGAGTTGTAACAGGTGTCGTTGAATTAATCGCTGCCATTGCTTTAATTATTGGATACTGGGAGCACAGCTGGGCAGCAGCTGGCGCGTTATTGCTTGGCGTTACAGCTATCGGAGGTACATTAACTCATGTACGTGTAAAAGATTCTTTCAAACAAACTTTCCCGATCATCCTCGTAGGTGTTTTATCTTTTGTACTATTTTTTATAAGACTATCCGATTTATCTGATTTTCCTGGGTTTAACTAAGCAGTACTAGATAGAGTAAACATAATTTCGTAATCTTCATCTCTATTGTGAATAACAAAATAAGGAGCCATCACAAGTGATGGCTCCTTTGCTGTTCATTAAGTGTTTTAGTATGCTGACCAACCGCCATCTGCGGTAACTACAGTGCCGTTGATAAAGCTAGAATCATCTGAAGCTAGAAATAAAGCAACGCTCGCAATTTGTTTCGGATCTGCCGCTTCTCCGCGTTGTAAGGACATACCAGCCATAGCTTGTTCGATACCAAATGGATCAGCATGTGTCATACCTGCACCAATGTTTGTAGCAACAGCGCCAGGCGCGATAGCATTACATCGAATGCCGAGCTTGCCATATTGGAACCCTACATTTTTGGTAATGCCAACAACAGCATGCTTGGAAGCCGTGTAAGCAATGCCTGCGCGTGAACCAAATAGACCGCCGACAGAGGCTGTGTTAATAATGACGCCATGGCCTTGCTTCGTCATGAGGGGAATAGCTTTGCGAATAGCTCTCATAGGACCAGTCACGTTAATGTCCATTACTCTGTTCCACATTTCATCGGTTACGGATTCTGCGGGCAGCATTTGATCCATAATACCTGCATTATTTACTAATATATCAAGTTTGCCAAAATCATTTACTGCAGTGTCAATCATTCGAGCAACGTCTTCTTCCTTTGTAACGTTTGTAACTACGCCTTTGGCTTGTCCACCAGATGAATTAATTTCCTCAACAACAGAAGTTACTGCCGCTTCATTAATATCGGCTACAACTACTTGAGCACCTTCTTGTGCGAATAATAATGCCATTTCCTTGCCCATACCTGACGCTGCGCCTGTGATTACGGCTGTTTTTCCTTGTAATTTCATTTGTATCATCCTCTCGACTAGGCAGATTGGTTCTTTCTTTATTTGACGACGTCCTGTCGTATATACTTAGGATAACAAGTTAAGTGATTATTACTATGACATTTCGAGTCAAAATGTCGTTTAAGGTATAAATTAGTTCAACAAGCATGTGAATGAACGAGGGGCTGAGCAAATGACAAAAGTGTACAATACCTTAGATGTACGTGGTGTCCGCACCCGTACATTTCTCAAAGAAGCGCTGTTATCACTGATGGCTGTCAAAAGCTATAACCAAATAAAAATTAAAGAAGTTACAGAAATAGCGGGTGTAAACCGCGTGACCTACTATGATCATTTCTCAACGAAAGATGAGCTCCTTATGGAGCTTATTGAAGACGTGCTAACTGAATACGCCGATATTATTGAAGGCGTTACAGAATTTCCAGCGTCAAAGCGACCGTCCATTGAATATATGAAGACGATCAGGCTATCCGTTGGTCATATAAAAAAACATTCCGATTTCTATAGCATCATGCTGCTTGGAAATGGCGTTCTTAACTTCTCGGATCGACTTCATGATCAAATGTTTGAATCTTTGCTTCAATTAGTACGCCGGATGGGGCAGCAGAATCCGGAAATTGAATCGGACCTGCTTGTGAACTGGATTGTTGGAGGGGCTATAGGAATATACAAATACTGGCTGCAAAATGGCATGCGGCAAACCGAGGAAGAAATTTCACGGCAGATGCTGAAAATAACGATGGCTTCTAGTCAGGTTTTCAATTTGCGGACATATGTCATTCCATAAGGCAATTAAAAAGCTGCCTCTAATTAGTATGGCAGCTTATAGGTGAATCTTATTTATTGAGAATGCTGTCTACCCATAAATAACAGCTTTCTAATTGTTGTTCGCTAATACGATCAGACCTGTGCTCGAACATGATCCTTACTTTATTATTTTCTTCTCTAATAATGTTCAAATAATCTTCTATCGGTGCCCATCCCTCATCGGGACTGAGTTCGGGGAGTGCCGGATGATGTCTATTTTGAATGGTATCGGTAATTTGCATGTTTGACAAATGAATCGAAGCAGCATATTTCGTATACTTTCTAAATATTTTTCTTGCATCTAACGAAGGATCTATACTCTCTTGATGAAATAGTCTTGCCGTATCCAGGCACAGCTTAATTTTCGGGTACTTTAAAAGCAAATTTTCCAAGAAATCCGTATCATAGATATACTTATTTAGTGCGTCAAACTCCAGTAATGGGGTGAAATGATATTGCTCGCTTTTTTCCGTAAGCCAGTTGAAAAGGTATTCGCTTTTTTCAACAAATTGCTCAAAACAATAATTGCTTTCTAAAATGTATTCCGTGCTATTCGTAAATTTCCATGTATCCCAGTTGACGCTGTCATCCAATAGGACTGGTTTAGGATAATGGAACAAAATATAATCAAGTGGGGCTGTTGCTAAATAATTCAGCTCTTCTTCGATATTGTTGAATGCATCAGTTCTAATCTTATCATCTAAGGATAAAATTAATGCGTCTCTTAGTCTTGAAGCATTAGCTCGCATAGGAAAATGTACTCCGATATGAAAACCTCTTTTTTTTGCTTCTTCAATAAGCTTTAAGTAATCTTCATGAGTATGGAACAAACATGCTTCAATCCCATAAAAACTATCTCTAAAATCCTTTTCATATTTACGGTCATCGAATCCTCCGTATTGCCCGATCATAAATTGTTTGATGAAAATCTCCTCCTCTTCCATAGACGTCATTACAATTCGACAGAAAACCCCATTTTCCTGTTATAGAAGTCATAAATTTTTCTCTCTTATGGAAGTGGCTACTTTTGTTTAACGAGGAACAGCCCAATAACGATAATCACTAAGCCAACCCAGTTTTTCCAATTGGGGAATTCTTTTAGAAACAAGTACCCCATAATTAACGAAATTAATATTTCCAAACACTTAGCGGCTACTAAAGTAAAGCTAAGATTCCCGGAAGATTTGAGACCATACTTTACACCATAACCAATAGATAAATTAGCCATTAAAAAGAAGGGTAACATTAGCAATTGAAACTTTAAAGTTGACCAAAATTGGGGCTCAATATGTTTCCCTTGATAAGAAAAAATAAAATTAACTACAAATAATCCTCCAAATAAAAGCGCGAAGCTATACAGGTAAGTCATAAGAACCCTCCAACTATTGTTTTTAAATTCGTTTGTTTTTTTATGAATTGCATGTGAAAAATCTTTGATTGCTTTCGTCGATTAATGTTTCCTGAAGCCAACTTTTTTATCCATGATAAAGATTTAATCTGACAGAATACTTGAAAAATCAAGCTGTTTTAAAATAATTATCATAAATAATCAACGAAATCATTTTCGTACAGGAGGTAAGAACTATTTACATTCGATTCATAATGCTATTACTTACAAAGGAAGCACACTTGCGGTTGGTGAAAACCATTTTTTATCGTTAAAGGAGATTGAAAGRGTATGGGATGGAATTGATCCAGAATATACGCCTGAAAAAGCTGTAGACGCGGTTAAAGCAGTTCTTCCTCAAAAAATATACGAAGAACTGTTTCCAAACCGCTTAGGTTCTCCTGAATGGTATAAAGTAGCTAAAGGCAAGGAGAATTTTAAAGAAGACCAATCGGATTATTTCTCTTAAGATCATTTGATCGCTGTTGTAACTGAGGTGTCAAATCTTAAGTTAAGAGTTAGCACACGCAAAGGAGACAACAGCGCTCAGGAAATACATAGATTGGATAAGGATGCTAGAATCGAGACACTGATCTCCCGTTCGGCCGAGATTAATTCGCCAGACAATTTGAAGAAAGAAATTGAAACGGTTGTCATCGATTTTGGCACATTCCTCAAGGAGGGTTTTAAGAAAGATCGTAAGCGTGATCTCGCCGCATTTCTTGCCAATCTGGCACATGAGACTGGCGGAGGCTGGGCTACAGCACCTGGCGGTGAACTGAAGTGGGGGCTGTTCTGGAATGAAAATATTGCTGGAAGAACGGGTGTAAATGAATCCGCTTTCGTGGATGAAGCAAGCAGTGCTCTCTATCCGGACGTAACGGGCTAACGTTATTATGGAAGTGGACCGATCATGTTGAGTTGAAATTTCAACTACGGCTTGTTCAGCTCTATTATTTATGGAGACAAAAATGTGCTTCTTAGCAATCCTGAAATCGTAGCTGCGGACGGTAAGGTAGGTTTTATGATTGCTATTTTATTTTGGATGACACCGCAGGCGCCTTAGCCATCAGCTCATGATGTTATCGTGAACAAATGGAAGCCATCGAAAGAGGATATTGCAAAAGGTTTAAAGCAGCCAGGGTTTGGCATTACCATCATGGTGCTTAGATTAGAAGCGTTTTATTGATTTCTTCCAGTTTAACTTTTAAATGAATTAATCGAAATGGATAACATACTATGCATTTTGTGCAAATTGCTCTGTTTCAGATGGAGTAAGCAAATGGTCAATGACACAATATAGAAAGAAAATAGATAAAATAATTGACACAATATACGGTAGGGGGGTATAGTGTATTTATGAGAAAGAGCAGTAAACTTCTTAAACATTGTATTTTCAATACGAAGTTAAAAATAAATGATTCACATAAAGGAGATATGAACAATGAAAAATGTAACATTAAATGTTGAAGGAATGTCTTGTAATCACTGTGTTAATTCCATCGAAGGAGCATTAAAGACGATAGGTGCACAAGGAAAAGTGGATCTGGCGAGTGAATCGGTTCAAGTTGTGTTCGACGAAAGTAATCTAACACTTGAAACGATCAAGGAAACCATAGAAGAACAAGGATATGAAGTTCATTAATCGAGAAAAAAAGAGGTGATCATCATGGAAGCGACTAGCTCAGATACGAAACAAATTTCCCTGCAAATTATTGGGATGACTTGTGCAGCTTGCGCGAATAGGATTGAGAAAGGATTAAATAAGCTTGAAGGTGTTTCGGAAGCGAATGTAAATTTTGCAATGGAACGCGCTACCGTTATTTATGATCCAAGCAAAACAAACATTGCAAATATGGAACAAAGCATACAGAAGCTTGGGTACAGCACTGCTAAAGAAAGCGTTGATTTGCAGCTAGTTGGGATGACTTGCGCAGCTTGTGCACTTAAAATCGAGAAAGCATTGAATAAACTGCCTGGTATCACGAATGCTACCGTTAATTTCGCAATAGAAACTGCTCATGTAGAATTCAATCCTTCAGATGTAACTTTGTCAGATATGCAAAAACGAGTCGAGAAACTCGGTTACAAAGCAGTGCCAAAACAAGAAGTTGGCGATCCGGCAGAGCATCGTCAAAAAGAAATTAAACAACAAAAGCGCAAGCTTCTCATATCTGCCATCTTGTCGCTGCCGCTGCTTTGGTCCATGGTGACTCATTTTTCATTTACATCATGGATTTGGATGCCAAAGATTTTTATGAATCCTTGGTTTCAGCTTGCACTTGCCACTCCGGTTCAATTTTATGTCGGAAAACATTTTTATGTTGGAGCCTACAAAGCACTACGCAACAAAAGTGCCAATATGGATGTTCTGGTAGCTCTAGGCACGTCAGCTGCTTACTTTTATAGCCTATACCTGACAATAGATTGGGCAACGATGTCTGGAAATATGCACCACAGTCCATCCATGTATTATGAAACAAGCGCAGTTTTAATTACACTCGTTATTCTCGGTAAATTATTTGAAGGTTTGGCGAAAGGGCGTACTTCTGAAGCAATCAAGACACTAATGGGATTGCAAGCCAAGACTGCGTTAGTCGTTCGTGATGGTCAAGAGCTAACGATTCCTGTCGAGGAAGTGCTTACTGGAGACTTTGTGCTGGTAAAACCGGGTGAGAAGGTTCCGGTGGATGGTGAAGTCATCGAAGGTACTTCAGCGGTGGATGAGTCTATGCTGACTGGTGAAAGCATTCCAGTGGATAAAAAAATTGGCGACCATGTAATCGGAGCGACGATTAACAAAAATGGTCGGTTGAAAGTGAAAGCAACAAAGGTCGGCAAAGAAACGGCTTTAGCACAAATTATCAAAGTTGTAGAAGAAGCGCAGGGTTCAAAAGCACCAATACAGCGTGTTGCTGATGTTATCTCAGGTATCTTTGTACCGATCGTTGTTGGAATCGCACTTGCAGCTTTTGTTGTATGGTACTTCTGGATAAGTCCTGGCGATTTCGCTAATGCTTTAGAGATTGCGATCGCGATACTTGTCATCGCTTGTCCGTGTGCTCTCGGTCTTGCAACACCTACGTCGATTATGGCAGGTTCTGGTCGTGCTGCAGAGCTCGGAGTTCTCTTTAAAGGCGGCGAGCATCTCGAATCAACGCATAAAATTGATGCAATTATTTTGGATAAAACGGGAACGGTGACTAAAGGCAAACCCGAATTAACGGATGTATTTGTGGAGTCGATGGATGAAGATGCTTTCTTGCGTCTCGTCGGCGCTGCTGAGAAAAATTCAGAGCATCCGCTTGCGGAAGCAATTGTATCCGGCATATTGGCTAAAGACATTGAGCTTCCAAACGCTGATGAATTTGAAGCGATTCCTGGGTATGGCATTCGGGCAATTGTGGATGGCAAAGAGATTTTAGCCGGAACTCGGAAGCTGATGGGGAAATATAATATTCAAGCAGAGCATGCTTTTGAACAAATGTTCAACCTAGAGCAAGCAGGAAAAACAACGATGTTGTTCGCGATTGATGGCCAATATGCAGGCATGGTAGCTGTTGCTGACACCATTAAGGAGACTTCGAAAGAAGCCGTTTCTCGTTTGAAGCAAATGGGGATTCAAGTCGTTATGATTACTGGTGACAATGAACGAACTGCCCAAGCTATCGCACGGCAAGTTGGCATTGATCATGTGCTGGCAGAAGTACTTCCAGAAGGTAAAGCTGAAGAAGTGAAAAAATTACAAGCACAAGGCAAAAAAGTAGCGATGGTTGGTGATGGGATAAATGATGCACCGGCCTTAGCAATGGCGGACATTGGAATGGCTATTGGTACAGGTACAGATGTTGCGATGGAGGCTGCTGATATTACACTAATGCGCGGTGATCTGAATAGCATCCCTGATGCCATCTTTATGAGCCGTAAAACGATGGGCAATATTAGACAAAATCTATTTTGGGCGCTGGCTTACAACTCGTTGGGTATTCCTATTGCAGCAATCGGATTGTTAGCCCCATGGGTCGCTGGCGCTGCTATGGCACTTAGCTCCGTATCCGTTGTGTTAAATGCACTTCGTTTGCAGCGGATGAAAGTATAACTAGCTAAAAATTCGATATTAATCAATTGATTTTCATAATAAATTTGGTTCTTAAAAAAGGTCGCCATCGGCAACCTTTTTTTTGTATCTATGTTCTTACTCTAATGATGGGAATGATTCAATCGGATTCGTGAAATCATATGGGCAGAAGGAGAGGGCATAGTGGATAAGAAAGCGATCGTTTCAGCGATAACAAAATCAAAAGGCAGGAAAAGCCTTTACCATTTTACACGAGTAAGGAACTTGCCTGCGATCGTACATCATAATGCACTTTGGTCGAGCAAACATCTTTATCCATTTCATATCGGCGAGCGGCGATCAGAGGTCAAAGAAGTTAAATATTTCGAAGATACGGTTGTCATTAATGCGCATCTAAGGATTGTTGAGAGTATGATGGATGCGAATTGTACACATGAACAATTTCGGGCTTATCTTGATCAACATGTGTTCTTTTGGCCCACATTAAAGGATTGTCGCAAAATGTTGGATACATACAAACGAAGAGAACCGGATGAAGCATTTGTTATTTTACAGTTCGAAGCATTTCCATTATTGATGGATCATTATTCGGCCGTTAAATTGTCCAAATACGATTCGGGGAGTTCACCAAGGTTTCCAAAGAGCTGCAAGTATAAGAAAAGTTTAGAGATGTTTCTTTCTTTAGATGATTTCCAGAAAAAACGGAATAACACTGTTCCTGTGAAAGCTTCTGAAATACATGAGCTGCTGTTCAAAGGCCAAGTTATTAATCTTAATCAATATGTACAGGTCATTTATGCTGATCATGATAATGGATTACCTGAGAACTGGAGAAAACTTGTGAAGCCGTTGGAAAGTTTCTCTTAGAGTTTATGATACTTCAATTACATATGAGGTCATTTCTTTTATTTTTGCTTGTTTGGAGGCGCTGCTAAACACATACATAGTACAAAAAGCATAACTTTTGTCGTTCTCAAGTTTTATGACTCCATTCATTGCTGCCGTGTTTCCGTGTGTGACGATATTTGTAATTTGTAATTCGATGGTCTTGCTTATGTTCATTTGAGTGAGTGCTTCGAGAAATTCATTTTTTCCGTGTATAGCGGGAAATGAACCGACAATGTTCCATTGCACATCATCTGTAATTTGATCCGCAATAAAAGGCATATCCTTTTGAGCAAAAGCAATATTAAATGATTTAAGAATCGATTTTCTAGGCGCGTTTCCGCAATCTACTGGACACAGTATTTTTAATTCCTGATTTTGAGGAGCCATATGCGACATTATTTTATTCCTTTCTTATTCCATACTGTGATGATTGCAGATTGTAAGCTTTTATGCTAAATCTAACAATACAAATTATTTTTCTAGAGCGGGGGCTGCATATGTTGATCGTAAGTTTTCTTATAATCGCTTGGATATTAAGTTGGTTTAAGTTTAATCATTTATTAGCTTAGTTAATGAAGAGAACAGGAATAGGAGAGTTAGCTGATCGTGATATTACGCAGGTTTCAGATGGCCAGCTACAAAGAGCAGCTATTTGCAGGGCTCTTATTAATCAGCCTGATATTCTTTTTGGCGACGTAACAATTGGCGCTCTGAACTCCAAAGCTGCGGGTGAAAATCACTCCTAAGGACACTAACGCTCAGTTGGTGTTTTTTTGTTTTGTATTATTCCTTTTCGTTAGCTTGATCAAATGATGATCTAGCCAATTCAACAAGAGAATAATTTGTTCTTGTCCACTGCTTCAAGGAACTCAGTGGCTCGAGCAAAGACTCGCCCAACTTGGTGAGCGAATACTCAACGATTGGTGGAACAAACGGAGTCATATCTCGCTGAACCAAACCGTCACGTTCCAATTGCCGCAAAGTTTGCGTTAGCATTTTTTTGGAAATTCCATCAATCCGTCTGCTAATATCTCCGTATCGAATAATACCGTCTTCCAATGCATAAATGACCAATGCTGACCATTTGTTTGCAATGATTTCAAGTACTTTACTGTAAGAGCATTCAGATATCGAAATGTCGGGTTGAACGGTTTTAAGTGAGGATGATGATTTCATTTAAGGCCCTCCTTATGCACTTTTTGGTTCATTGGAAACCTTAAAGTGCCTTCTTACTTTATTTTAGTTTGTATATTATTGTATGTCTATATTATCCATAAAGGAGAGAATATTATGAAAGTATACGAAATTAACGGTGAATTTGGAATTGATCGATTGAAGTTATCTAACCGTCCAATACCAGTGCCCCGTTCAAATGAAGTTCTTATCAAAATGCACGCGGTTTCTTTAAACGCTAGAGATTTAGGCGTTATCGATGGGTTTTATAACCCCAATTTAAATAAGCCATTAATTCCAGTATCTGATGGTGTAGGTGAAGTTGTATCCCTCGGAGAAAACTCAAACAAATTCAAAATTGGGGATAGAGTAAATGGAATTTTCACTCAAAGCTGGATTACGGGTGAGCCGACACAACAAAACTGGGTAAGTACACTAGGCAGTCCGTTGAATGGACTGCTCGCTGAATTTGTTGTGCTGCCAGAAGAAGGGTTAGTTCATGTACCTGATCGATTGACGGATATAGAAGCGGCAACCCTGCCTTGTGCAGGTGTGACAGCATGGCATGCTCTCATTGAGGAAGGCAAGATTAAAGCGGGTGATACCGTTGTCGTACAGGGGACAGGTGGCGTCTCCTTGTTCGCACTTCAATTCGCAAAACTGTATGGAGCAACTGTTATTGTAACATCAAGCAGTGAAGAGAAGCTTAATAGAGCGAAGGAAATTGGGGCGGATATTGGCATTAACTATAAGCAAACACCCGAATGGGATAAGGCTGTACTTTCACTGACGGAGGGACGTGGAGCAGACCATATCGTTGATCTTGGCGGATCAGCTACGTTAAATAGATCGATCTCAGCACTCCGTGTAGGTGGACATATCAGCATGATCGGCGGTCTATCGGGGTTTCGTGTAGAAGGATTTGACATTATCCCTGCAATTGTTAGAAAAGCGCGTCTGCAAGCGATCAACGTAGGCAGCCGGGACATGTTTGAAGCGATGAATTTTGCTATTGAACATAGCGAGCTACATCCCATAGTTGATTCAGTGTATCCATTTGAACATGCTGTAGATGCGCTTCAGTACTTGACGAAGGGGTCATATTTTGGGAAAGTTGTTATTTCATTTAAACATTAATGCGATTATTTTTAAGTAAACATGATTCTTTTTCTACAATCTCATATCTAATATTTCCCCGTTCGATGAGGAGAAAAACACAAAAAGCCCATACAATGGGCTTTTTGTGTTCATGCTATTTAAGAAAATATTCACTGTCTGAATAGATGGAAGGCATTAAGCATTCTGATTAGTAGCCACAGCCGCCGCCAAAGATGCCGCAACTACAAGCTATAATGACCAACAAAATGAACAGAACCAGGATAATACCAACACTGTGATTAGCACCACCAACAAATCCACCCATCAAACATTCACCTCCAATGTTTAAAGTACACTGTAGTTTATGTGTGTATGGTACGGTATGATTGGACGTTTGTTCTGTAAGGATGTTTGCCCAATAAGCGGTTTGTAAGAAAAGAGAAAGCCCATGGCATGGACTTTCTCTTTTTTACTATGAGATGTTATAGGTTAAATGAGCATACATTGTGGCAGGTGCTGTTATGGTTTTATTCATTCGACGTATGACAGAACAGGGTTTGTTATCTATACAGTTTTTGTTCTAAGCGCGGTCACGGCAGTGAGTAGCGATAATAACCAACAAAATGAACAGAACTAGAATAAAACCGATATTTCCCATCAAACATTCACCCCCTGTGTTTTGACTACACTATAAATTATGTATTGATAGAGCGAAGTGATTGGATGGTTGTACTGGTATGATAATAGCCTTATAGAATACAAACATAGCAGCTCATATTAATTTCGGTGTTTTAGATAAAAAATCGTTTAAGCGAGCAAAGACATCGACATCACAAAGTCTTATATTAATAGGGAAAGCATTTACAGAGGAGTGATTTCGATGGAAAATACAAAAGTCATGTTCGTGAGCCCCTTAAAAGTTGAGACGGTTAAAGAGAATTACACTCTAAAAAAATTGAATGAAAATGAAATATTTGTGCAATTGATATATTCCCTCATTAGCCCAGGAACTGAACTAGCAATGTTAACGGGTAAAGAAGAATGGGCTAAGCTTCCGCTATGTCCGGGATATGCAAGCGTAAGCAAAGTAATGGAGACAGGTGAGGGCGTTAAAGATTTGCAGCCAGGCGATATCGTGTTTCATTATGGACAGCATAGCAAATATCAAGTTGTTAACACGAATGAGCTATGTATTCAAGTTCCTGAAAATCTGGATTTAAAATGGGTGCCATTTACCCGTATGGCTACGGTCGCCTTCACATCGGTACGTGTTTCTGAAATTGAAATTGGTGACTTTGTAAGTGTGACTGGGCTTGGATTAGTCGGTAATTTGGCTGCTCAGCTAGCTCGGCTTCAGGGAGCTACGGTTATTGGGGTCGATTTATCAAAAGAAAGAATTCGGACTGCCGAGGCATGCAGCGTGGATTACACGATTGATGGTGGAGTAGAAGATACAAAGCAACAGATATCAATGTTAACCAAGGGTGCTGGTGTATCCACACATATTGAGGCAACTGGCGTACCTGCTGTCGGAGTTGACAGTCTGAAGTGGATTGCTAAGCTTGGCGAAATCATTTTCTTGGGAAGTCCTCGCGGAGAGTACAACACAGATGTTACTGATATATTAAACTATTGTCATCTTTATGGCCGAGGCTGTATTACGTTTAAGGGCGCGCATGAGTGGCGTTATCCGGTTGAACCTAATGAATTTGTTAAACACTCATTAGTTAGAAATTCAGAAATTGTATTTGAGCTTATGAAACAAAATAGGCTGCAGATCGAACCATTAATTAGTCATGTGATTAAGCCGGAGCAAGCACAAGAAGCGTACGAGGGACTAAGAGTCAATAAAGATCAGTATAATGGTGTATTGTTTGACTGGTCTTAAGAGGATAACGGCTGAATGATCTATTCTAGAGGATTAACAGATTTAATTATGAGTAATTTTAATATGCTTCATTTATAATGGGAGGAGGATGGATAGACGCGTTACGATAGCAGAGGTGAAAGCAATGGATGAGTCTTGGATGAACAGCATATCGCCTTTCGTAAGGGCGGTGAGAATGATGACGACTTCATCCTTAGCCGGTGAATGGATGGATCATGATCATGTGTTTACCTATATCGAACAAGGTGAAGCTGAGTTTTTCTTGAGTGGTGTTAAATATGTTGCTCAAGAAGGCGATGTGTTGTTGATGCATCCTTTTATGCCTCACATTATTCGATCGATCTCTGATCAACCATTAATTCAATATATTTTTCATTTTGATCTGTATTATGATGAGGAAAAAAGTTTATTGGAGTTCACAACAGCTTCTAAAATTCATAATACTTACATTGTGGATAAGGAAATGCAGTTAACATCCATTATTCCCATTTCACACATACAGTTGGCAGACAGGATAGAGCTGAAAAAGAAGTTTTTGCAGCTTCACAAACATTTTCAGGAGAAAAGAGCTGGACATTTTTTATTAACAAAATCAATATGCTTGGAGCTGTTATATTTATTTTTTAAAAATCAAACGGATCGCAATGAAGGGAAATTGACTAAAGGCTGGGCATTCATTGAAAGAGCAATCCATTACATCCATGACAGCTATCAAGATCCTGATTTAAATAATGTTTCTATTAGTAAATATGTCGGGGTGTCTACGAATCATTTATCTCATTTGTTTAAGCAGCAGCTTGGGATATCCATTCATAAATATGTAACGCATATTAGAATTGAGCATGCAAAATTACTGATCATGGAAGGGAAGTATACCGTGACAGAAATTTCTGAAAATGTTGGTTACTCCAGCATCTATTTATTTAGTCGTTCATTTAAAGCCGCTGTAGGCATAACGCCCAGTGGCTTTGCGGGTGCACAAACTAAAGTCATACAATTGTGAGAAATGCCGCCAGTGATCTGGCGGCATTTCTGTTTTGTGTGGTATTCCATTGTTATGGGGAGCCAATTCGTTGTTATTTTTTAATTTTAAGTCCTAAAGCTTGCATAAGTTTATGAAATACATCTGTATTTTCGTAGATTCCTGTAAACAACTCAGCATTTGGACCCATAGCTGTAATCGGAATATCTACGGCAGTATGGCCCGATGTTGTCCAATCCACAACAAAATTAAATTTGCTGTTAGCAACGGCGAAAGGACCATCTTCTTTGGAAATTCCGTCGCCGGACTCATCATCGGCATTCACTTCTTCGATGGAGAAGCCGCCAGTTTCATGATCGGCTAATACGAGGACAAGTGTATTCGGGTTTTTCTTGGCAAAATCTTTGGCGACTTGAACGGATTTATCTAATTCTTGACCGGCTTTGATCGTCATTTTGGCATTGTTTTGGTGAGCAAACTCATCCGTTCCTTCTTCCTCAACCATTAGGAAAAAGCCTTTATTATTTGTAGCGAGCGTATCTATCGCTTTTTTTGTCATCTCTGCTAGAGATACAACGGGGTTATAAATATCGCCTTCGCCTTCAGGTTTTTGTTGGAACATTTCTTCATTAGCGAACAGACCAAGCAGCTTGCCTTTTTTCACTTTTTGCATTTCTGTTTTGCTTGAAACGTAACTGTACCCTAATTGTTTTGCTTTATTTACGAGATTTCCTTGTGTTCCTTTGCTTTTTTCAGAAGGATCTTCGATCGGCTCATCTGGGAATTTACCAGGCTCTCCAGCTGGATACCAGAAATCTTCGCCTCCACCGAGAATGACATCAACTTTGCTTTGTGTCAATAGCTGCAAAGCGATCTCACTTTGTTTAGAGCGATCATCAACATGTGCGCCGAAAGCAGCTCCCGTAGCGTCTGTTACTTGACTTGTTGTTACAATTCCAGTTGATTTTCCAGATTCCTTGGCGTATTCCATGATCGTTTTTACTTTTACTTTATTGGCATCCATTCCAATTGCACCATTGTACGTTTTCACACCGCTGGCATATGCCGTAGCTGATGCAGCTGAATCGGTTACAGGAACAGTAGAGCTCGTGTGCAGCAAACCTACGTAAGGCATTGAATCCATAGCGAGGTTGCCTTTTAAACCGACGGTAGCAAGGCGGATAGCATCACGTTGAGCCGTTCCCATCCCATCGCCAATAAACAAAATGACATTTTTCGTTTTTGTAGTAGCTGCTTCAACTTGATTAGGCGATTGTGTACTGATAATGCTCGTAATCAGAAGGGCAGTAGCTGCTGTACCTACAATCGCGGCCTTAATTCCGTTCTTTTTAACAAGTTTCATAAATTCCCTCCTAAAGTAAGTTTACTATTTTATAGTAGAGTAATTACATTAAGAGAGTGTTTTCTTCATTTCTTGTTATTGTAAAAGATGGTTTCTCAACCTCCGTACATTCAGATAACATTACCTTTAATCATGGTCCATTCTACTTGGAAATCTTCATTCATCAAAACAAGATCGGCATCTAATCCTGTTTTGATTGTACCTGTCATATGATCCATACCTAATATTCGTGCAGGAGTCGTTGAGGCCATTTGAATAGCGTCGAGCATGGAAATACCGGTTTCGGTCGTGAAGCGGAGTGCTTCATTCATTGTAACTACACTAGAGGCTAATGTTCCATCCGCTAGCTGTGCAACGCCATTGGTTACTGTTACTTGATGGCCGCCAAAGAGATAGCTGCCATCTCCTAAACCCATAGCTTGTAATGCATCAGTGATCAGTACCATGTTTTCGGGTCCTTTAATGCGATGCATCAAACGAACAATAGCAGGATGGAGGTGGACGCCATCGACAATGGCTTGAATACTCACATGATCTGCTTCAAAAGCAGCAGCGACGAGCCCGGGATCTCGATGATGAATCGGCCTCATGCCATTAAAGCAATGTGTAACATGGCTAGCTCCAGCATCAAATGCTAACTTAGCTTCCTCATACGTTGCATCAGAATGTGCGACAGCAATGATAACTTCCATTTCTTTCAAATAAGAGAGGAGTTCCATTCCACCGGGTAATTCTGGGGCTATCGTTACCATTTTAATAAGTCCATCTGCTTCTTCGAAAATTCGCTTCATCTCACCAAGATGCGGATGACGTAAATACTTTTCATTTTGCATCCCTTTACGTTTCGGATTCAGATAAGGTCCCTCTAAATGAAGTCCAGCAATTTTGGCGCCGACCTCAAGCCCAACGACACGTTTTACACTACGAATCATAGCTAATAATTCATCCATTGTAGAGCTTACTGATGTAGCAAGAAACGAGGTACAGCCCGTTGCAGCACATGCACGAGAAACCTCTTGAATACTCGCTTCGCTTCCATCCATCATATCGAACCCGTTAGCTCCATGTATATGCACATCGATCATACCGGGGATTAACCATTGCCCGTTCCCATCTATAAGCTCATATTCCTCCTCTGGAAGAGGCGAAAGGGGAGTATGATTATTTTCTATTTTTTCGATGATTCCATTTCTAATCCAGACGGTACTAGCTGGCAAAATAACATCAGGCTGAACTATTTGAACGTTATGCACGATTTTATAAGTCATTTTTATTTTCCTCCTCGAGTTTGTTGTTCATCTCAGAGCAAATAACTGTTATATTTTTCTGATCAAGTATTTCTTCTATTTCGCTAGGCACTTCTTGATCGGTAATTAAAATATCAATATAGTCAAAATCTAAACGATAAACCGACTTGTTTTTAAACTTCGTAAAATCAGCTACAGCGATAACCTGGTCTGATCTGCGTGCCATCTCTTTTTTGATATAAGCATCCTCTTCAAACGGGTAGTAGAGCCCATCTGATTGAATCGCCGCGGCGCCAATAAACACCTTATCAGCTCTCATTTCACGAAGCTTTTCAATAACGGAGGGACCATACAGCAAGCGGTTCTTTACGTGTAAATAACCACCGAGTACATAAACCTGCAGATCATCTCGATCAGAGAGAATTCTTACGATGTCTATGGACTGAGTAATAGCTGTAATATTTTTTGCAGAGATTTGTTCGGCCACTGCCTGCACCGTTGTAGAAACGTCTAATATGACCGTCTCATGATCATGAATGAGCTTTGCTGCTACCAAACCAATATTGATTTTGCTATCTGTCTCATCAATTAGCCGTTCCTGATAGGAAGCAAGCTCCTTCTGTAATTGAGGAGAGGCTACTCCACCATGTGTTCGATTGACTACACCTTCTTGTACTAATTTAACGATATCTCTTCGAGCTGTATCCCTTGATACACCGAGATGGGTGCAAATATCCATGACACTCATCGTTTGATGTTCTTTTAAATATTCGAGTATTTTCAATAATCTCTGCTCTTGATAGATGATGAACACCTCCTTGTAAGTAAGTTTATCGTATTTTTTAAGTAAATGGAAGTATTATTTAAGTAGTTAGAAGTAAATTGTAAGTAAGTTGAAGTGATTTTTCGGGCGGGCGGATTGCAATAAGGAAAGTCAGACCATTTGTCAATTACGAGATTGACTTAGTAATCGATGTGATTTATTATTAGTTAGAAATCTAACGATTATGCGGAGGCTGATGGAAATCGAACATACTCTACAGTATCAAGTGCGCGCAATTGGCCACAAACTAAAAAATTATGCGGACAAAAAGCTTGAAGCTCATGGAATAACGTTCGAGCAAGCCAAACTCATTGAATATGTATTTCACAATGAAGAGAAAGGCGTGTCTCAGAAAGATTTGGAACGTGCATTTCAACGTAAAGGATCTTCCATTAGCAGTATCGTTCATAATTTAGAGAAAAACGGCTTTATTGAAAGGAAGACGGATGCGAAGGATGAACGCAAAAAAATAATACGCATGCAAGCAAAAGGAAAAGATGTTGTTTTGGATTTTGATCAGTTTTTCAGTGAAACGGAGAACCTCATGATGAAAGGATTGAGCAGCGAAGATCAAGTGAAGCTATTTGCATTTTTGGATACAATCAATAAAAATCTTGATCAGGAAAATAAGCTGTTATAATACGTAACAGCAGTTATTTTCAGAATATAGTTAGATATCTAACAGTATTACTCGAAATTATTTTTGTGTAGACGTGCTTTGAATTTGAAAGATGGGTTGTCATTTTTCAGTATTTAGTTAGATATCTAACTAAAATCACAGTTGTTGGCTCCTCAAAAAAACAGAAAGAAGTGATTTTCATGGAACAATCCGTCGTTGAATCGAACGAAAGTATTTATTATTTTGAAAAAGCCCCAATACCCAAAGCAATTGCTCATTTTAGCATACCCATGATGTTAGGGATGTCTGCTAGTGTTATTTATTCAATAATTAATGCGTACTTTATTGGTTTCCTTCATAACTCAGAAATGTTAACGGCGATCACGCTCACCTTGCCCGTCTTTGCTATTCTGATGGCATTTGGGAATCTAATTGGCGTCGGTGGGGGAACCTATATATCGCGGCTCTTAGGGGAAAAAGAATATATAAGCGTGAAACAAGTTTCTTCTTTTTCATTTTATAGTTCGATTCTTTTAGGAATTGTCATTTGTTTGGTTAGTATTCCGTTCATAAGTTCAATCGTTTATGGATTAGGAGCGAGCTCCATATCGTTTCTCCATACGAAAGACTATGTGACCATAATGCTTATTGGAGCTCCGGCTGTAATCGCAAATTTTGCGCTGGAACAGACTGTTAGATCTGAAGGAGCAGCCAAAGTATCGATGTATGGCATGATATTAAGTGTGATTTTGAATATTGTTTTGGATGCTCTTTTTATTTTTGTATTCGACTGGGGGATGAAAGGAATTGCTGTCGCTACTATGCTCGCAAACCTTGCGTCTGTAGTTTATTATGGCCAATATATTCATCGTAAAAGCCCATTTTTAACGCTTTCCTTGAAGGCTTGTCGAGTAACGATAACTATGATTCGAAATATTTTAAGTGTTGGTGTTCCTGTTTTTTTACTCAGCGTTTTTATGGGAACGACGGCATTGTTTTTTAATCATTTTCTCGCCATTTATGGAGATACCTCTGTTGCGGCCTTTGGAACATCTTCTCGGCTTATGCAATTTCCTGAATTTATTATAATGGGCTTATGTGAAGGAGTGATTCCTTTGATAGCCTATTGTTTTACAGCAAATAAGAAACGTATGAAAGAAGTCATCCAGTTTACTGCTGCTGCTGTCATTTCGATTGCTGTCTTATGCGGTACTATTGTATTCTTCATCTCGAATCATCTAATAGGTCTGTTCACGATCGATCAAGAGCTGATTGCAACAGGGAGTTATATTTTGAAAGTAGTTTTTCTATCCTTGTTTATGACAGGTTTTACGCTTTTAATTACTGGTATTTTTCAAGCTACAGCACAAGGAAAGGCAGCTCTTGTTATGGCGGTTGCCCAGGGAGTTATTTTTATTCCAACTCTGTTTGTGATGAATCATTATATGCAGTTTCATGGTGTTATTTGGTCCATTGTCATCGCTGATTTTATGGCTTTGGTCATCGCTAGCGTACTGCTCTTTGTACTTCGTAATAAGCTGACGATAGCGCCGGAAATGGGCTCATTTGAGGGCTGAAATGTAAACGTTAGGAAAGAGGAAGGTAAGTAACGGCAATAGTGAACTTCATCGAGTCTGTGTAGAAGTACTTCGTACTCAAAAATAAATATATAACATTCTAAGGAATATATAGTTTCTTTTCATGGCAGCAAAAACAGAGCGGAAAAGCAGAGAACGTAAGCTTAGGTTCCCAATATCTTAAACTAGCTCATGTCTTATGACATGGGTTTTTCATTTTTACTGATATCTTCCAAAAATTTCATGATTATTTTCTATTTTTTATGATATTATACAGGGGACAAGATCGTTCGAAAGAATGAAGAAAAAATAGCAAAAAGGAGAGGGAATTGATATCTAGATATGATAAATCAATTATTAATTCATCTAATTATCATATGTTTTCCGATCTTTATCCAACAATTTTTTTATTCTCGAAATAAATTAATTAATAGAATTTCTTATCAAGTTCTAAATGGATTTGTGTTTGGAGCATCCTCTATCCTTTGTATGGCTTATCCTATTTATGTGATGGGCAACTTTCATGGCGATTTAAGAAGCATTCCTTTAATTGTTCTGATCATTTATGGCTATGAGTATGTTGTACCTGGCATTATTGCCCTTGCTGCTGCCATCTTATACTGCTTGTGTATGGGAGGAGATGATGTCTTCCTTTCTACAGCAACATTGTTGCTAAGTGTGGGGCCGTGTTTCTTTTTTTTAAAGTCGTTGCGTAAAAAACAAGCTACCAGACGTATGCTGATTTGTATGAACTTATCGATTTATTCCGTTATTGTGTTCATTTTATCTTTTTTTGTTTATCTAGAGATTAACTCCTACACAAACGAGATTCATTCAGACTGTATTTTTATCATTTCGATTTTAGCTGCAGCATCATTTATTGGAATGGGTGTCTCTATATTACTGAAAGAGCATTTTATCGAAACGGCATATTTGAAAAATGAGCTGGAGCGTAGTGAAAAATTGAAGATCGTAAGTCAAATTGCTGCTTCCGTAGCTCACGAGGTGCGAAATCCTCTGACGGTAGTGAAAGGATTTTTACAGCTGTTGAAGGAATCTGTCGATGACAAAAAAAAGGATTACTTGAATATTGCTTTAGCTGAATTGGATAGAGCAGAGTATATTATTTCTGATTATTTGAATCTTGCTAAGCCGCAAGCAGATCAGCTGGAAGTAATCGAGATTTCTGAATTTCTGGTACATACATTGGAAATTATGAATTCTTATGGGTTAATTCAAAATGTGCAAATCCACTTAAACTGTAATCAAACGGATCTTTATATAAGGGCAGACAAACCGAAGCTGACTCAGGTGATATTAAATCTAATTAAAAATGGGGTAGAAGCGATCCCAGATAAAGGTGAAGTGACTGTCAATGCCTATTATTACAAAGAAGAAATTTGTATAGAAATTATTGATACTGGAAAGGGCATATCCAGAGAGGAATTGGAGCAATTAGGTACCGTTTTTTTTACGACAAAGGAAACGGGGACAGGCTTAGGCATTTTGGTAACCTTTCGGATTGTCGAAGCATTAAAGGGTAAAATTGCTTTTCAAAGCGAGCTCGGAAAGGGGACGAAGGTATTGCTGAAATTCCCAGCCGTAGATCAATTGAAATAAGTCTATAAATGAAGAATAGCCCCATTCTCCATAGGAGAATGGGGCTATTCATGTTATTTATTGCGAAGCATCATCGTCCACAAATCAGAGCTTTCATAACCGAGGCGCCAAGCTGCAACGCCAGCCAAATCGTAAGTTTTGGCTATATCGATACGAGCTTTGACCGTGTTTTCGGTTTCAGCCCAGAATAAATAGGTGAAGCCGTCTTTGGTATACTTATATTTCATCTGTCCAGATTCCGGGTCCATCTCACCTTGAGCGTTCGTATCTGCAATAAGCTTAGGTATTTCCTTCATAAATATGGCGCGGTTGCTGACTAGCTTATTCGTGCTGTCAAGCTTCCATTCTCGTACGTAAAAAGGAATGCCTAGCATGAGCTTGTTACGCGGAATGCCATAGCTCAAAAATTGCTTAACGCCTTCTTCAACCCAGTTGAGGCCAGCAACGGAACCAGGCACCTCGCTTCCTTTCCAATGCTCATCATAAGCCATAATGATAATCGTATCGACGACTGCCGATAGAGCGGTATGGTCGTAAGCGGTTCTATCATTCCAGCTTAAGCTGCCGCGTGGCAAATCGATAGATATTTGCATACCTTTGTCATGCACGGCTTTAGCAAGTGCTGTAACAAAGGCGGTATAGGCAGCCCGATCCGTTCCAGCGACCTCTTCGAAATCAAGATTGATGCCTGCAACACCGAGTTGAGTAAGCTTCGCTACAAGCGTCTTAATGAAAGCTTGCTGGGCGGTGTTGTTCTTTAAAAATTCCGTCGTCATTTTTTTGTTAAATTGATTGTGAACGAGCGGCATTACTTTAATTCCTTGTTCTTTGAATGTGTCTACGACTACTTGATCTGAAGTGTCGATCATTGAGCCATCCGCAGCGGAGAGCTCAAACCAAGTAGGGGAGTCAATCGACAATCCTTGCGTATTAGCGACATGGCTGATAATCGTTGCGCTTGTAGCGCTGCCATTCCATCCCATATAAACTAGGCTTTTGGTATTGCTGAAAATTTTACGGCCTTCGCTCGTTTGAACAGTGCTGTTCGCAAAACCCTTCGCATACGCAATTGCACCGGTCTTTGTATTGAAGGCTCTTAATTTCTTGTCGCCTTGATAAACGGCTAAATAAGGAATACCGGACCAGTATACTTTCTCATTAAAGGTAACTTCTGCATTTGGTGTTTTTTTCGCAAGCTGTACAGCCCCATCTAAGCTAATAGAAGAGCCGACCACAGCACCATTTTGTTTTACTAAATAAGCAGGTACATTCGAATGAACGATCTTACTCGTTGATGTATTTAATACCTGACTGCCAGAAATGGAGTATGAGGCATTCATAGCATCGAGAAGGTAGGAGTAAAGCGGTAACTCTTCTACAGGTGCCCCATCCACAGTAATCTGATAGACGGGTGCAGCTGCGCGCTGTGCTTTAGTTTGTGCAGCTGTCTGGTTTCCCCAAACCCATTTGTTCGTTGTTAAGTCGTTTACATGGGCATTTCCCCATTTTTTGGCTTCCTGCTTAGCGGCAGCAAGTGTAAGGAAGGACCAATTGTCACGAGTGTATTCGCCTTGATAAAGCTTGAACTTGGCGTAGGATTGATAACTCCAGCCAATGTTTTCAAGATCACGGATATGTACGTTAGTTAGGTTTTTAGCAACAGATAATGCTTGATTGTAAGTGCTAAACTCCCATTTCGGGAGAGTTTGACCGTTCTGATAAACCTTGTAACGAGGGAAGTTATCCCATACCCAAGCACGATCGGCAATTTTCTCGACATGACTGTAACCGAATTTCCCGGCATAGGAAATCGCTTGGCCCTCCGTAGTGAACTCACGGAGCATTTGGTCATTTTGATAAACACGGAATTTTGTCATTTGATTTGCTGCAGCATCTGCAATGCCTGCCGTTGCTGTCATGATTGTTTGGCAAAAGAAAAGCAAAAGCAGCGCTGTACTCATTTTTTTTCTCATAGATTTGTCATATACACTCCTCTCTAGTCTAATGATTAGACGCAGGGAGGACGAGGATGTTGCTGGAAATCTATTAATATTTCTCTAGTAATTATTGGTAGAGCATTTTTTGGCACAAAAAAAAGCATCCGTTAACTGCTTATCCATAAGATAATGCAAGCTATTGGATGCTTCTTTTATGCTAATCGGAAATGTCTGCCCAAAATTCTTCATCCGCATCGAGCGTAATGTTGGAGCGGAAAACGCGCCGATTATATTGTGTGAACATATATTGCTCGATAGCCTCGAGGATATTCGCTTCAATGATGTACTGGCTGCGGCCCTTCACCCAAACCTCGGCCGTATACCCATACTCTTCTTCCCATGAGAGCTGCACTTCCACATCGGTAGGGTTAACTCCCCGTCGTTCAGACATATGAAGGCAGATAGCGTTTATAATCTCATCTGTATAGATGCGCACGATTAGTAGGGTCTCCGTTGATCTGGCGGGTTACGCTTGCTGCGCAGATATACGAATGCTACACGTATTAGCATGATGATGGCGAAAATAGCCATTAAATTAATCATTAGACCTAGAATATTACCGAATGCGCCCATGCCCGCGAACAAACCGCCGAACATCAAGCCTGCCAAACCGCCAATCATAAGGCCTTTCATCAAGCCGCCGCCGCTAAAAAATCCAGGTTTTGTAGCGCCAGTAGTTGCTCCAGCTTTCTTGCCTGGATTCGATTGATTAACGTTATCCGATTTCTTAGGGTTTTGCGTAACACTTTGTTTCGGAGATTTCATTCCGCCTCGTGGTTTTGCATCGGCATACTGTCCGAAACCTAGTGTGATGAATAGTGTGAGTGCCAGCATGACCATGAATCCCTTTTTCATCTGTGTTTTCTCCTCCTGATATCTTTAATACATTCTTTACAAACATAGATAATATACGGCTAATAGACATGTTGGTTTCATTTATTTCTATAGGATTGGTTTAAATGTATGAAAGTATAAGCGACATATGCTAATATTTTTATTATTAATGAAACGATGAATTCGATTGGAACAAGTAATATGGAGGTTTTTATGATTTCTTTTCCGAAAGCGTATATTGCTTATTTAGTGGAGTTCCATGCATCCAGAGATTATTTCGAATGTCACGAGCTTCTGGAGGAGTACTGGAAAGAGAATCCCGGTGATCGATTTGCAGATACTTGGGTTGGACTTATTCAACTGGCTGTTGGCCTCTATCACGAGCGCAGAGGCAATGTTCGCGGCGCAGTCAAGATGCTAACACAAGCAGATCGCAGACTGTCTGCAGCCCCGCTTGATGAGCTTGGTTTAGGTAAGAACAGCTTGCAGATGCAATTAAGTGCAAGATTAGCTTATTTGCAGGCGGAGGACGAAACTCCCTATACAGATATTAATTTGCAAATTGTAAACGAAGACGTCGTTTTATTGTGTAAGCAAATGTGTGACCAAAGAGGATTGATTTGGGGAGCTACGAGCCCATTAGATGATGATGCAATCATTCACAGGCATTCAAAGAGAGACAGATCCGATGTGATAGAAGCTAGAGTTGCAGCTTATGAAGCAAAAAAACGGGAACGTAGCGGTATGATTGAATAACCGCTGTGTTCCCGTTTTTTTGTTTACAATTGAGATGTTGCAGCGTCTACAAGCTCTAGTTCACCAGTTTCTGAATCAATAATCAATCCATGAACTAAAATATTAGCAGGCAGCAGGGGGTGATTGCGGATGATGCTTACACTGTTTAGAACACTGTCTCTGACGTTGTCGAAGCCAGTCAGCCAGCGCATCAGATTAAGACCTGAATGCTTCAAGGTTGTAATCGTCTCATTGGAGACGCCTCGCTCTTCCATATGCTGAATGATGAGTTCAGGGTTGAGACCAGTCATCCCGCAATTGCTATGCCCGATGACAAATACTTCGTCGGCTTGCAGCTCATATAAGGCGACAAGGACACTACGCATAATATTGCCAAAAGGCTGTGTTACGATAGCACCAGCGTTTTTAATAATTTTGGCATCGCCATTTTTAAGATTCATAGCTTTGGGCAGCATTTCTGTCAGCCTTGTATCCATACAAGTAACGATGACCATTCTTTTGTTTGGATATTTGCTCGTGGAATATTTCTCGTATTTCCGGTTCTCAACAAATTCTTTATTGTAATTTAAAATTTCATCAATTTTGTTCATGCTTCTCCTCCGCTTAGAAAACGAAGGTTTACCGTATAAATTTGGCTGTCGCTCTTGAGGCTAAAGCTGCTTCGTTCCTCATTGTAATCAACACGCAGCTGGGGTTCATAATATATTTCATGGCGAGGTTCATAATAGAAGGGCAAAGGATCGCCTTGTGCGAGTTTGTCGTCCACCGTGGGCTCACTAATCAACTGAAGGGCAGGAACGCCGCTAACGACACAACCGCATCCTTCTGTATCATGAAGCAGTTTTAATTGGTTTTTCCCCTCTTTTAAATAAGGAGTTAACCGATCAGTAGCTGCTTTGGAAAAAATGATATGCATATGGTTTCCTCTCTTTCTATCTCTTGCACTGGATGTCTTGCAGGTTTAAGATGATTATAAGGATTGGAATAAGTAAGATCAAGTAAAGATCCCATGAATCATAATCAATGTAAAAACGAAGCAGGAAGGTGGAACAATGATGTCTACAAAACATACGGAAGCTCTGCAAAATTTCAGAGAAACCATTCGCAAAATTTCGAGCTATGAGGAAGCACTCGGAGTTCTATATTGGGATTTGCGCACAGGCGCTCCGCGCAAAGGAATGGATAATCGCTCAGAGGTCATTGGCGTGTTATCCGGCGACCATTTTAAGCTGGCAACATCACCTGAACTAGGAGAAAATCTGTCCACACTGGAGGATCGTTCTGTATACTCAGAGCTCAGTGAAATTGATCAGCGTTTAGTTGCGGAAACTCGCAAGGAGTACGATCGCAGCATCAAAATACCACCGAAGCTCTATCAAGAACATGTGGTGTTATCCTCGCAATCCGAAAGCAAATGGGAAGAAGCGAAGGAAAATAATGATTATGCAAGCTTCCAGCCCTATTTGGAGAAGGTCATTTCCTATACAAATCAATTTATTGACCTTTGGGGACCGAAAGAGACTCGTTATGATACGCTTCTTGATCAATATGAACCGGGCATGACCGTTGCTGAACTTGACCGAGTGTTTGGCGGTTTACGCGAGCAGCTCGTACCGCTAGCAGCAGCGATCGCAAACTCGCCGCATCAGCCAGATACTTCATTTCTGAAGCAAAACTATGATAAATCGTCTCAAAAAGCGTTTAGTCTATACATATTGGAGCAAATGGGCTACAACTTTGAAGCAGGCAGGCTCGATGAGAGCGCTCATCCATTCGCTACAGGACTTAATCCCGGCGATGTTCGAATTACGACAAGATATTTGGAGGACGATGTAACAAGCGCATTGTTCGGAACAATTCATGAAGGCGGTCATGCGCTTTATGAGCAAAATATTATGGAAGAGCTTATCGGCACAACGCTTTGCACCGGAACTTCCATGGGTATTCACGAATCGCAATCCCGCTTCTGGGAAAATGTCATTGGCCGCAGCAGACCGTTCTGGAATCGTTATTTCGGCGAGCTTCAACAACGTTTTCCTGGTCAGCTTGATGTAAGCGTTGATCAATTTTATCGCGGGAATAATGTTGTGCAGCCATCGCTAGTTAGAATAGAAGCAGATGAGTTGACTTATAATCTGCATATCATTATCCGCTATGAGATCGAAAAGCTTATATTTAATGGCGGCGCGAAAGCCGCAGATCTTCCAGCTATCTGGAATGAAAAATACAAAGAGTATTTAGGCGTGACTCCGCAAAATGATTCAGAAGGCGTTCTCCAAGATGTTCACTGGTCAGGTGGAGCTTTTGGTTATTTCCCTTCCTATTCACTTGGCAATATGTATGCGGCACAAATCGCAGATACGATGGAGCGTGATCTGCAAGGTTTCTGGGGCAGTGTAGAAAAAGGGGATTTACTGCCGATTAAGCAATGGCTTAGCGAGCGCATTTACAAATACGGCAAGCTGAGAACACCATCTGAGCTTATCCAGAGCGTAACTGGCAAGCCGCTTGATCCACAGCATTTGGTTGCTTATTTAACGAAAAAATATACAGACATCTACAAGCTGTAATAAGCAGCTAAATTTACTAACAAGATGAGAAGGCTGTCCAATCGTCCAATGACGATAATGGGTAGCCTTCTTTTTGTGCATGTATTCACCGCCCTTCGCTAAAGCGCATAGGCTGAAGTACATTTATTAAACGCATAGTTGCAGAAGGGACTCAAAAATGAAAAAACGAATGGTATTGACGATGCTGCTCGCCGCAGTGCTAGTCATGACAAGTGTACTGGCTGGATGCGGGAAAGGCGATTCAGGCAATGTGAAGATTCGTATCGGCGAAGTAACGCGCTCATTATTTTATGCACCAGAATACGTAGCTGTCGCGAAAGGCTTCTTTAAAGAGGAAGGGCTCGATGTGGAATTAACGACTACACCGGGCGGTGACAAAACAATGACGGCATTGCTCTCGAATGCGATCGACGTTGCATTGGTGGGATCGGAAACTTCCATTTATGTGTATCAGCAGGGGACGGATGATCCGATCATTAACTTTGCCCAATTGACTCAAACCGATGGTACTTTCCTTGTAGCTAGAGAGGCTGATGCAAACTTCGATTGGAACAATTTAAAAGGCAAAGTATTCCTTGGCCAAAGAAAAGGCGGAATGCCGCAGATGGCCGGCGAGTTTGCGTTAAAGAAGCTTGGCATCGATCCGAAAGCGGATTTGGAGCTGATTCAAAACGTTGATTTTGCAAACATACCTGCAGCCTTCGCATCGGGTACTGGCGATTATGTCCAGCTATTTGAACCGACAGCTTCGATTTTTGAGAAGGAAGGCAAGGGGCATGTGGTAGCATCATTTGGTGAGGAAAGCGGTCACCTTCCTTACACGGTGTTTATGGCTAAGAAAAGCTATATCAACAAAAACAAAAAAGCTATTCAATCGTTCACGAACGCTGTTCATAAAGCGCAGCTTTGGGTTAAAGACAACAATGCAGAAGCAATTGCCGATGTTGTGCTGCCATATTTTGAAAATGTGGATCGCGATATTCTTATCAGCTCCATTGACCGTTACAAAAAACAAGGCTCGTTTGCGACAGATCCAATCATTGATGAAGGGGAATGGAACAACCTTCTTGACGTTATTACGAGCGCAGGAGAACTTCAGAAGCGTACCGAGCATAGTGAAATTGTAGATACTAGCTTTGCCGAAAAAGCAATTGAAGCAGTGAAATAACTGCCGGCATGAAATGGAGGCTTAGGCATGATGGATGTACCCGTGCTTGAGCTGCAGCAATTATCACATGTATATGTGAATGAAAAAGGAGCCTCCCTCGCGGTCGAAGAAATTGAGCTGACGGTTAACCGCGGGGAGTTTATCAGCTTGGTTGGTCCTAGCGGCTGCGGCAAGACGACGGTGCTTAGTCTGTTAGCCGGCTTGTTTCCACCGACTAAGGGGCAAGTACTGCTAAATGGTGAGCGGGTTGTGGGACCTTCGCCCAAGGTAGGCTACATGCTGCAGCAAGATTATTTATTTCCATGGCGTTCTATCAAAGAAAATGCCGCAATTGGACTTGAAATAAGCGGACGCAAATCAGAAAAGGCGCTTCAAGCGGTAGATGAGCTGTTAGTTGAGCTTGGACTGCCGGAATCCGGGCGCAAATATCCTCATGAGCTATCAGGCGGAATGAGGCAGCGAGTCGCACTTGCAAGAACTTTAGCTACAGAGCCGGAAGTGCTTCTGCTCGATGAGCCTTTCTCAGCACTTGATTTGCATATCAAACTCCAACTCGAGGACTTGGTTCATCAGACATTGAAGAGACTTGGCAAAACAGCGGTTCTTGTCACACATGATCTGGCAGAAGCTGCTGCAATGAGTGACCGTGTTATCGTGCTAGGCAGAAACCCCGGACATATTCGATGTGAAGTGGAAATACCGGAAGAGATTCGTCAAGCAACCCCGATGGCGGCTCGCAAGCTCCCAGACTTTCAACTATTGTTTGATCGCTTATGGGAGGAGCTTGATGAGGACGACATGGAAGGGGGTGGAAATGGTGGATATACGAAGCGGGCGGGATATATTGAATAACGACAAAACAGGTAAAGCTGCTGTATCGGGTATTCAAGAGGATCGCCTAACTTGGATGGGCGAGCTGCACAATCGGTTCAAGGAACACAAACGGCGTATTACAGCTGCGGTCATCACAACACAGTTTGTGCTACTGCTCCTGTTTATCGGTCTATGGGAAGCTGCTGGGCGCAAAAATTGGATTGATCCCTTGCTGTTCAGCTATCCCTCCAAGATGTTTCTACAGCTTTGGAAGACGATGGCGGACGGCTCCATATGGCCCCATGTTGGCATGACCGTGACAGAAACCGTCGTAGGTTTCTTGCTTGGTACGATTTTAGGCACTGCGATTGCCGCTTTGCTATGGTGGTTCCCATTTCTATCTCGTGTATTCGATCCTTATTTGGTCGTCCTCAATAGTATGCCAAAAGTGGCGCTTGGACCTATTTTTATCGTTGGACTTGGACCAGGCTTTATGTCGATCGTTGCTATTACGCTATCGATCACTGTCATTATAACGATTTTGAACATTTATAATCGATTTCGTGAGATTGACACCGGTTATATTAAAGTCGTAAGGCTGTTTGGTGCTTCTAGACTGCAATTGTTTAAGCTTGTAATTTTGCCGGGTTCCTTTCCTGTCATTATTTCAACGTTGAAAGTTAATGTCGGGCTAGCGTGGATCGGCGTCATCGTGGGTGAGTTTCTCGTCGCCAAGCTAGGTTTAGGTTATTTAATAATATATGGCTTCCAAGTTTTCAATTTCACATTAGTGCTTTCGAGCTTGATTGTGATTGCTGTTGTTGCTACGGTTATGTATCAGTTAGTTGCAATGCTGGAGAGAAAGTTGACTGAGGGTTGGCGCGAGCGGTAGGATGTAGAAATAAATCCTACTTAACGTGAGGTTATTTCATGGGCATTCGTATTATCAAAACGGCGTTAGCCGCCATTGCAGCCATTTATACCGCTGTCTATCTCGGATTGGAGCCGCCGCTTGGCGCCGGGATTCTTGCCATACTTGGTGTTGAAGTGACGAGGATGAAGGGGATTAAGAGCGCATTTGTGCGATTTATCGCTTCTGTGCTCGGACTTTTTTTTGCTTCGCTTATCTTTACTGTATTTGGTTTTCACATTTGGGCAGTTGCTATATTCATTCTCATTACTTTTCCAATATTGTCACGCTTCCAATTAAAGGATGGCATCGTTACAAGCTCGGTTATCGTATTCCACCTTTTCAATCGGGCAGAGGTGACAACAGACATTATTGGAAACGAAATTATGCTCTTATTTGCAGGTTTGGGATGGGCAACCATCGTGAACATCATTTATATGCCTAAGGATGAGCATCAACTTAGCTTCTTTCGTTCTTCAATTGAGCAAAACTTTGCCGTCATCTTTCAAGAAATGTCGCTGACGCTGCGAGATCCATCGCATATATGGAATGGCGGCGAAATTTTGGAAGCCTATAACGCGATTGAGGAAGGAGCCCAGCGCTCCGTTCGCAATCGCGAAAATCGGCTTTGGGGCCAAGAGCAATATTGGTCCACTTATTTTGAAATGAGACGTCAGCAGCTCGAATCCATCCAGCAAATGATGGTTAAGCTTGCTTTCGTATATGAAAAGTTTCCTCAAGCGATTATGATCGCAGATTTGTTTGATCAGCTGTCTAGCGATGTGAAATCAGATGTTTATAAAGGCAGCGTTGGAGAGCGGCTGCTAGAGCTGTCTCGATTATTTCAAGCGATGGAGCTGCCAAAAACAAGAGATGAGTTCGAGGTTCGCGCTTCGCTGCTCATGCTTTTAAGGGAACTTGAACGGTATTTAGGTATCGCGAAGCGATTAAAAAAAAGAAAAGTCATGACGTCCGAACTTCGACCATAGAATGTAAAGGGAAAAATTCGTTGCGAGGCAAGCGTAAATAGCTGTGGCGACATTCGTAGACATAGCTATTGTACCGCCTAGAAATTCAAATGTGATTATGGCGTAATAAGTAATTGCATGAATTTCTGGCGTATGCGGCTGTGGCGGCATTCGTAGACATAGCTATCGTATCACGTTGAAATACGAGTGGCTTATAGGTTTTAAACTATAGCCGCTTGAATTTCTATCGTAAACGGCTGTGGCGACATTGGCAAACCTAACTTTCGTTTTGCGCACATATGCGAGCGTGATTGTAGAGATAAAAGCTATAATCGCATGCATATCAATCGCAAGCAGTTCTGCAAGCCATTTCGGCACAGCATACGTTTAGCTGAGAAATATAAGCATCGTTATAAGTGTGGCACTTATGTATTCTTATATTTCAAGCGTAACGGCTATTTCCGACGTCAGGCGGCTCTAGCATCCGTTCCGCAGTGATCTATATGGATCGCTATAAGTATAAAACTTATATAATCTTATATTTCGAGAAAATAAACAGTCACCCTAGACGAATGTCCTGCATACACTTTAAATGAATGATTGTATGGAGGAGGTTAAATCAATGACTATTGCAGATAAACAGCTACAATACAGAGAAATAATTACGAAAGCTGTCTGCGGCAAAGGTCGTAAGTTTTCCACTGTAACCCATACCGTAACGCCGCCTCATAATCCAACCAGTATTCTGGGAGCATGGATCATCAACCATCAGTATGAAGCGGTTCGTTCGGGCGACGGCATTGAGGTAATTGGTACTTACGATATCAACATTTGGTATTCGTACAGCAAAAACTCGCAAACAGACGTAGCTAAGGAATCCGTGCATTACGTCGAGCATGTCAATCTATCCTATGTAGACCCGAAACATCGGCCTTCTACAGTGGAAGTGTCAGCCGAGGTAGTTCAGGAGCCAAACTGTATCGAAGCGAATATTTCTTCGAACGGTTCAGGCGTCGTGATTCGTGTAGAGCGTGAGTTTTCGGTAGAGCTAGTCGCCGAGACTAAGGTTTGCGTAGCGGTTCTTCCAGGCGGTTGCGACGACCTGGACGGCAAGGATTTGGAATTCAGCCTCGGCGATAATGATTATGAGGATTTGGATCCAGATCTGCTGGACGATGAGTTGTAAGCAAGCCGGGAAGCTTTGCTGTCAAGGTATCATATGCTGCGCGAGCGGCAAATTCGAGGGCGAAAGCCCTCTTTTTTTTTGAAATTATAAAAAAAACGAAAATTGATGTATACATCCCTTGTTTAAAGGCGGGAAAGCAATGGCTTCGACGTGGATATGGCGGGGCAGCTACGATCGGCTGGAGAAAATTACATACGATGCCAATGAGCAGCATACCTCAGGCGAGCGCAATGGGCAGCCGCTGCATGCCGAGCACTGGTCAGCAGCGAGAGCAGGGGATGCTGTGCTCGCATGGTCAGACGCCCGCACAATCGATAGCAGCCGTTTCACAGGGATGTGGATTCTTAATGTCAACGGTCACATTGCCACAAATCTGCTTGATTCGGAGAAACAGCGCATTTGGCGCCGAGCTGGCTTGTGCGGCGGTCCTGCGATTCAGAGCGAACGATTGTACCGTATCAGCGTCGTCCATTTGGAGCCCGTCGAAATGCTGCGAATTGATGCATCGGGGAAAGTGATGCCGTATAAGTCTTTGCTGCCAATCAGCGGCGGTTGGCCTGATGATCCAGCGCTGCGAAGAGTGGCGCGTACCGCTGTAGCGGCACTCTATGCACTTGGCCTCGATATTGGCGAGGCCGAGGTGTGGCTTGGCGGGGACGGGCGCACAGCCGTCCGTGATGCTTGGCCGAAGCTGAGGGACACGAGGCTTGAGGCCGCTTCGTTTAGGCGATTCGCCGCGTGGCATGCCGCGGCGAGAGCGGAGACTGTGGATCGGCAGCTGCTTATTGGCGCCGATCCGGAGTTTGTTCTTGTGACGCCAGCGGGGAAGATCGCGTCGGCGTCACGTTTTTTTGGAGCTGGCGTCGGCGGGGCAGCCGGTGCCGACGCCTTGCTCGTAGGGCGACGGCTGCTGTATCCCGTCGCCGAGCTGCGGCCCGAGCCGGCCGATAGCCCGGCCGCGCTTGCCGCGAATGTGCGGCGGCTGCTGCTGCGCGCCGCCGATCGCATCAGCGACCCGGCGCTGCGCTGGGCCGCTGGAGCTATGCCCGTGCCGGGGCTTGCGCTCGGCGGGCACATTCATCTTAGCGGAGCGCCGCTGACGAGTCGCTTGCTCCGCTTGCTGGACAGCTACGCGGCATTCCCGCTCGCGCTAGTTGAGGACCCCGCAGGGCGGGCTCGCCGTCCAAGGTATGGAACCCTTGGAGACTTCCGTCTGCAGCCGCATGGCGGGTTCGAATACCGCACGCTACCGAGCTGGCTTGTATCGCCTGCGGCAGCCAAAGCCTCCTTCGCGCTCGCGCTTATATGCGCCCGCGAAGAACAAAATCTATCCTACATGCCGTCCCTCCAGGAGCGTTATGTAGCAGCATATTATTCCGGCGACCGCGCAGAACTAGCGTTCTGCTTGGATGGCCTCGCTTCAGCACTCTCGGCCACAGCAAGCTACTCTGAGCTCGCACCATACATCGAGCCATTGTTTGATGCCGCAAGAAAAGGCAAGACCTGGGATGAAAGCACAGATATACGTGTCAAATGGAGACTGCCATTGAGAAGATAGGCGTTTTGAAATGGCATATGTAAGCCGCTTTTAGTTTAAGTTGTTGCTTCTGAGTTTGTTAATTAACTCGTCGGTACACGCTGCACTTGTATTTTATTATGTGTTATTTACTGTTGCTGCAAGAAGAGAGGTGCGAAAGGGGAGATGAGCTCCATATTGAACAGAGTATGGAGAGTGTATCGGCTTGCGATAACATTGATTTTTACCTAACGGACATACGTTCCGCTATTTTGGAGAATCGGACACAAATTTGAATCTTACGGACATATATTCCGCTATTTGAGCAAAAGTGAGCTAAAAACGGACTAATGGAGCCAAATAAGGGATTCTATGTCCGTTAGTGATGCGTAAACAGCCAAAATGGGCATAATAGCGTATCTGATGTCCGTTAGCTCATCGCAAAAGTCACCRCACACCWCCTAACGGACATAYGWTCCGCTATTTTCGATAATCAAGCACATATTTGAATCTAACGGACATACATTCMGCTATTTGCGCAAAAGAGAGCTAAAAACTAGCTCGAAAAGCCAAATAAGGGATTCTATGTCCGTTAGTAATGGGTAAACAGCTAAAATGAGAATAATAGCGTACCTGATGTCCGTTAGCTAATCGCAAAAGTCACCACACACCTCCTAACGGACATATGTTCCGCTATTTTCGATAATCAAGCACATATTTGAATCTAACGGACATAYATTCMGCTATTTGCGCAAAAGGGAGCTAAAACTAGCTCGAGGAGCCAAATAAGGGATTGAATGTCCGTTAGTGCTGCGTAAACAGGCAAAATGAGCATAATAACGTATCTAGTGTCCGTTAAACCTACTCCTTTCTCCCATTTCACAAGTTACCTCATCTCCACACAGTCACAAATTTTTAGCATTCCKCACCGAAGCCAGCTAACATAAGCAATGCTACTGGTAACCATCAGCAAACACCGCTTCCATGAAGCCCCTCATTTAAATAACTCCCTGCAGTTAACTCCACAAACCCTACAAACCCCACAAACCTCACAAACCTCACAAACCCACAAACCTCACAAACCCACAAACCCCACAAACCCCACAAACCCCGTACCCTCCTCCAAACCACCTCCCACAAAACAAACAAAACCACCCACAACCCGTTTCACTTATGGCGCACATCTGTTCCGCTTGTTATAATGAATATCTACTGTTTACTGCATGGGCGCAAAAGGATTATATTATCGCACGCATGTAATTAACGATATTAATTATTTGAACATATACGGAGCAGCATGCTGCCTACGTTTTTGAGGAGGATCGGAATGGCTGGATATACTCCAATGATTTTGCAATACCTAGCTATAAAAGAAGAGGCAAAAGATGCTTTTTTATTTTTTCGATTAGGCGATTTTTATGAAATGTTTTTTGATGATGCAATAGCCGCTTCGCGCGAGCTGGAAATTACGCTGACAGGCCGAGAGGGCGGCGGCGAGCAAAAAATACCGATGTGCGGTGTACCCTATCATTCCGCTGAAAATTATATTAGCAGACTAGTGGACAAAGGCTACAAGGTAGCTATTTGCGAGCAGGTCGAAGATCCGGCAGTGGCAAAAGGTGTTGTCCGCCGCGAAATTGTTCGAATTATTACACCCGGTACCGTTATGGAATCGAAGGCGCTTGACGGAAATACGAACAACTTTATTGCTGCAATCGTTCGCTCCCAAGGCTTGTTCGGGCTTTCGGCTTGCGATTTATCGACAGGTGAGCTTTATGTAACCTCATTCCAAGAGCATGTCGAAGCGCTGATTGATGAAATAAATGTTTATCAGCCATCGGAGCTGGTCGGGGACAAAGAATTGCTTGATCGTGTTCAGTCTGCAGCCGTGTGGAATAAGCAGCTGCTGTTAACCGCCCGCGAGCCAATGGATGCGGAGAAGCTTGCTGAGCAGTTCGGAGAGCAGGAGCTATCCAAAATAACTGGAGCACGGCTGCTGGCGGTAAGTGTACTTACGGGTTATTTGGACGAAACACAAAAACGCTCACTTGGACATGTGCGTTCGATAACGAGCTATGAACCAAATCAATATATGATTTTGGATCACTATACACGTAGAAATTTGGAGCTAACCGAAACGGTTCGCGATCGCAACAAGAAGGGGTCGCTTTTATGGCTGCTTGATCGTACACAAACGTCAATGGGAGCGAGGCTTCTGCGCCGCTGGATCGACAAACCGTTATTAAACAGCGCTGCCGTTGAAGCTCGTTTGGATGCAGTGGAGACCTTATACCTTAATTTAATTTTGAGAGATGACATACGTTCAGAGCTTCAGCCTATTTACGATCTTGAACGGCTTGTCGGTAGAGTAGCTTTTGGCAGTGCAAACGGGCGCGACTTAAATGCACTTCGCAGCTCGCTTCGCCGCATTCCGCAGTTGACTGCTTTGTGTGAACAGTCTGGCTCAGAGGTCCTCAAAGCACTTGTGGATGGGACGGACAATTGCTCCGATTTAGCTGATCTGATTGAAACCGTGTTAGTCGACGATCCTCCAGTTACCATTAGAGAAGGCGGACTGATCCGTGCTGGCTATGATGACTATTTGGATCAGCTGCGCGAGGCAAGCACGAACGGCAAAAAATGGCTGGCTGAGCTCGAGCGTCAAGAGCGCGAGGCAACAGGCATTAAAAACTTAAAAATCGGCTATAACCGCATTTTTGGCTATTATTTAGAAGTTTCAAAAGCAAATTTATCAAGCTTGCCTGAAGGCAGATATGAGCGCAAGCAAACATTGGCAAATGCGGAGCGATTTGTAACTCCTGAGCTCAAAGAGAAAGAGCGGCTGATTCTCGAAGCAGAGGATAAAATGGTCGATCTGGAGCATGAGCGTTTCATCGAGCTGCGTGATCATTTGTCGCAACACCTTCATCGGCTGCAGAAGGCCGCTGCGATTATCGCTGAGCTTGATGTTTACCAATCGCTGGCAACGGTCAGCGCTGAACGTCGTTTTTCACGTCCGCGCGTGACTGAGAATTATGATCTGCACATAGAGGATGGAAAACATCCAGTCGTAGAGGCGATGATGGATGGTACGCCATTTATTTCAAATGGTACTTCGCTCCATAAGGACGAGCAGTGGATGCTCCTGATCACAGGGCCTAATATGGCTGGTAAAAGCACATACATGCGCCAAGTCGCACTCATTTGCATCATGGCTCAGATGGGCTGTTTTGTTCCTGCTAAGTCAGCGGTTATTCCGTTAATCGATCGCATTTTTACACGAATTGGAGCGGCTGACGATCTTATCGGCGGGCAAAGCACCTTCATGGTTGAGATGAAGGATATCCAGCTAATGACGGAGAAAGCAACGGCGAACAGCCTTGTTATCATAGATGAGCTGGGAAGAGGCACCTCAACGGGTGAAGGAATGGCAATCGCACAAGCAGTTATTGAATACGTCCACCATCATATTGGATGCAAAGCACTGGTATCCACGCATTTCCATGAGCTGGCGCATCTCGAGGAATCTTTGCCATCTTTGACTAACGCACGTATGGCGGTTGAGGAAAGCGGCGATAATGTAACGTTTCTGCGAAAGCTGATTCCAGGTGCTGCAAGCACTAGTTACGGAATTTACTGTGCACAGCTTGCTGGACTGCCGCAATCGATCATTGGACGAGCTTATGAACTGCTTGATGAGACACTAGCGGACGAAACTCCGAAAGCAACAGCTGGCATTGAAAGTGCTGTTTCTAGCAATCGTTTCACTTACCCAGTACCGGAGGACTCTTCAGTGTTTTCCAATACCAGCACTCGCAATGAACGAGTAAAGGAAACCAGTGCAATGGTACAGCTTTCGATATTTGATGAGCCAGCAGCTGCTGTGGAAGCAGAGCCCGTGCGGAAGAAAGCGAATCCGAAAGCGGAGCAGCTGGCGGATCAATTGCGCAAGCTCGATTTGTTTAATTTGACGCCAATGCAAGCTATGCAGTGGCTTAACGATATGAAATCGAAATTAAATGACTAGTTTCGTGAAAGGGGGAACAGCAACGTCATGGCAAAAATTAATATATTGGACGAGCAGCTAGCCAACCAAATAGCCGCAGGAGAAGTGGTAGAGCGGCCTGCTTCAGTCGTCAAAGAGCTTGTTGAGAATGCGGTAGACGCCGGCAGTACAACGGTCGATATAATGATTGAAGAAGGCGGCTTATCGCTTATAAAGGTCATCGACAACGGCTACGGCATAGAGGCAGCCGATATCGTAACCGCATTTCAGCGGCATGCGACGAGCAAAATCTCTACAGCAAGCGACTTGTTCCGTATTGCGAGCCTTGGCTTTCGCGGAGAAGCGCTGCCGAGTATCGCAGCTGTTTCGAGGCTGCAGTGCACCTCTTCGGAAACGTCGACAGGACTTGCTCGCCGGATTGTAATAGAGGGCGGCAAGGTTACCATTGATGAACCAGCAAATGCGCCGCAGGGCACGGAAATGACCGTGCGGGATTTATTTTACAATACACCTGCGCGCCTTAAATATATGAAGGCAATTCAGACGGAGCTAGGACATATTTCCGACTATATTAACCGAATTGCGCTTGCTCATCCGGGCATTGCATTTACGTTCAAGCACAACGGGAATGTACTGCTTCGTACGCTCGGAACTGGCGATCGACTTCAGGTTATTGCGGCCGTTTATGGCTCAAATACAGCGAAGGTGATGCTCAAGATCGAAGCAGAAACTTCAGATTACGAGCTGAGCGGCTATATCTCGAAGCCGGAACTCACACGTGCGAATCGAAATGGGATTACTGCAATCGTTAACGGACGTTACATTCGCAGTCATACGATTAATCAGTCTTTGCTGCAGGCTTATCATACGCTGCTGCCGATCAATCGTTTTCCGCTTGCGATATTAGAAATAGGAATGCATCCAAGCTTGCTCGACGTAAACGTTCATCCATCCAAAATGGAGGTCAGGTTCAGTAAAGAACCGGAGCTTCGTACAATGATAGAGGATGCGATTAAAGCGGTGTTAGGTCGCCAGCGACATATACCGGGCCCAGAATCAAGCAATAAGCTGGAGCGTTCAAAGCCATTGTTCGTTCAAGATGCGATTTCTTTCCATCGCCCTGAGCCCATGGCGGAATCGTTTAAGCCTTACCAACCAACAGCGACAAATAAGACTTCATCGACGCCTTATAAGCCGCCGGTTATTGATCGGGAATATGTTCCTAGGAATGCGGCAGAAAAGCTTTATGCTCCTCCTCCAACGTTTCCTATTGACAGCTTTACCGTCCGTGAAGCTCCCGCGCATATGGAGCAAGCATCTAATGATTCGGGTTCTAATCTAAAATCACTTGAAACAGCCTTAGACACTGATTCGTTACGAAATGCTGCTCAAGAAGCTGCTGTGACCCTTGAATTCGCTGAGGCTCGAGCTTACCAGGCGGATGTGCCGCAAGAGAACCTTTTTGATGAGGTGCAGGCGCCAGTAGTTCAAGCCATGATCGCCGAGCTGCCATCAGAAGAAGAAACAGTAGAGGATCAACCATCCTTTCCTGAGCTTCACTGGATTGGACAGCACCATGGCACCTACATCGTAGCGCAATCGGAGGATGGTCTTTATTTAATCGATCAGCATGCTGCGCATGAACGGATCAATTATGAATATTTCTTTCAAAAATTCGGAAATCCTGAGGCAGCTAGCCAACAATTGCTTGTTCCGTTGACGCTTGAATTTACAGCAGGAGAAGCGATGCAATTAAAGGACCTTATTCCTATGTTCGCGCAAGCAGGCGTGGAGCTGGAGTCCTTCGGTCCTCAAACGTTTCTCGTTCGTTCCTACCCGGAATGGATGCCTCAAGGCGAGGAGCAATCCTTGCTTGAGGAAATGGCAGAGCTGCTCATCTCCGAGCGAAAAACGATTGATATCGGCAAGCTTAGGGAAAAGGCGGCCATTATGTGCGCATGCAAAGCCTCCATTAAAGCAAATGATCGTATGAACCGTGAGGAGGGCGAGACACTCTTGACAAGACTTGCAAACTGCAAACAGCCCTATACTTGTCCGCATGGCCGCCCAATCATTGTGCATCTATCGACCTATCAGCTTGAAAAAATGTTCAAGCGGGTGATGTCTTGATTGTTACAACGACGGCGAAGCCTTCAGAACGGGCTTTGGAGCAAGCAAGCCGGCTTTCTGAAGAGCTAGCCGCTTCGCTCAAAGCACGCGGAAACTTAACGGTTAACAAACTATTATCGTTAAGCAATGACAGTCAGCTAATCGTCGTAACCGAGGAAGAGGTTCGTTATTATGACGGACAATCAGAGACGCCGCTTTATTTTCACCCCAGCATGGCATATGTGCGGGTAAAACGGCTGCGGCGCGGTGAAACAGATCCTCTTATCCAGCTTTCGGGATGTTTGGAAGGGGATCAAATCATTGATTGCACAGCAGGTCTTGCTTCGGATTCTCTAGTGTTTTCTTATGCCTCTGGACCTAAAGGAGCTGTTACCGCGATTGAGAGCGAGCCTATCTTATGCGCTATCGTTCGAGAGGGTCTAGCAGGTTATGAAACAAGCCTTCCTGATGTGAATGAGGCAATGAGACGTATTGACATGAAGTGCATGAATCATTTGGAATACTTAAAAGCATTGCCTGACAATAGTGTAGATATCGTTTATTTTGACCCTATGTTCCGGAAACCGATTAACGAATCCAGCTCGATGGAGCCGCTTCGCGGCATTGCAAATATGGACGCATTGTCGGATGAAGTGATTGAGCAAGCAAAACGTGTTGCAAGGAAAAGCGTAGTTCTAAAGGAGCATCAAGCTAGCGGTGAATTTGCAAGACTCGGATTTGAACGCAAGCATGTGAATACTTCGAAAATTGCATATGGAGTGATAAAGCTTTGAGTGAAGAAATAAACAATACGCAGTTAGATCAAGAAGGGCTTCCGATTCGAAAGCAGCCTTTGCTAGTCCTCATTGGTCCTACAGCTGTAGGCAAGACACGAATGAGCTTAGATATTGCAAAAGCCTGGAATGCGGAGATCATCTCGGGCGATTCCATGCAGGTTTATCGCGGCATGGATATTGGTACTGCCAAAATCGGACTTGAAGAGCGTGAAGGCATTCCTCATCACCTTATCGACATTTGTGAGCCGGATGAAGCGTATTCCGCTGCTGATTTTCAAGCTGGAGCAACGAAAGCGATCGCGGAAATATCGGAGCGAGGAAAGCTGCCGTTTATCGTTGGAGGTACTGGCTTATATGTGGAGTCCGTTTGTTATCAGTTTCAGTTTGCAGAAATTGGTTCAGATGCTGCATTCCGGCAAGAGCAAGAGCGTTATGCGGCTGAATTTGGCGCAGAAGCGTTGCATGCGCGCTTAGCTGCTATCGACCCTCTAGCAGGGCAGAGATTGCACCCAAATGACATGCGCCGCGTCATCCGTGCGCTGGAAGTTTATCACATGACTGGACAAACCTTTTCCGATCAGCAAGCCGGCCAAACTAAGGTGTCTCCATACGAGCTTTGCATCATCGGTTTGACTATGGACCGTGCGGAGTTGTATCGTAGAATAGAGCTGCGGATAGATGAGATGATGAAGCTAGGTTTAGTAGATGAGGTGAGGCGACTACTTGAGAGAGATTTGCCGCCTGCAGCGGTTGCTATGCAGGGTCTTGGCTACAAAGAGATTGCACAATATTTACAGGGAGAATGCTCATTGGAAGCAGCGGTAGAGCTACTGAAAAGAGATACGAGAAGGTTTGCAAAACGCCAGCTTTCCTGGTTCCGTCATATGAAAGACATTCATTGGATTGATATGGGGGAAAATTTTCACAACAATTTGCAATCTGTTCATGATATAATAGCAGGAAAGTTTCAAGTTAATCTTGAATATACTTCTAATCAATCTTTTTAAGACGGGGGTAACGTCCAATGAACAAATCGATCAATATTCAAGATACGTTCCTGAATCAGCTTCGCAAAGACAACATACCGGTTACGGTTTTTTTAATGAATGGCTTCCAAATTCGGGGCGTTATTAAAGCGTTCGATAATTTTACGATTATCATCGACAGCGAAGGTCGTCAACAAATGGTATACAAACATGCTATTTCGACGTTTACCCCGCAGCGGAATGTTTCTCTTATGCAGCAGGATCATAACAGTTCCGATTCATAGGCTTAATCAGTTAGTGAAACTTTCTTATAACGTGTCTCGTTTAACTAGATAGCGGCAGGCAAGAGCAACCCCGCTCCAAGCTGGGTTGCTCTTTTCATTTTGTGGTAAAACTAGATTAGACAGACAATTGAACAACAGGAGGGGAGTCGGCTATGGCTGAACGACCAAGCAAAACAACTGCACCTAAAACTTCTAAACAAAAGAAGAAAAAGAAGATATCAGGAAAGAAATGGTTTTATGGATTATTTTTCACCGCTGTAATCGCCATCGTATGCGGCTTGATCGGATACTTGCTTATCGTGCTGAACGGTGAACGAGTTCTGACTGAAAATGCGAACAAACTGACTATGGGTGAAGCATCCATCATTTATGATGTGAATGGCAATGAAATTTCACGATTGTCCGATCCAAATGAAAATCGTGAGATTGCTGAATTTTCGGAAATTCCAAAGCAACTGCTTGATGCTATTGTAGCAACAGAGGACCAACGTTTCTATGAGCATTCAGGAATCGATTTTTTTGCTATCGGACGTGCTGTTGTGAAGGACGTTATCGCACGCAGCGCGGTTGAGGGAGCAAGTACAATTACCCAACAGCTTGCCAAAAACGTATTTCTAACTGCGGATAAGACGTTTTTCCGTAAAGCAACGGAAGCCTCTATTGCGGTAGCGCTTGAGCACAAAATGTCCAAGGAACAAATATTAACGATGTATTTGAATCGAATATTTTTTGGCAAGAGAGTACATGGCGTTAAGGAAGCAGCCAAGTATTATTTCGACACTGATCTTGATAAGCTGGAGCTTTGGCAGATTGCTACTATTGCCGCTATGCCGAAAGCGCCGAACCGCTACAATCCAATAAATCATCCTGAGGATTCGATGAACAGGAGAGCAGTCGTGCTTAAGCTTATGTACGATCAAGGCTTGATTACGGCAGCAGAGATGGCAGAGGCAAAAGCGGTCGTGTATGAAATTCCTAAAAATCATGAAGAAAGAAATACCGAAAAGTATCCAGCATTTATTGATTATGTGGTTGAAGAAGCGATGGAGAAGACTGGGAAATCCGAGGAAGAGCTTCGGATCGGCGGTTTCCGGATTTATACGTCGCTAAACCCGCAAGCACAGGATACGATGGATACACAGTTTAACGATGATGACAACTTTGAGAAGAGCAAGGATGACCAACAAGTGCAAGGCGCAATGATCATTATTGATCACCGCGATGGCACGATTCAAGCCTTAACAGGCGGCAGAGATTACGTGAAAAAGGGACTTAACCGGGTAGAGGTTCCTCGCCAGCCAGGTTCAGCTTTCAAACCGATTATCTCTTACGGTCCTGCCCTTGAAACGGGCAAGTATTATCCATGGACTGTACTTGCAAATGACAAGAAATGTTACGGCAGCTATTGCCCAACGGATAGATGGGGAGCAACTGCAGTTACGATGCAGCAGGCGATTAAGGATTCTCGAAATCTTGCCTCCGTTTGGATGCTGAATCAAGTAGGCTTGAAGCAAGGGTTTGCTTTTTCAAGCAAGCTTGGCATCGAGCTTGAGAAAGATGATCGTAATTTAACAGCTGCACTGGGGGGCTTGTCCAAAGGTGCAACGCCTATGCAGATGGCAACAGCTTATAGCGTATTTGCAAACGGAGGAAAGTCCGTTGATCCTCATGCGATTTCGAAGATTGAAGGCAAAAATAATTATAAGTATGAATATAAAGCTCCACCTTCCAAGCAGCTCATGTCTGAAAGCACTGCCTATTATTTGACCGAGATGATGCAGACGGTCGTACAAAAGGGCGGTACAGGTACAAGAGCAGCAATTGATCGTCCATTGGCAGGGAAAACGGGTACTACTCAGCATGGTATTCCAGGTTACAAAGGCTCGGGTATCCGGGATGCTTGGTTTGTTGGCTACACGCCGGAGTGGACAGCAGCCGTATGGATGGGATACGATAAGACAAATGTGGAACATATCCTTAAGACGGGCAGCAGTCAAGCGGCTTCCATGTTCTCCAAGGTTATGAAACCTGCAATGAAGGATGTAGCGAAGTCAAGCTTTAAGAAACCGCAAGGCATTAAAGAAAATAAACCGCCGGCAACGATAACAAATTTTAAAGCAGTATTTATTCCAGAAGAAATGAAGGTTCAATTGTCGTGGGATCCGTATCAGGATGGAAAGGTCACTTATCAGGTTTACCGCAAGGAAGCTTCAGAAAGTGACTTCATCCGCTTCGTAGACTCGCTCACTTCCACAGGGGTAGATGATATGAGTGCATTCCCGGGAATGACCTATGAATATTATGTTGTGGCTTATGATGCTGAGCAGGATTTGGAAAGTGCCCCATCTCAAAAAGTTAAAATCAGCATTCCGGAAACAGAAGTGAATCCGGATGTGCCAATGGAGCCGAATCCAGATGAGCCGGACGGAGGAGAGCCTACACCTCCAGTAGAAGGCGGTGATGGAGAACCGACGCTGCCTCCAACTGATGGTACAGATCCAGGAACAACTGAACCGCCAGGATCAGGAAACGGAACGGGTGAACCAACACCAACACCAACTCCAAACACTGGCACAAATACGAACAACAGCAACAATGCTCTAGGAAATACTGAAACCGGCGGCAATACGTAAGAAACGGGTGGTTAGCAATGGCGAATAGAAAGAGAGCACCATTCTTGTATTTGATCATTGTTGTCGCAGCAGTTATGGTTATAGCTGGCTGCGGCAAGGATGGTTCAGGAAGGGATAGTGCTTCAGCTTCAGCCAAGTTGATGAACTGGGACAAGATGCCTGATATGCAGATTGATCTCGACAAGTCGTACTTAGCAAAGTTTAAAACGACTAAAGGCGATTTTACAGTCAAGCTGTTTACGGAAGACGCGCCGGTAACGGTGAACAATTTTGTTTTTCTCGCGCGAGAAGGCTTTTATGATGGATTAACTTTTCACCGTATTATTGAGTCTTTCATGATTCAAGGCGGAGATCCAAAAGGAAATGGATATGGTACTCCAGGTTATTCAATTCCAGATGAACTAAGTTCGGAAATGAAATACGAAGAAGGAATTGTCGCGATGGCAAACGCAAGCAAGCCTAATTCGGGTGGCAGCCAATTTTTTATTTGCACGGGACCTGATGCTGCAAATTTAAACCGCGAGCCTAATTATACGATTTTCGGCAAGGTGGAGAGTGGCATGGATGTTGTAAAAGCCATTTCGAAGACGCCTTTGAAAAACAACTTGCCAACTGAAAATATCGTCATTGATTCGATTGAAATCGTTGAGCAATAAGAGGAATACCGCCTTTCGGGGCGGTATTCTTTTTATTTTATCGCAAAGAGCTTGGTTTATTTTGGCTGTCGGCTGGAGATGGACGTTAAGTTATGGTAATCTTTTTTTATAGGTAAATTTCAATTGTCGTTGGTCGCAAAATGTTCGTTGTGTTAACAAAGCCAAGAAGAGCTGTGCAGGTTGCTTGCGAGCTTTTCCCAAATGAACGGAAGGGTACGTTCCGTATGAAGAGAAAATTTTCAGACCGAGCTAACTGGCGGCGTATCTTGCGTAAGAGCTATACGTGCCTAGCGCTGGACGGTGAAGAGTTCAAAGGTCTCGTGACGTTTTACCGGATTCATGAATTGCGTGAGCCGTTATGGAAGGAATATAACGGACGTAGATTATGTTTGGCAGATCGCGGATACTTGTGGATGCAGCATTTTCCAAGAGGCGAGCATTTTGTCGTCACGACGATGTTTGATGACAAGGGACGTGTCGTGCAATGGTATATCGATGTTTGCAAAACACAAGGCTTAACCGATCAGCAAGTGCCTTGGTTCGATGATTTATATTTGGACGTGGTTGTGCTGCCAAGCGGCGAGGTATTTCTCATGGACGAGGATGAGCTGGAGGATGCCTTAAGGCAAGGTGATGTTAATGGCAAGGATGTTGCACTTGCACGCAAAACAGCAGGGAAATTATTATCGAGCATACGAAACGGACGGTTCCGGTATTTTACGCTGAGCCTTAAGCATCGCAAGAGCTTGCTTGCAAAAACCGGGGAATTAAGCGAATCATGAGGAAGGCAACCGTCTCAAGGAGCAGCCCGCGCAGAAGATCGAAGAAAAAGCGACCGTGGCTGCTCTTGTTTCGTGTTGTTGCCTGGTTAATATGTGCAGGCGTGTTCTGGTGTGGATATTTACTGTGGTTAATTAACGGTTTCGATACGAATAAGCCGCTTGTTCCATCGGATGCAGGCATCGTTCTTGGTGCTGCTTTGTGGAATGATGTGCCAAGTCCAGCACTGAAGGAACGGCTTGACCTTGCTTGGCAATTATACAAGGCGGGTACGGTAGACAAGCTTATTTTGACAGGTGGATTGGATGGCAACGGTTCAAAGAAAACAGAAGCCGAGGGTATGAGGGACTATCTCATAACAAAAGGTATTTCAGCTGACAAGCTGTTGCTAGAAAATAAGGCGACCAGCACGTACGAAAATCTTGAATTCAGCAAGAAGATCGCAGAGCAGCAAGGCCTGTCAACACTAATTGTCATCACCCATGATTATCATGCTGCAAGATCAATGGAGATAGCAAAAAAGCTTGATTTTGTTCAGTTTCAAGTCGCTGGTATAAAATCAAAGGTGCTAAATCCTGTCTATAATGAGTCGCGTGAAGTACTAGCTTTTACAAAGTGGAAGCTCGACTCTCTATTGCTTAGTCTCGGATTTCATTCTTCCGATTCGAAGCTGTAAATCTGCTAATATGCTGCTGCAAAGTAGAATAAACTTGTAGTGCGGTTAGCCGCTACAGCTTTCGAAGCAAAGGATAGGTGATGCCACAGATGAGTGGACACGTCAAATCGGGATCCGGCAATGGCACTGCAAGGCCTTCCCGTCAAATCAATGTGGTCCTAAGAACGCAAGAAACATTTCAGACTGGGGCCTCTGCTCCTGCTTTAGAGACAGAACCGCTGCCTGCAGTGAAGCCGCTGCCGGGCGTCGATCATTATGCTGACATTCAGAAAGAGCTTGAACCGATGATTGGCATGGACAACGTGAAATCTCTTGTGTACGAAATATATGCGTTGCTTTATATTAGCCGAATGCGTTCTGAAGCAGGATTATTTGGCGGCTCTCATGTGTATCATATGATTTTTAAAGGCAATCCAGGGACAGGAAAAACAACAATCGCCCGCATCGTCGCGAAGCTGTTTCAAAAGATGGGTGTACTTACGAAAGGACATTTGATTGAGGTGGAGCGAGCTGATCTTGTTGGCGAATATATTGGACATACCGCTCAGAAGACGCGAGACCTCGTTCGAAAAGCAATCGGCGGAGTGTTGTTTGTTGATGAAGCGTACAGTCTAGCTCGGGGCGGGGAAAAAGATTTTGGCAAGGAAGCAATCGATACGCTTGTAAAAGCAATGGAGGATCACAAAAATCATTTTGTGCTCATACTCGCGGGTTATCCTGCCGAAATCGACGATTTTTTGCTCACAAATCCAGGCTTGCCGTCACGTTTTCCGATCCAAATTGAGTTTCCAGATTATTCGGTTGATCAACTGATTCAGATTAGTGAGCTCATGGCTAAGGACCGTGATTATATATTGCAGCCTCAGACCATATTTAAACTAAGACAGCATTTAATGCAGGAAAAGCTAAACACCATGTTCTCGTTCAGCAATGCCAGGTATGTTCGAAATGTGATAGAGAAAGCGATCAGGTTTCAAGCTGTTCGTTTGCTTACGCAGTATGCCAGTTCCGTTCCCGCAAAGCAGGAATTAATGACGATTAGACCAGATGATTTAAAGTGGGACACGAAACCAATATGATTGCGTAGTTTAGAAGGAGTATGAGATGAGCGAGATAACATTCGATACGAATACGAACATGATTGAAAAAGCGATACTGATTAGCTTAGTTACGTCAAAAGACAAGCGGAAAGGCGGAGACCCTGAGCTGTCGCTACAGGAGCTTGTACAGCTGACGGAAACAGCAGGGGTTGAAGTGCTGACGACCATTACGCAAAACAAAGAAACCGTCGATTCCAAATGGTTTATCGGCAAAGGAAAAGTACAAGAGGTTAAGGCTCTAGCTGATGAACTGGGCGCTACAACGGCTATATTTGATCAAGAGTTGTCCGGCGCTCAGGTTCGCAATTTGGAAGAATCACTGGATTTGAAAATCGTTGACCGCACCCAGCTGATTTTGGATATTTTCGCAGGTCGTGCCAAAACGCGCGAAGGTATTATTCAGGTTGAGCTGGCGCAGCTCAGCTATCTTTTACCACGTCTATCTGGACAAAGCAAAAACTTGTCACGGCTTGGCGGAGGCATTGGTACCCGCGGCCCAGGTGAAACGAAACTCGAGACGGATCGCCGTCATATTCGTGATCGGATTTTTGACCTGAAGACGGTGCTTGACGAGGTTGTCCGCCACCGTAAATTGCATCGCGAGCGTCGCAAAAAATCCGGCGCCATTCAAGTAGCTCTTGTTGGCTATACGAATGCCGGGAAATCGACGCTGCTTCGCGAGCTTACTCATGCAGATGTGTATGTAGAAAATCAATTGTTCGCAACGCTTGATCCCACCTCAAGAACACTTGAGCTGCCAAATGGCCGAGAAATTATACTGACAGATACGGTAGGTTTTATTCAAAACTTGCCGACAGATCTTGTAGCAGCATTTCGGGCAACTCTAGAAGAGGTATGCGAGGCTGATCTAGTGCTTCATGTCATCGACAGCAGCTCTCCAATGCGGGATGAGCAAATTGCAGTCGTTAACAAAATATTAGGTGAGCTAGGCGCTGCGGATAAACCCTATATTATGGTCTACAATAAGAAGGATATGTGTGTAAATAACGGTTCATTAGCAGATTTGCCGATTACTAGCGGCGACAATCTTGTCATTAGCGCGTACGATGCTGGGGATCTCGAGCTGTTAAAGCAAACCGTGCAAGATAAGCTCAGCGGAGACGTAGTAGTCTTTAACGTGCCAGCAGAGCGTGGAGATTTGATCGCACTTGCTTATCGAAGCGGCGAGGTCATCAATCAAGAAGTGAATGAAGAAAGCTTACGACTTACCGTTCATGTGAGTAAGCAGGAATACGAGCAGCACGGTCATCGTTTGAAACAATATATTGAGTAGGGTTTGCTTACGAAGTAGTTTTGCTGCGCAAAACTTAGGCTTATGCTTACGAAGTAGTTTTGCTGCGCAAAACTTTAAGGAGAAGATATCATAATGAACAGGCAACATGTAAACCAAAGACTATGGGAGCACCTAGAGCAGCTAGCAGAGCAGTCCGAGGTGCTTGCCTCAGAAGTTTTTCGCAGCATTGACAAGATAGCTGAGCGGAATCAGTGGAAGGTCATAGAAGCGTTTCAACATCACAAAGTAAGCGATTTTCATTTTACCGGTTCAACGGGATATGGCTATAATGATCGCGGACGTGAAATACTTGATCTTGTTTACGCAGAGGTAATGGGAGCGGAAGCGGCTATTGTTAGGCCGCATTTCGTTTCTGGAACACATACAATCAGCTGTGCCTTATTCGGAGTGCTGCGCCCTGGGGATGAGCTCCTGTACGTTACGGGAAGACCTTACGATACGCTGCATAAAGTTATCGGCAAGCCTGGAGACGGCATGGGTTCCTTGCAGGATTGGGGCGTGAAATATTCCGAGGTAGCGCTCCTTGAGGATGGTGGATTGGACTGGGCTCAAATTGAGCAAGCGATCTCGGAAAAAACGAAGGTCATCGGTATCCAGCGCTCGCGTGGTTACGATTGGAGAGCTTCATTTACCGTTTCGGAGATTGAAACTATCGTAAATAGGGTAAAAGCAATAAAGCCGGACCTGATTGTTTTTGTGGACAATTGTTATGGTGAATTTACAGAGCTGCTCGAGCCTACTCAAGTTGGAGTAGATTTGATGGCAGGCTCGCTTATCAAAAACCCAGGCGGGGGCTTAGCTGAAACGGGGGGCTATATTGCCGGGAAAGCTTTTGCCGTCGAAGCTGCTGCTTACCGCTTGACTGCTCCGGGCATCGGCGGCGAGGTAGGCGCAATGTTAGGCACGCTTCGCTCCATGTTCCAAGGTTTATTTTTAGCCCCTCATTTGGTCGGACAAGCGATCAAAGGAAGTGTGCTTGCTGCTGCTTTATTTGAAGAGCTTGGGTTCGAAACAAAACCGAGATGGAATGAGCCGCGTACAGATCTCATCCAAGCGGTTCGTTTTGGACAAGCTGATCATTTAATCGCTTTTGTTCAAGGGATACAGCAGGCAGCTGCTGTTGATTCGCATGTGGTTCCCGAGCCTTGGGACATGCCTGGATATGAGAATGCTGTCATTATGGCGGCAGGAACGTTCATTCAAGGAGGCAGTTTAGAGCTATCAGCTGATGCTCCAATACGCGAACCTTACATTGCATATATGCAGGGTGGACTGACGTATGCTCACGCTAAATATGGTGTTTTAACCGCATTATATCGCCTTGTAGACAGTGGTTTAATTGTGATTAAACCTTACATAACTTGACACATTTGCGTTGTAACGGTTAGAATGAACATATAAAAGAGCGACTGGAAGGTTGATGCGACATGGCTGATGATATTCGCAGAAATATGGCCTTATTTCCCATCGGCATCGTTATGAAGCTGACGGATTTAACAGCCCGCCAAATCCGTTATTACGAGCAGCATGAACTAATCGTTCCTGCAAGAACAGCAGGCAATCAGCGGTTATTTTCATTTAATGACGTAGAACGGCTTTTGGAAATTAAATCGTTAATTGAGAAGGGCGTTAATATCGCCGGCATTAAGCAAGTAATGAATCCTGTATCCAAGGAATCTGATGATGCGACAATTGTCAGTGAGCAATCGGAAGTGAAGCGCCGTGAGCTATCCGATCAGCAGCTTCACCGACTGCTTAAACAGCAATTGCTGGAGAAGAGACCTGGACAAGCTTCGCTAATTCAAGGACAATTGACTCGTTTCTTAAATAAGCGCTAATTTAACATGATAACTATTGCTTCGCAAACTAAGGAGATGATTCTGTGAGTTACACTAAAGACGATATTAGACGTATAGCACAGGAACAAAATGTTCGATTTATTCGTTTGCAATTTACGGATTTGCTCGGAACAATTAAAAATGTTGAAATTCCTGTAAGCCAGCTTGAAAAAGCGTTGGATAACAAAATGATGTTCGATGGTTCTTCTATCGAAGGTTATGTACGTATTGAAGAATCAGATATGTACCTGTATCCTGATCTTGATACATGGGTTGTATTCCCATGGGTAACACAAGATCGTGTTGCTCGCTTGATCTGTGATATTTACATGCCAGACGGAACGCCATTCGCTGGAGATCCGCGCGGTATTTTGAAACGTGCACTGAAGGAAGCAGAAGATCTAGGATACACAGCAATGAACGTTGGTCCAGAACCGGAATTTTTCTTGTTCAAAACCGATGAGCGCGGCGAACCTACGACTGAGCTTAATGACCAAGGCGGTTACTTCGACTTAGCACCTATGGATATGGGTGAAAACTGTCGCCGTGAAATCGTTTTGACACTTGAAGAAATGGGCTTCGAGATCGAAGCATCCCATCATGAAGTGGCACCAGGCCAGCATGAGATCGACTTTAAATATGCCGATGCGATTAAAGCGGCTGACCAAATTCAAACATTTAAGCTAGTCGTAAAAACAGTTGCTCGTGAGCATGGCTTGCATGCATCATTTATGCCTAAACCGTTGTTTGGTGTGAATGGTTCGGGTATGCACTGTCACCAATCGTTGTTTAAAGGCGATACGAACGTGTTTTACGATGAGAAGGACAAGCTTGGCCTAAGTGCTGCTGCTCGTCACTACATGGCAGGAATCCTGCTTCATGCGCGTGCAATGGCTGCCATTACGAATCCAACAATTAACTCCTATAAACGTCTTGTGCCTGGTTATGAAGCGCCTTGTTATGTAGCATGGTCTGCAAGCAACCGCTCGCCAATGATCCGTATTCCTGCTTCGCGCGGTCTTAGCACACGTGTAGAAGTACGGAATCCAGATCCAGCTGCTAACCCGTATTTGGCACTTGCTGTAATGCTCAGAGCTGGTCTTGACGGCATTCAAAACAAGCTGCCTTTACCAGCACCAACAGATCGGAACATCTACATCATGACAGAGGAAGAGCGTCAGGATGCAGGCATCCCGAGCTTGCCGCTAGATTTGAAAGAAGCACTGGACGAAATGCTCAGAAGCGACATCATCTGCGATGCGCTGGGTGATCATGCTCTTGCTCATTTCTACGAGCTTAAAGAAATTGAGTGGGATATGTACCGCACACAAGTTCACCAATGGGAACGCGATCAGTATTTGACGCTTTACTAAAGTTCAAAAACCTCAACGCTGCTGGCGTTGAGGTTTTTTTGCGTTCAGTTATACAGCTGAAATTAAGCATAATGAAGTGAAGGCACAGACATATGTCGATAAGTAACCTATATTATCGCTCAGCAACGTCTAAGATGCGCTGAGTTTGATTTTAAAGATTATCAGAGACATATTAAGCAGTGGACTCAAAACGCGCCTAAAGAAAAGTATACAGGTCTAAGAGCTACGGTCTAGTGCTTATATGTCGATGATATATATGCGTCATTAGTAAAATAAACTTTTATAGGATCAGTCAAACACATGGATAATGTGTTTGTGGCTGGTCTTTTTTAGGTTGACTAGAGCCAGTACCACATAGAGTTAGTACTATTCGGGTGGTTATATTGTTGTTATATTCATAACAGTTAATCAACCCAAGCTAATAAACGAAATCGTGACATATATCTTAAACTCAAAAATGACCTAACTATAACCTGGATAATCAAAGATAAATGAGGTGAGCAGCATGACAGAAACTAGAATAGATGAAGAAACCAATGGCAGTATTTATGTGTTGCTTACGGACACGGGCACATGGTTTACTCGAATGATCAAATTATTTACTGGTGCACCCTATAATCACGCTTCACTTGCACTGGATATAAATCTGAAGAATATATACAGCTTTGGGCGTAAACGTGCAAACAACCCGCTAATCGCTGGATTTGTCAAAGAAAACGTCTATACTGGAACGTTTCGATATTTCCCTAATACGCGCTGTGTTCTTCTAAAGATTGCTTTATCAGAAAAACAACATGCCGCATTGCTTCAATACATTCGTGAGTTTGAAAAAAATAAAGAAAATTACCGATACAATTTAATCGGATTGTTAGGTGTACTGCTTGAGCTTAATATCGAGCCAACAGATTCATATTTCTGCTCCCAGTTTGTTGCTGAAGCCATGCGGAGCAGTGGTATAAACTTGTGGGAACGACCATCCGCGCAAGTTACACCTCATGATTTTCTAAAACATGAGCAAATGCAAATCGTATATGAAGGATTACTTTATGATTATCCGAAACTTGACCGCAAGAAGCTAATACGAATTTCTAGTTTAAGAACAACAGCAGTACTGCTAAGAAAACGTGTAATTTAAAATCTTTCCATTTAAATAACAAAGTAATGGTTGTAAGGAGTATGAAAAGCAAAAAGAAGATCCATCAAATGGATCTTCTTTTGTTAATATGAAGAATGGCTCAAATACGAATTAATATCCGAAGCCAAAGCCGCCGCAACTGCAAGCAATGATCACCAGTAGAATGAATAATACTAAGATGATTCCTAAGCTTGAGAAAGCTCCACCCACGTAACCGGACATTTTTCAATGCACCTCCTTACGAGTTGAATACACAGTATGTTATGCTTTGGAAATACATAGTGATTGGGTGTTTGTCATTAGCTAATTAAATCATACAGACCTGGAATTATTAAGTTAAAGAAGCAGGTTTGTATAACCAGCTTGCTTAGGGAGTGGTTATACTGAATGTTGTACTGAAATTAGCTCGTATAGAAGAAAAAATAACAATGACTCATTTGCTTCAGCTTTATATGTACGACTTTACAGAGTATACGGATGCTGCTGTAAATTCATCAGGCTTATATTCACAATTGCCCGATTGGGAAAATTATTGGCATGAATCTAATGATTATTTTCCTTACATCATGACTGTGAATAATGAGATTGCTGGCTTTGCATTAATTAAAAAAGTAAGTGAATTTGACAGATACTATAATTTACTTGCACATTTTTTTATTATGCGAAAATATAGAAGATCCGGTTTTGGTAAACAAGCAGCAAAGCTAGTTATACAAAAGCATAGCGGAGAGTGGGAGCTGTATCAGCTTGAACGTAATGTTCCCGCACAACAATTTTGGATCCCTGTCATTGGAGAGCTCACAAATCAGAATTTTGTCGAAAGGCATGAGAATGGTAGACGTTACCAAACCTTTAAGCAAGAAAGTTAATGTAATAATCAAAGAAAAGGCTGAATCAACGATGTTGATTCAGCCTTTTCTTTATGTACATATAAGTTGGTATTAATGAATATCACGGAAAAGTCCAATGACTTTACCTAGTATCGTTACATTTTGAAGTAAAATAGGCTGCATAGTGGAGTTTTCCGGTTGTAAGCGAATATGATTTTTCTCTTTGTAAAATGTTTTGACTGTTGCTTCGTCGTCCTCAGTCATTGCAACTACGATCTCACCATTGTTTGCCGTTTGCTGCTGACGAACGATAACATAATCCCCGTCATGAATACCTGCTTCAATCATACTCTCGCCCATGACATTCAATATAAAAACACTGCTGTCACCAACAAAATGGGAAGGAAGCGGGAAATATTCTTCAATATTTTCTGTAGCAGTAATCGGCACACCAGCGGTAACTTTACCAACAATAGGTACTCTAGCTACGGAAAGCGGGATAATGCCATCAGAGCCTTCTTGATCCAAAATTTCAATAGCACGCGGTTTAGTAGGGTCTCGGCGTATTAAACCTTTTTTCTCTAGACGGTCCAAATGACCGTGAACGGTTGAACTGGACAACAATCCAACAGCTTCGCCGATTTCTCGAACGGAGGGTGGATAGCCTTTCTCCCGAACTTCATTCTTAATAAATTCAAGAATTGAATGTTGTCGGTTAGAAATCTTCGACACTGCAATCACTCCATTAGTAGGTTTGCAAAAAATTATAACATAGAACTCGAGTTCGTACAAACATAAGTTCTTAAGTACAGAGGTTCGTATTTTTTCGTTGACACCAAACGTTTGTTCGTGTAATCTAAAAACAGAACAAACGTTTGGGGTGTTGATAAATGATAACCAGTCCAAGTTTTTATAGAACCATTCATAAACAAGATACGAACAAAGCAACAAAGGTCAACCGCTTGATTAGGCATTTCATAAAGCGTCATACTGTTAAGCTCGTCGTTTGCACTGCTGTGTTTTTCTTATTGTTTACGAGCTTCCTACTTATGGGGACATACGCTTCGAGTAATACTCCCGAAGCCGCTTCCGCGGAAGAACAAATTATTAGGGTGCAATCAGGCGATACACTCTGGAATATTGCAAAACAAGTTTCAGATGGCAGCCATGATATCAGATATATCGTATATTTGATTAAAGATCGGAATGATCTGCAATCAACAGTTATAAAGCCAGGACAGAAGTTAATTATTCCTAGCATTTAGCTTGATTTTCCATTACAATTCAATAGTTCATACAAAAAATTACTTTCTATTTAAAGTAGATGCAGGCCAATCTACTTCTTTAGAAAGTTTTTTTATGTTTACTGCAGGGTTAACGCTTGGTTTAGCCGTCTATTAAAGGGGACTGAAAGGAGATGCTATTTTGTTACGAGTTGAAGAGTTATCCCACTCATTTATGAATGGGCATGAAACGACCGCTGTACTGCAGAAAATAAGCTTTCACGTACATAAGGGAGAAATGATTGCATTGTTAGGGAGCTCCGGTTCCGGTAAATCTACTTTACTGAACTTAATGGCTGGCTTAATGAAGCCTACAGAAGGCCAAATCTTTATTGCGGACCATAATATTGTAACGATGAATGAAAACCGCTTGGCAGAGTTTAGACGGAAGCATATCGGATTTATTTTTCAAGCGTATGAGTTGATAGCCAACTTGACGGTTAGGGAAAATGTGGAGCTTCCGCTTGTATTTCAATCAATGCATCCTTCAATACGGAAGAAAAAAGCTCTTTCGTTATTAGAGCAGGTAGGAATTCCTGATAAAGCGGAATTATTCCCATCGCAGCTCTCGGGAGGACAACAACAGCGTGTCAGTATTGCAAGATCATTGATAACAGAGCCATCGGTTATTTTTGCGGACGAGCCTACCGGTAATTTGGATACCAAAACAGAGGAAGAAATTATTATGATTTTGAAGCAGTTGAATAAAACGATGGATACTACCTTTATTATCGTAACCCATGAACGTGAGGTAGCAGCACAAACAGAAAAAATTATCACGCTGCGAGATGGTTATCTCGTAACGGATCAGGAAGCCGCACGAGAAAGTATGCTTGCGGGGGGAATTCAAATTGAGAATTAGTGATATTACAAGATTATCATGGGATCAGGTAAGGCGTAGAAAGGTTGTAACGGCATTATGCGCTGCGGGTATTTCTATTGGATGTGCAGCAATTATAATCGCACTCAGTATCGGAGAATCTGCTCAAGTTTACATTGAGAAACAAATGAATAGTTACTTGAAGATGGATGAAATAACGGTAACAGCCAGTACAGGAGCATACGCCGGCGGCGGAGCATCCACAGCTGATGAAGATTCTTTGCAGAAAGGCAAGTTAACCAAGCAAAAGCTTGACATCATGAGACAAATCGAACATGTCAAAGCGGCATCACCTTATCAACAGCTCAACTATATGGAGACGATGACGTTGGATGGGCTTACTTCACAAATTCAAACCGAAATTATAGGTACAGATATTGAGATGCTTTCCGCTTTTGGAAATGACATCAATCAAGGAGAAGCAACGAATGTATTAGGTACCATCGTTCTTAACTATGGAGCGACAATGGGATTTATTGATGAAGAGTCGAAACGAAAAATTCGAGAGCAAATCGATGCCAATCCCTATGATGAAACGGTTTATCAGCAAATTGAGAAGTTAAATCGTGTACCAGGGGCCTTATATCAGAAGCAAATACAGCTTCGTTCCTATTCACCTGATGGCCAAGGCGTGTTGAGCGGACCCCTCCGGGTAATAGGTGTGCTCAAGAAGCCAGCTGGAGTCAGTGATGAGCAGTCGATGTATGACAAAAAAGGTTATGTCTCATTAGAGACAGCGGAGCTTCTAAAGAAAGAACTGAAGCTAGGGAATGATGAGCAGGAAGCTTATAACTCTATTATTGTAAAAGTAGATAACCAAGCAAAGATTGAACAAGTAGAGAAGCAGCTGCAGAAACTAGTCGTTACGACGCGAACTAATCTTCAGCAGAAGGAACAGCTCGCTAATGAATTTAAAATCATTAAAGCTGCGGCACTTGGTATTGGTGTGTTTATTCTGATCATAGCTTCGATATCAATCGTAGTAGCGATGACGATGTCTACCTACCAGAGACGTAGACAAATTGGGATAATGAAGGTGCTTGGTGCGAATTTGGCTCAAATCCGCAACATGTTCATCATCGAGGCAGCGCTGCTTGGATTGCTTGGTGGATTGTTAGGTGTACTTTTCTCCTATTGGATTGTATGGGGTATAAATGCCCTCATATATAACTTATCCGGCGAGACGGACTCAGTCATTATTTTCATTCCATTTATAACGATTCCAATAGGCATGGCTTTTGCGCTTGCTACAGGTATACTATCGGGAATTTATCCAGCAATAAGCGCTTCACGTACGGATGCTTTAACAGCGATTAGGCGCGATTAATTTATGGTTGAAGAAGGAGCTTACATATGAAAAGAAAAATAAAGTGGGGAATAATCGGTATTATTATTATTGGGATAAGTTTTGGACTATACAAGATAGGCAATCCTCCAAGGCAAACAGAATTCGTTTCTGATTCTCAGGCAATTACATTCCAAGTGACGAACGAAACGATAGCCAATACGGTTGAAGTAAAGGGAAAATCATTGTATGAGCAGGAAACACTCATTTATGCACCTTATGGCTCCGAGGTTAAACAGTGGGCGGTAGAAGACGGGCAGCAGGTGAAAAAGGGTGATATATTGTTTAACCTGGATCAGACGGCCGTGCAAAACGATATTTTGCAAATGGAGGCAGTACTGCGAAAGGGCAAGCTTGAGGCTGAGTTAAACGATTACCTCAATCAATTGAATGACGAATCAGCGGCGATGGAGTCGACGGAAGAAGCACGAAAAAAAGTGCTCGTTGAAAGAGAAATCGCACGTTTATCGAAGGATGTTAATGAAGTAACAGCTAGCATTCAAGCCAAGGAGCTGCAGCAAAAGAAAAAAATGCTTAATGAATCCAGCTTTCGTTCACCAGCAACGGGAATCTTTTTATTCGATAATCCTAACAAACGGCCACAGGCATTGACCGTTAATGAGTATGTCGGCAAAGTCGTTGACTTGAATAAATTGCAATTTATCGCTTTAGTTGGCGAACAGGATGTGTTTCGAATTAAAGCGGGCATGCCGGTCAAGGTGAAGATGAATGCGATGAAAGAGCTGAATCTTTCAGGCAAAGTGCTTAAAGTTTCTAAATTTGCAAAAACGGGAACGGATCAAAATAATTTAAATCAAGCCGCACAATTTGAAGTCGTAATCGTGCTTGAGCCTAACGAGTATTTGATTGCCGGCCTTAGTCTCAGCGGTGCTATTGAAACTGAACGTAAAGAAAATGCAATTTCAGTGCCATCGATTGCGATTATTCGCGAGAAAGATAAACATTTCGTGATGCTCGATACAGGCAATGGTCAATATGAGCGTAAGGAAATAAAGATTGGCCTCGAAACGCCAGAACAAACAGAAGTGCTTGAAGGATTGAAGCCAGGCGATCAAGTTGTTTTGCAATAACGAATGCTGCAGTCTGTCTTTACTTTATTCGAGATGAGCTCTGTTGCCTTGACAACTGATTGGTGGAAATGTAAAAGTAGAGAGTAGAGTTTTTTTCATCATGAGAGGAGTAGAGCAAGTAATGGAATTCGATAAAATTATAGAACGTATTAACGAGCTGGCTCGTAAAAATAAATCGGAAGGTTTATCCGATGAGGAAACGGTTGAGAGAGAAGAGCTTCGCAAGCAGTACTTGAATGTTTTCAAAAGCAATTTCCGTCAACAGCTTGATCAGATCGAAATCGTTGATGACAAAGATAATGTTAAGCACTAATGAATGTACTGTGTAATCATTTAATATCCAAGATGGGGTGATTAGATGAATTTCAAACTATTAGGCAAAAGTGGACTAGCTGTTTCTGAGCTTTGTTTAGGCACCATGACATTCGGCAATACGACAAGTGAGGAAGATTCGATCGAGATGATCGATCGTTTTGTTGATCGTGGAGGCAATTTTCTCGATACGGCCGACGTTTATGTAAGCGGTCGTTCCGAGGAAATCGTCGGCAAAGCGATCAAAAACAAACGATCTGATATCGTTCTTGCTACAAAAGTGCGTATGACAACATCCAGCAATATTAACGGTGTAGGCTTATCCCGCAAACATATTATGGACGGTGTAGAAGCTAGTCTTAAGCGGCTTCAGACTGATTATATCGATCTGTATCAAGTGCATGTATGGGATCATGCGACTCCGATAGAGGAAACGCTGCGCACACTGGATGACCTCGTTACTTCCGGTAAAGTTCGTTACATAGGATGTTCCAATTTTTTTGCTTGGCAGCTGATGAAATCACTAGCGTATAGCGATGCTAGCAGATATGTGCGTTTTGTATCGATTCAGCCTCAATACAGCTTAGTGAGCAGACAGATGGATCGTGAAATGCTGTCGCTTTGTTTAGAAGAGAAAGTCGGAATTATTCCTTGGGCTCCGATTGGCGGCGGTTTTCTAACGGGACGCTATACAAGGGAAGAGCCAAAGGAAGGGCGTCTAACTTCCAAAGTAGGCGAGAGCGCGTGGACTCTGCGGTCTAATGATAAAAACTTTGAAATTCTCGACGCATTGCTGGAAGCAGCGAAAGAGCTGGATAAATCACCATCACAGGTAGCTTTAAGATGGCTCATTCAGCGAGAAGGCATTACTTCACCGATTTTTGGTGCCAGCAAGCTGGAGCAATTTGAAGATAATATTGGCGCCATCGGCTGGGAAATGCCAAGCGAGGTTTGGAACCGTTTGGAGCAGATAAGTGCGCTTCCGGAAGATTACCCTAATCGTTTTATAGAAAAGTTTCGCAGACCGTTTGAATAAGGTATTTAATTAGGAGGAGAATTTGTTTGTCACGTTCCTGGGAGCGCAAAGTGCGCAAAAATATGGATGTCGTAAATAAGCAGCGCAAGAAGCAAGGAAATGGTCAAATCGTTTTTAATGCAGAGAAATCAGAAAAAATCGTTGGCCGCAATTTTATTGCGCCAATTCTTTTGATTTTGTTTATCGGCATGTACGTCATTTTGATGTCCAGCTCCTCTACATTTAAAATGGATACGATGTTTTGGATTACGGTAGGATGCTACATTTTGCTTGCGGCTTTGTTCTTTTTCCGCAGACCATATATCACGATCGGCAAAGACTACATTCAATCACGACGTCTTACGGGAGACAAGCGTATTCCAGCAGCATCAATCAAAGGCTTCAGCGTGCAAAAAGGTTATGTGGTCGTGGAGATGCAAAAAGGCGGAAACTGGGTGTTCTCTAAATTGACGAACCGTTTTCCAACCGATGAAATTGGCGATAAGCTGAAATTATTTGCAAATGCTAATGGAATTGCTTTTCAGCAAAAATAAATAGGCAGGAGAGTTCGAACAACGATGGCTAAACAAGCAGTATTATTTGATCTGGATGACACATTGCTGTGGGATGACCGCAGCGTTAAGGAAGCTTTTGAAGCTACATGCCAAGCGGCAGCAGCAGAATGCGGGGTTGATCCGAGCGAGCTTGAAGAATCCGTTCGCCGTGAGGCAAGAGCTCTCTACGAATCCTATGAAACGTTCTCGTTCACCAAGATGATCGGGATCAATCCTTTCGAAGGACTCTGGGCACCGTTTCTTGAAGGTGAACAGGAGGAATTCCGCAAGCTTGAGTCACTTGCTCCGGGTTATCGGAAAGCAGCTTGGACACAAGGCTTGAAAGCACTAGGCGTTGATAACGAGGAGCTAGGTGCGAAGCTGGCTGAGCAATTCCCGGCTGAGCGCCGCTTGCGTCCTATCGTATATGAAGAAACATTCCGCGTTCTAGATGCACTCAAAGGAAAATACAAGCTGCTTCTGCTGACGAACGGCTCGCCTGATTTGCAGCGTGAGAAGCTTGCTGGCGTACCGGAACTTGTGCCATACTTCGATCATATTATAATCTCGGGTGAATTTGGAGAAGGAAAGCCAGCAGCATCGATATTCAAGCATGCGCTTGAGCGTCTTGGCGTAGAGACGGATCATGGGATCATGGTTGGAGATAAGCTGACAACGGATATTCTTGGTGCAAATACGATTGGTATGACATCAGTTTGGATTAACCGTCACGGCGTTGTTCGCAATGACGAGATTGTACCATCACATGAAATTAAACATTTGGAAGAGCTTCTTCCTTTGCTTGAAGTTTAAACTTGCATCAAAAAAGCCCCTCGCGGACAGCTTGTGCTGCTGAAGAGGGGCTTGCATTATTTTTGATTTAATATTAGGCCTGATTAGCAGCGAACTTGTCGTCAGCAAACGGATGAGCGATCCAGCCCTCTGTTTCAATGAAGAGACGAACGGCAACGATTTGGCGATTATCCATTAGCGTGAAGAAATGCGGTTTGTATTCCGGTACGGAAATGACATCGCCAGCTTCAAGCTCAACGTCGAAATAACCAACATCATCAGTACCTTTTATAATAAAGATGCCGCGTCCTGCTGTAATCGCACGAACTTCATCTTCTGTATGCGTGTGTACATTTTCAAACTTTTTGAGCAGCTCGTCTAAGTTAGGCGTAGCATCGGACAATGCGATAATATCCCAAGTTTGATATCCGCGACGCTGTGCCAAATCTTTAATTTCTTCGTCATATGTCGCTAAAATTTGCTGCTTCTCTTCATCGGAGAGAACGAATTTTTGCTGTAAATCTTCTGCTAGCTTGCTTGGATTCCAATGCTCGTAAAGCACCTCTTGCTGTTCTAGAAATGCACGAACAGCCTCTTCCCCTTGAATCCGTTCTTCAGTATTGCGAATTCTAATTTGAGCCATGAACATTCCCTCTTTTCCTATAGAGATTAAATGATATAATGATTATAAAACAAATCAAATGGATTGTCGATGGATTACCTTTTCACCACACAGGTATTCTGATAAACTATGTGTTAATGATTTTTGGGAAGGGTGTAGTATTTTGTCAAAACCGACCATACAACAAATGCTTCAGGAGCGCATACTTATTTTGGACGGCGCAATGGGCACGATGATTCAACAAGCTGGATTAACTGAAGATGATTTTGGTGGAGCGGAGCTGGACGGTTGTAATGAAATACTCGTTCTGACACGTCCTGACGTTATACAGTCTATTCATGAGCAGTACCTAGAGGCTGGCGCAGATATTTTGGAAACCAATACATTTGGTGCGACAAGCGTTGTACTCGATGATTATGATATTCCTGAGAAAGCGAGAGAGATCAATCTAGCAGCTGCAAAATTAGCGCGTGATGCATGTGATAAGTACAGCACGCCAGACAAGCCGCGTTACGTTGCAGGCGCGCTTGGACCAACGACCAAAACTTTATCCGTAACCGGAGGGGTAACTTTCGATGAGCTCGTCGAGAGCTATTATGAGCAAGCGCTTGCTTTAATCGAAGCTGATGTGGATGCATTATTGCTTGAAACCTCACAGGATACGCTTAATGTAAAAGCAGGCAGCATCGGTATTCGCAACGCCTTTGATAAACTTGGCAAAGAGCTGCCGATTATGATTTCAGGTACGATTGAGCCGATGGGAACGACGCTCGCTGGTCAAACCATCGAATCGTTCTACATTTCGTTAGAGCATTTGAAGCCGATCTCCATCGGACTCAACTGTGCGACAGGCCCTGAGTTTATGCGGGATCACCTGCGGACACTGAGTGAAATCGCAAACGCTGCAATTAGCTGCTATCCAAATGCAGGCTTGCCGGATGAGAACGGGCATTATCACGAATCTCCAGAGTCGCTGGCTAAGAAGATGTCAGCATTCGCTGAACAGGGCTGGTTGAATATTGCCGGCGGCTGCTGCGGAACAACTCCTGACCATATACGAGTGATGGCTGAAACCATGGCGAAGTATGCTCCGCGCACGAAGATGGGCGAGCATCCAGATGCGGTTTCARGTATTGAGACGGTATTTATTGAACCGGAAAATCGCCCGATCATGATCGGGGAACGAACAAACATATCCGGTTCGCGGAAGTTCAAACGTCTGCTTAAGGAAGAGAAGTTTGATGAGGCTTCTGAAATTGCACGTGCACAGGTGAAGGGCGGCGCCCATGTCATCGACATCAACTTGCAGGATACCGATATTGATGAAGCTTATGCGGTTCATCAATTTTTGCCGCAAGTTGTAAAGAAAATAAAGGCACCGCTTATGCTGGATTCAACTTATGATCATATCATTGAGCTGGGTCTGAAATATTCGCAAGGTAAAGCGATTATTAACTCCATTAACTTGGAGGATGGTGAATCCAAGTTTGAGAAGATTTTGCCATTAATCCATCGTTATGGAGCAGCAGTTGTTATGATTCTAATCGATGAACGCGGCCAAGCGGTTACGCGTGAAGCGAAGATGGAAGTTGCGGAACGTTCCTACAATCTTCTGACTCAGAAATACAAGATGAATCCGGAAGATATTATTTTTGATCCAAATATGTTCCCAGTTGGTTCAGGTGATCCGCAATATATCGGTTCAGCTGTTGAGACACTGGAAGGAATTCGGATGATCAAGGAGAAGTTCCCACGTGCCAAAACGATCTTGGGTCTGAGCAACATTTCCTTCGGTTTGCCTGATGCGGGTAGGGAAGTACTCAACTCGGTGTACTTGTACCATGCGACAAAAGCAGGGCTAGATTATGCCATTGTTAATACAGAGAAGCTGGAGCGTTATGCTTCGATCCCTGATGAAGAGCGTCAACTGGCTGAAGAGCTAATTTACAACACGACGGACGAGTCGCTTGCTGCGTTCGTTGCCGCATTCCGTGACAAGAAGGTAGAGAAGAAAGAAAAGATTTCGAATCTATCGCTAGAGGAACGTTTAGGCTCCTACGTAGTCGAAGGAACAAAAGAGGGGCTTATCCCGGATCTGGATGAAGCGTTGAAGAAATATACGGCGATGGAAGTCATCAACGGGCCGCTAATGCGCGGGATGGAGGAAGTTGGCCGTTTGTTCAATGGCAATGAGCTCATCGTTGCAGAGGTGCTTCAAAGCGCTGAGGTGATGAAAGCTTCGGTAACTTACCTTGAATCATTTATGGAAAAAAATGAATCCTCCGTCAAAGGTAAAATTATTTTGGCGACCGTTAAAGGCGATGTTCATGACATCGGTAAAAACCTAGTCGAAATTATTTTATCAAACAACGGTTACAAAATTATAAATCTAGGCATTAAGGTGCCGCCTGAGCAATTAATTGAAGCTTATCGCAATGAGAAGGCCGATGCTATCGGTTTGTCTGGTTTGCTCGTCAAATCCGCACAGCAAATGGTTATTACGGCGCAGGATTTGCGTACAGCCGGCATTGATGCACCGATTCTTGTTGGCGGCGCGGCGCTGACACGGAAATTTACAAAAACGAGAATTGGCCCGGAATATGATGGACTCGTTCTTTACGCAAAGGATGCAATGGACGGTCTTGATATCGCCAACAAGCTGATGGACCCTGAGCATCGATCACGGCTTGAAGATGAAATGGCCGCTTTTAAAGCGTCTGGCGGAGTATACGAAGAAGAGAAGAAACCTTTGCCGCAATTGACGCGGGCTGTTCGTTCCAAAATTTCACCGGATGCGCCTGTATTTACGCCGCCGGATTTGGATCGGCATATTCTGCGTGATGTACCGCTTCCTCATGTCATACCTTATGTCAACATGCAGATGCTGCTTGGTCATCACCTCGGACTAAAAGGCAATGTTGATCAATTATTGAAGGATGGCAATGAAAAAGCAGTGCAGCTTAAAGCAACCGTTGATGAAATATTGCAAAAAGGAACAACCGATGGCATTATAAAAACCCACGGTATGTACCGTTTCTTCCCAGCGCAGTCCTCAGGCAATGATATAATTATTTACAACCCAGTGGACCCGCGTCAGGAAATTAAGCGGTTTACGTTCCCTCGTCAACAGGTGGAGCCTTACCTATGCTTATCTGACTTCTTGAAATCAGTGGATAGCGGCGTTATGGATTATGTTGGTTTCCTAGTCGTAACCGCTGGACACGGCATTCGTGAAATTGCGAATGAATGGAAGGATAACGGCGATTATTTGCGCTCGCATGCACTTCAGTCCGTAGCTCTTGAGGTTGCAGAAGGAATGGCAGAGCGTGTCCACCATATTATGCGTGATATCTGTGGTTATCCAGATCCTGCGGAGATGACGATGAAGCAGCGTCATGGCGCTCGTTATCAAGGCATTCGTGTATCGTTCGGATACCCGGCATGTCCAAACCTTGAGGATCAGGAGCCATTGTTCGATTTGATGAGACCCCAAGATATTGGCGTCGAATTGACTGAAGGCTGCATGATGGAGCCAGAGGCATCCGTATCTGCAATGGTATTTGCTCATCCAGAAGCACAATATTTTAATGTTGAGAAACTATAGCGTATAATAACAAAGAGCCCTTGAGCGTTCGTAATGACGAGCTTAAGAGGGCTCTTCGTTTCAATTCCAGAAGTCGAAGCCGCAGGGCTAAGAGTGGGGTGGATAATAATATGAATATGTGGTTTTTGGGTACGGGCGCAGGAAGACCTTCGAAGTATCGCAATGTAACAGCCGTGGCGCTGCAGCTTCCTGAGCCAACGTGCAGTTTACTGTTATTCGATGCTGGAGAGGCAACGCAGCATCAGCTTATGAGAACATCGCTTAAACTGAATAAGATTGAATACATATTTATTACACATCTGCACGGTGATCACATTTATGGGCTGCCTGGCTTGCTCAGCAGTCGCTCTTTCGATGGCGGAATCACACCTGTACAGCTTTTTGGTCCTGTTGGGATTAGGAGCTATATTGAGACAACCTTTGCGATTAGTGCTACGCAGCTCGATTATGAGCTCATTATCCATGAATTAACGGGAAATGAAGGTGTTGTTTTTGACGATAATCGATTTAAGGTTGAGGTAGCGCCGCTTGAGCATCGAGTGACTTGCTTCGGCTATCGCGTAACTGAACAAGATCAGCCCGGCAAGCTGCTCGTCCACAAGCTGAAGGAGTACGGGATTGAAGCAGGTCCGCTTTACGGGGCGTTAAAAAGAGGGCAGTCGGTTACATCTCCCAGCGGATTGCTCATTCACACTGAGGATGTTACCGGCCCTACTTATATCGGGAGAGTAATTACAGTGCTCGGAGATACGAAGCCATGTGATAATGCTATAACCTTAGCGAAAGATGCTGATCTGCTCGTTCACGAAGCGACCTTCGCTGCGGGCATGGAAGAAAAAGCACATGAGTTTGGACATTGTACGACGGCGGAGGCGGCAGAAACAGCTGTTAAAGCAAACGCCAAGCGGCTGGTGATGACCCATTTTAGCGGACGCTATAGCAATGAGGCTCTTGCACAGCTTGAAGAAGAGGCTGGCGTACACTTCTCACCTGTCATAGCAGCAACAGATTTTCTACATATCGAAATAAAACGTGTGACTCAAATAGAATAAAAAAAAGCAAAAACGTGAGGATTTCCTCGCGTTTTTGCTTTATTTGTTATCTTTGCCAAAGTGAAACGATAGAAATACAGAAGCTAATACGATGATGACAACAATACCGAAAAAAATAAACATTTGGTAAGGGTTTGGAATAAAAGACGAGACAATCATCAGCAATCCGCCAATCAGATAAAATTTGGATGCTGCTCGATGTGTTTTGTTCCAAACATCTTCACTGCCAAGCGTATTAACGGTTTTTATTCCAATATAGCTGTTTGGTTGAAAATGCGGCATATACAAGCCTGCCACTGTGAAAATAATACCAATGATCGTGATGATGACTTTGGTGATATCAATAATGAGTCCGTAACCAGATGCAATGGTAACACCGTGAAGCACGAGCAAGCTGATCAAGACTACATTTTGAACCGTGTGAAGATTAGGCTTTTGGTTTTGGGAAGCATGTTTTTTTGGAAGGATGACAATTAGGATGACCATGAATGCTGGTAAAAGCAGCAAGGTAAATGCTTTATGCGCCAATCCATCGAATTCAATATTCATATCCCAGTAAATCGCCATTTGCTCGGGTAAATCGGGATAGGTTACGATGCTGGCAATTAAAGCAATGGCAACAATAATCCAAGAGAAGATACTTGCTTTCATTTCTCTACAATCCCTTCGGATTCGCTCTGTTGAAAGGAATTCATCCAGTCCATTAAGTCGTGGAAGACAGCTGTGTTAAGTGAATAATAAATATGCTGGCCTTGACGTTCATCGGATACAAGCTCTGCTTGCTTTAACAGGCTAAGATGATGAGAGATGCTGGGCTTAGTCATTTGAAAATGGTCGGCTATTTCTCCAGCAGTTAAGTCACGTTCTCGCAATAGTTCTAAAATTTTTCTGCGAGTAGGGTCAGATAGTGCCTTAAAGGCTAAATTGATTGACATGTAAGCTGTCCTTTCCAGCTGACTTTTGAAGTCGTTAGATATTTAAACAACCATCTAATTGTAATATAAATTTACTATATTGGTTTTTGTTTCGTGTGTCAATTTGATAGGTGCGATGTCAACAAGTTTATGGCAAGCAAACAGTTTTTCTTTGGCATTGTATATCCAGAACTAAATACTAGTAAAGGGAACAGATATTCGCTAATATATAGGGTATAGTGAGGTGCTAAGAAATGATAAAAAAGAAATCACTTTCAGAAATGATCCAAAATTTACGAGCCAATGAAAATATTATAAATTGGACTGAAATAGAGCCTCAAGAGGCAAAAACAAAACCTCTGCCAGAAAGTGTTGATCCAAGAATTAAATCGGCTTTCGCAAAAAGAGGAATAGAGCATTTATATACACACCAGCACTCAGCCTACGAAACGATACGTAAAGGTGAAAATATAGTCGCTGTAACTCCGACCGCTTCTGGAAAGACGCTTTGTTATAACCTTCCAGTGTTACAAGCGATAGCGGAAGACGACGGCAGTCGAGCTTTATATTTATTCCCAACGAAAGCTCTTGCACAAGATCAAAAAAGTGAATTAACTGAAATGATAAACGAAATGGGAATTGATATTAAAAGCTTTACCTATGACGGCGATACTTCGCCTGCTATTCGAACGATTGTAAGAAATGTAGGACATATCGTCATCACGAACCCCGATATGCTGCATTCCGCTATCCTTCCACATCATACAAAATGGGTAAGTTTATTTAGCAATCTTAAATATATCGTTATTGACGAGCTTCATACGTATAGAGGCGTATTCGGAAGTCATGTAGCAAATGTCATTCGAAGGCTCAAACGAATATGCAAGTTTTATGGTAGCGATCCACTGTTTATTTGTACATCTGCCACAATTGCTAACCCTAAGGAACTAGCAGAACAATTGACAGGGAATCCTATGCGATTAATTGATGATAACGGCGCACCAAGAGGACGGAAACATTTTGTTTTTTATAACCCGCCCATTGTAAATAAGCCGCTCAATATTCGAAAAAGTTCTACTGTAGAGGTTAATCAATTAGCGAAGGAATTTTTGACGAACAAAATACAGACGATTGTTTTTGCTCGCAGCCGGGTAAGAGTAGAAATTATTTTGAGCCATATTCAGGAATTGGTTAAAAATGAAATCGGCACAAAATCCATACGAGGCTACCGTGGCGGCTACTTGCCAAATCAAAGACGAGAAATTGAAAGAGGATTAAGGAACGGCGAAATATTAGGCGTGGTCAGCACAAATGCTTTAGAACTAGGTGTAGACATTGGACAGCTGCAGGTCTGTATTATGACAGGATATCCAGGGAGCGTTGCAAGTACATGGCAGCAAGCTGGACGAGCTGGAAGACGACATGGGGAAGCACTTGTACTAATGGTAGCTAGCAATACGCCTATTGACCAGTATATTGTGCAAAACCCCGAATATTTCTTTGATCGATCCCCGGAATCCGCTAGAATCAATCCGGAAAACTTACTCATACTAGTTGATCACGTTCGTTGTGCCGCCTATGAGCTGCCTTTTAAAAAGGGAGAACAATTCGGTTCAATAGAAATAGTAGACATATTGGAGTATCTGGTAGAAGAACGGGTGCTCACTCAAGCAGCTGATACGTTTTATTGGGCTAATCTGGCTTTCCCAGCTAGTGAGGTAAGTCTACGTTCTGCCGCACAGGAAAATGTAGTTATCATCGACCAGTCAGAAACTGCGAATGTGAAAATCATAGGGGAAATGGACCGTTTTAGCGCTATGACTCTTTTGCACGATGAAGCCATTTATTTACATGAAGGTGTACAATTCCAAGTAGAAAAGCTGGATTGGGAGCATAAGAAGGCTTATGTTCGAAAAGTCGATGTAGAGTATTATACTGACGCGAATCTGGCGGTAAAACTTAAAGTTTTAGCAGAGGATAGGATAGAGAGCAAGCGAACTTCATCTATTATATATGGAGATGTTGTAGTAAATTTTCTCGCAACACTTTTTAAGAAAATTCGATTGACGAGTTTTGAAAATATCGGATACGGCCAAGTAAATCTACCGGAAGATGAATTGCATACCAGCGCGACCTGGATAGAATTAAAAGAGGTAGACCCAGCGATTGAAACAAAAACGCTAGAACAGCTGCTTCTTGGAATAGCGAATGTGCTTAGGCATATTGTACCTATTCATGTAATGTGTGACCGAAATGATATTCATGTCGTTTCACAAATCAGGGCCGAGCATACGCAGCTTCCTACGATTTTCATATATGACCATTACCCTGGGGGCATTGGACTAGCAGAGGACGTATATAAACGGTTTGATGAAGTAAAAGAAGCTGCAATAAAATTAATCCGAAAATGTCCATGCGAAGATGGTTGTCCGTCTTGTATTGGCACTGAAATATATGGAATTCATGCAAAACAAACAAGCTTAGATCTGTTGAGGTCATTATGATTATGAAGGGTTATATTGGCAAGTACGAAATGCAGCTCGCTCATCGCGCTCCGCTAGGACCGATTCATGTGATTGGTGTGTCAAAGCAAACATGTTATCTTCTTAATGAAGCGGAGGGCAAACGATGAGCTTATTACGTGATAAAATGAATCGTTTGCGGGGAAACATCCGCGAGGAAGAGAACCAGCCAGCGTCGGTGGTTCCTGCCACTGAAGAGAAGATGGTACAACAGCCGGAAGGTGATGAAGAATGGCTTTCACCCGTGTGGGAGACCTTCGATGTCAAGCTGGTTACGAATGAAGTTGGAAGCTTTTTGCTCCGAAAAATCATTTATCCGTCAGATTATCGCCATGGTCATCATGCATTAGTAGAACTGCACGAGGCTGCACCTGCCTTATCAGCGTTTCATCCTGATTCTTTAACATCTGCGGAACAAATCATGTTTCTTGATTTGGAAACGACAGGTTTAGGCGTTGGAGCAGGGAACGTTCCTTTCATGGTTGGCATAGGCTATTTGTCAAAGGACCAATTTGTCATCGAGCAAGCGTTGATCAGGCATCCAGCTGAAGAGCGGGCAATGCTTCATTATTTGATGGGGAAGCTGAACGATTATACATTTTTGTCCACCTACAACGGAAAAACCTTCGATTGGCCACTCGTTCAAAATCGTTTTATTATGAATGGACTTGGCCAAAAGATGTGGGAGCCTCAGCATCTTGATTTCTTGCATCCTGCAAGATCGATATGGCGTAATACGCTCGTTTCGTGTAAATTGAGCCATGTTGAAGAAGAGCGGCTCGGTATTCACCGGGAGGATGACGTTCCAGGATCACTTGCTCCTCAGCTTTATTTTCAATTTCTGGCGAATGGAGATCCAGCACCGCTTGAAGGTGTTTTTCGCCATAACGAAATAGATATGTTATCCCTAGCTTGTCTAGCGATTCGATTTGGACATTTGTTAAACGGAACGATTAAGTTGTATATTCCGTTGCCCGATGAGCCTGAGGAGATGGTGCGCACAGGTCTTTGGCTAGAGCGTATGGGTAAAATGGAGCTTCCTGATCATTTATTCGATTTAGCCATGAAGGAAGAGAACTCAAAACCTTCTACACTAGTCATGCTTGCCGCGCGGGACAAGAAGGCTGGAAATTGGGATCGTGCTGTGTTATTGTGGCAGAAGGCTATTATTCATTCTTCTAATCATTTTGGATCTGCTGCCCATGAAGCAAGCATTGAGCTTGCCATGTATTATGAGCATAAGATCAAAGATTTTGAGTCAGCTTTAGGATATGCGAATGCAGCTTTTGAACGTGCGCTGAATCATTCGCAGCTCATTCGGCCTGATGCCAAAAAAAGAGCGGAGCTCGATGCTTTGCGTAATCGAATAGCAAGGCTGCGCCGCAAATCAACCAAACATGTTCATTAAGAAGCTACTTTTTAAAATAGGATAAAAGCGTAAACAGACAGCTGCAGCTCAACTATATAGCTTATCTTTCAACGGAAAACGTAAGCTTGACCACTATAGTGGCGACTGCCGTTTACCCTTGGGAGGAAAACAACGATGACAACGGGACTGCCTGCCATGCGCGGCTTATTAATTGATCTTGACGGAACGTTATATCACGGTACTCATCAAATTGCTGGTGCAGCTGAACTCATCACTTATTTGAGAGAGATTAGGCTTCCATATCGCTTTGTTACAAACAACGCCTCTTCAACACCCGATGAGGTAGCTGAAAGGCTAATAAAAATGGGTATTCCAGCTGCTGCTGATGAGGTGTGCACATCCGCGCAAGCGGCTTCTGAGCATATCGCTTCGATGAAGCCAGGTGCATCCGTATTTGTCGTTGGTGAGGCTGGACTAAAACAGTCTGTCCAAGAAGCAGGCTTAATTCTCACAGAGGAACAACCGGATTTTGTTTTACAAGGAATTGACCGTTCGTTCACTTATGAGCGATTAACGAAGGCCGTTCGGTATATTCACAGTGGGGCTGAATTCGTTATGACAAATCCTGATTTGCTGCTGCCATCCAGTGATGGACTCATTCCGGGAGCAGGCTCTATAGGAGCTATGTTGAAGGCAGCGGGCGGCAAAGAGCCTATACTCATTGGCAAACCATCATCCATTCTTATGAGCTATTCATTAAGATCGATTGGCTTAAGCGCTGATGAAACATGGGTAGTAGGCGACAATTTGGCAACAGACATCGCTTTTGGAGCAGCTGCTGGCTGCGGTACGATTCTTGTGCTGACCGGGCTTACTACAGCGCAAAATATCGAGTATTATATGGAGCAGGCAGGGTGTAAACCAACTGTCATTTGCAATCATTTAGAAGAGCTTCGTTCTTATATATCTGATCATAGAGATTGTTAAGACTTATAACGAAGAAAATAGGAAGGAAGCGAGCTTTCATGCATGAATTGCCGGAACTGGAAAATTATCGGGCTTTATTGGCGGAGCATTTCGCTGGCGCCCAAATTACCGGTATCGAGATAACAAATGGTAAAGTTTTTCAAGCAAGTGAAGAACAAATTGAGCGTGACGTGATTGGTAAAGTTGTATGGTTCGTTGAAAGAAGAGGTTTACATTTAGTTTTACACTTGGATAATGGAAAACGTCTATTGCTTCATTTGGGGCAAGGGGCTTATTTGTATAGAGGAAGCGAGTCTGATAAACCTGAACGCAACGTTCAGATGAAACTGCATTTCGGTGAAGCCGTATTGTATGGAGTCGGTTTGCGTGCGGATGATTTGCAGCTGTTGACTGTGAAGGAAGTCGAAGGGAAACTTGGACGCCTAGGACCAGATGCATTGGACAAAAGAGTGACAGTGGATCGTTTCATTGCACTATTTGCCAAAAAACGTGTTGCAATCAGAACCGCTCTTAGCGACCAAAACGTGATTTCTGGAATTGGTGCTGCATATGCGGATGAGATTTGTTTTGACGCAGCGATTCGCCCTGACACTAAAGTTCCAGTATTGGAAAACGAAGCATGGAAACGCCTATACGCAGCGATGCATAATGTACTGAAGGAAGCGATTTCACAAGGAGGAGCGGGAGAGCATTCGTTCTTTGAGGGAGATAGCTTAACTGGAAAACATCGGAATCACTTTCAAGTCTTCGAGCGTGAGGGTCAACCATGTTCACGCTGTGGTGCTGTGATTGAGAAAATCGATGTATCTGGCCGCAAAGCGTATGCTTGTCCTGCTTGTCAACAAGATGAGGGATTAAGCGTACTTTGAGTCTATCGGTTGAACGGGGGATTCATTTATGATTCATGTATATTTAGACGATTATCGCACTTGTCCAAAAGGTTTTGTATTGGCAAGCAACGCCGAAGAGTGCAAGCAGCTGATTGACCTTGAGGAAGTGGATATTTTATCGCTTGATTACGATCTAGGCTGGTCACAGCCGACTGGCTACGAAGTCGTGCGCCACATTGTTGAAACGGGTCGTTATCCAAGCCAAATATACTTACACACCTCAAGTGCCGCTGGTCGCATGCAAATGTACCATATGCTTTCAACGAATGCGCCGGCAGAGACCAAGCTGTTCAATGGTCCGATGCCGGAGGCTCTCATTAATAATATAGCTGGGCAATAAAATACACCCAAACCCTCAAGGGCTTTTTAAACCCAGACCCTTTAAGGGCTAGTACACCCAAACCCTTAAGGGCTTCTTAAACCTAGACCCATAAGGGCTACTACACCCAAACCCTAAAGGGCTTTTTAAAGTGAAATCTTTGAGGATTTTTAAAACTCCCGAACCTAAGAGATTTTCGAACCCACCCAAACTCTCCCTTCCAAGGGAGGGCCCCAAGGGTTGCACCCTCTGGACACCCGCAACTGGACTAACGTCGAAGCTTGACCGGCGCTTGAGAGTTAGGGTAGAGCATCGAACGCTTTCGTCCCTTTGGGACACGCTTTCACTAATGCGGGGGGGAACCCCAAGGGCGTTTCGAACACACCCAAACTCTATATTTTTTAAGGACTTTGAAAGTTACGCTCTTTGGACACCTGCAGCTGGAATAACGTGGGAGCTTGATCGTCGCTTGCGAGTTAGGGTAGAGTATCTAACGCTTTTGTCCCTTTGGGACATGCTTTCACTGAGAGGCTTTCACCTTTTCTTAATAGATAGTCTCATTAGTTTGAATTATCAATTTGGATATTGTGTGAGCTGACCAGTTTTTATTTTTTGATGCAGTTTTATAAATAATATCAACTACATATTGTTAAGCCAGTTACACATAAGACTAATTTTTAGACTTATTTGGAGTAATTCGATTGGTTTGAGGGTAATAAGACTAGTTTTTAGTTCTATTTGTGCTCAATTTTACAATAAGCAGTAATAAAATTTATTTTTCTCTGGTTTAAGACTATATTCTAGTCTTATTTAGTTTTATTGAGCCCATTTAGTTGAAATAGGTCTAGTTTCTATATCTATTTCACTAACATCGTCCATTAATCATTATTTATGGGCTAAAACAATGGTTCATATGGCTATACTCAAATAATACCTAGCAAAAATAATATTTGAGTTAATTACTCGAATAATTACACGAAATGTGACATATTCGGTTATAATGCAAACAAAGACTAAAAATATAAGTAGAACTAAAATGCTGAGGAATTAATTTCCTGGCATTTCTATATTTTTTAATTATCTCTGATCTATGTAAATGTTTGTATTTACGAAGGCTTCAATCTTTCACACATCAAGACACGATTTACATTTACAGACAACAAACTTCCAGCGTGTCCCGTAGGGACGAAAGCGCTCATCCGTAAACTAAACATTCCAGCACAGATTATCGCCAACGTTAGTCGAGTTGCGGGTGTCCAGAGGGTGCAACCCTTGGGGCTCTCCCTTGGAAGGGAGGGTTTGGGTGGGTTCGAAACGCTTGTAGGATTGGTGTAGTAATTGTTTAGGGCTCAGGGTAGTAAACCCTCGAGGGCAAGGGTGAAAAAAATCCCTTTAGGGATCTAGGGTAATATAACACGAAAGAGGTTTAACATACGTGAGTCAATGGATCGGAACTGCTAATCAAACTTATGCACCATATGCGATGGAGGAGCTTCGGAGGCTGATTGAGGGCGTTGCCTTCACACAACTGGCAGCAGGAGAAGTGTTTTTAATGACGAGCCCGCTAACACGGGAAGAGACGCTGCAAGCGATTCATCAGCAGGAGCCGATCTTTTTGCGCCATGTGCAGCCGGTGGATCGGACGATTGAAATTACAGGAAATGCGAATGATTTAGAACAATTGTCTAGCATGGTTCGAAATGCTGTATTAACTTTGGAAAATAAACGGGTAGCCGTTCATATTAGACGTACGTCGAAGTCGGAGTTTGTGTATTCGGCTGCGGATACAAAAGCGGTAATTGATGCGGTACTCGAAGAGATTGACGCGGAACCTGTTGTACAGCAGCCAGACGTTATTATTGCGATCTATGCGGCGATCAATCAGCTTTATGTCGGTTTTGGATCGCCATCGGAGATGCTCTCGGATTGGCCAGGCGGAGCCGTTCGTTTTCAACGCGAAGAAGGACAAGTCTCGCGTGCCAAATTTAAGCTGCTTGAAGCAGAACGTGAATTCAACCTAAATTACGCACAGTTTCAAAATGCCCTTGATGTTGGCGCAGCGCCAGGCGGCTGGACATCCCTTTTACTTGAGCGCGGCTTGAGAGTTACAGCCATCGATCCTGCTGAATTGCATCCATCGCTAATGGCGTATCCCACGCTAACTTACTTAAAGCGCAATGCTTCCGAAGTGAAATTCAATCCTGATTCATTCCAGCTACTAGTCTGTGATATGAGCTGGAGTCCGATGATGATGTGCAAGCTCGTTCTCGATCTTGAGCCTGCACTAACGAAGGGTGCAACTGCCATAATTACAGTTAAGCTGATGCACCGGAAACCGCTTCAAACGATTCGAGACGTGATTTCAAGACTTTCAACGGAATTTAAGCTTCAAAAAGCTAAGCAGCTGTTCCATAACAGAGAAGAAATAACACTTTATTTGATCAAAAAATAACAGGAGTCGCCCCCCTTGTTGAAAGGAGGGCGCTCTTTTTTCAAATCCAGCTTACAATCCTAGCAAAGAATAAGTATGTCTTCTAACCACTAATAAATCGATAATAGCTGTAATCTCTTAAAGGAGACCTGGCCAATGCAGAGCTTGAAAGCGCTTTATATGAATTTGCGTATCAAACACAAAATGTTTGTGTTGATATCAGTCATCATGCTGGTTGTTGCTATGCTTGCTATCATCATTCAGCAATACGCTTTTGATTTTTATGATCAGGAAATTTATAAGCAATCTTCCAAAGCGCTCAGTTTGTCGTCCCTCAGTATCGAGAATGAGCTGAAAAAGATGGAGAAGCTTACCTTTATGCTTTCAACGGATTCTACGATCCAGCACTATTTGAGATCCATCAAGAGCGGTTTGTCCGATTATGATAACTATGTTGTGCAATTAACGGTGAAGGAGCGAATGGTCAATATCGGAGGGCTTGATAAATACGTGCTTTCCGCCCAGCTGTATGACGTAAATGATAATGAATATGCGGTTGGTGCAAACTCGATAACGATTTACCAGGACCGTCTGGATGCATTCAAAAATGCAACAGCGGTCAAAAAGGGTGGGAATACGTGGATTGCCCCCTACAGCAACGATAAGTCCTTAATTGCTGCGCGAGAAGTGCGTTCGTTTGAGCAGCTGAGCTTAGACTATCTTGGCACTTTAGCGCTTCGCATCGATATGAACAAACTGTTTAGAGATCTTGCTAAAGGGATGAACAGCAACGACGCCAAGCTAGTCATTATGAAAAACAATGAAGCGGTGTATCCTGAAGCGTCCGCTTTTTCCATGGAGTCCTTATCTGCGCTGCCTGGCAATGAGGGCTACAAAGTTATACGTTATGAGGGGAAGCAATATTTTGTTACTTATATAGCGTCAACGTATACCGATTGGACTTATTATACGCTGATCCCATTTGATGACATCTTTGACCGTGTCGTGAAGGTCAAAAATACGATTATTATTATTTTTGCTATATTATTTATCGTCATTCTCCTCATTGCAGTTGGCTTCGCAAATGGTATTACTGAGCCTATTGAACGCTTGAATGCTAAAATGAAAAGAGTGCAGCTCGGCAATTTTGAATATATCGAGGAGCCGAATGAGAGAGCGCTTGCAATGGATGAAGCTGGTCAAATGCATCGAAACTTCCGAATAATGATTGAACGTATCAATGAGCTCATTCATGAAAATTACGTGAAGCAGCTTACAATTCGCGATACGGAATTTAAAGCGCTGCAAGCTCAAATTAATCCACACTTTTTGTACAACACATTAGAGTCGATCAACTGGTCCGCCAAGCTAAGCAACCAAACACATATTTCTCAGATGGTTGAAGCGCTCGGCTCCCTGCTCAGAACGTCAATCAATTTGAAGGAGCCGCTCATTCCGCTTAGCAAGGAACTGGACATCATTAATCACTATGTCACGATTCAGAAATATCGTTTTGAAGAACGGCTTGATTTCCATATTGACGTACCAGACAAGTTACTTAACTGCAGCATTCCGAAGCTTTCGCTTCAACCGCTCGTTGAGAATGCAATCAATTACGGCCTTGAACAAATGATTGACACCTGTAAAATACAAATACATGCCTATGTGGAAAATGAGCTGTGGTTTATTTCAGTGGAGGATAATGGGCCGGGAATGGAAGAAGAGTTTGTCACAAAGCTATTAAGCGGACAAGTGCAGACGAAAGGCTCCGGCTTAGGCTTGAAAAATATCGAAGACCGCATCAAGCTGCTGTATGGCGATGCATACGGCTTAAACGTAGAGAGCAAGCCAAACGGCGGTACCAAAGTGAAGCTGATGCTTCCTTATGAAATGAGGGATTCCCATGTATAAGGTTTTGTTGGTTGATGATGAACGAATCATCGTAGAAGGCATATCGCGAACTGTAAACTGGAATGCATATGAGGCAGAACTGGCAGGAACGGCGCGCAATGGACTTGAAGCTTTGGCCTTTATCGAGAGCCATATGCCGGATATCGTCATTTCAGATATCAAAATGCCAGGCATGAACGGGCTGCAGCTGGTGGAAAAAGTGTATGAAAACTACCCGCATATCGTTTTTATTCTTCTTTCCGGCTTTAGTGAGTTTGATTATGCTCGCACTGCGATGCAATTTGGAGTTAAACACTATTTGCTTAAGCCATGCAATGAAAATACGATTACGGATGCACTAACCGAGGTGATAACAGAGCTGAGGAAACAGCAAACGCAAGAGAGCTTCATGCTTCATATCCAGAAAGAGCTTTCAAAGGTACTTCCTCACGCGAAGGAGCAATTCCTTAAGGAGCTTGTTACCAATAAAACATATGGCCAGCGTGATTGGGATGATTATGGCAACCTGTTTCATATTACAGTAGACAATGAAAAGGTTCAGTTGATTTTGTTTCAAATAGAGGGTGTGTTTGAATTTGAGCATCTGTTTGCGGTCAAAAATATCGCTCAGGATGTCCTCGGCAAACCGACGGTACTTCTCAGTACGACGATAGGAAAACATGTGCTGTTGCTCATTAAAGAGATTAACGGAACAGACGTTTTATTTGCACAATTGAATGAAATTAAGCAAACGTTTTCTTCCTATTACAAATTGGATGCTACAGTGGCCGTCAGCAATCCAGGTCAAATTATCGATGCTCGTAAAATGTATCGTGATACGCTGGAATGCTTAAATTATCAATTTTATTTAGGCGAAGGAAGCATCATAACGCAGAAGGATGTTGAAAGAGGAGATGATAATGCGCTTAAGCCTTTCATCTATGATGAAGAGCCTCTTTGCATGCATGTCAAATCAGGAGACTGGGCGTTTGTTCAGCATGAGCTGCAAAACTATTTTGATATGCTTGCCGACAGCCGCATGGACATGCATCTCTCGAAATCTTATGTCATTCCGCTTTACATATCTGTCGTTAGACAAGGCAAACCTGAAGAAATCAATGAATATTTAACTAAGATTGCAGGATTTGATCAATTTACAACACTAAAAACGACGCAGCAATTCGTCACCGAATGTGCGCAGCAAATATGCTTGAACAACTTTCATACCCACACCAATAAGCATTCCGCCATTATTCAGAAGATGATTCAAGTAATTGAAGCGCATATTTCCAATCCTGATCTATCGCTCAACTGGGTAGCGAGTGAGATCTTATACATGAACGCAGATTATGTAGGCAAGCTGTTTAAGAAGGAAATGGGAGAAAAATTCTCAAATTATGTTGTTAGGTTAAGGATGGAGCGAGCAATGGAAGAGATCGAGAAAACAGGTGATGTGAAGGTTTTTGAACTCGCTGAGAAATTTGGTTTTGGCGATAATCCGCAATATTTTAGTCAAGTTTTTAAAAAACATACAGGGTTCACGCCTTCCGAATTCAAAAGGTCGCCATAATGGCGACCTCTGTTTTTTTAACAAAGAAAGCGGTTTTTTTAATTCCGACGATTCGACATTCACCCTATAATAAAGCTTGTAAACAACATTAAAGAGTCTGGAAGGGGCGTAACACAATGAAAGCACCAAAGAAAATGCTTTTGATGCTCATGGCTTTTGCACTAGTTCTCGTAAGCGCTTGCGGCGGAAACGCAAACAATGAAAAACCAACAAATGCGACCAACGCACCAAAATCAACAAACGAAGTGAAAGAAGAACCAGCAGAAGCAAAGCCGGTCACTCTTCGTATCGCATGGTGGGGCGGTCAGCCGCGTCATGATTACACAATGAAAGTCATTGAGATGTACAAAACGAAAAACCCGCATGTAACGATAGAAATGGAATATGCCAACTATGATGACTACTGGAAAAAGCTTGCTCCTCAAGCAGCTGCAAACGAGCTTCCTGATATCATCCAAATCGATACGCAAAACTATTCGCAATACGCTGGCAGAAAACAATTGGCTGATTTGACTCCATTTATCGGCAATCAAATTGACGTAAGTGACATTAGCCAAAACGCGATTGATGGCGGTAAATTAGGCGATGGACTATACGGTATGAACCTTGGTGTAAATGCTCTTGGGTTTAACTACGATCCAGCACTACTGAAAAAAGCAGGCATTGATTCCATTCCTGAAAACTACACTTGGGATGATTACGTAGCAATGGCTGCAAAAGCAAAAGCAGCAGGAATTTTCTTCGACAACGGTATGCGTCCAGAAGTGTTCTTCGGCTACTACCTTCGTACACTTGATAAAACGTTGTTTAACGCAGAAGGCAACGGCCTTGGCTACGAGGATGATCAACTATTCACCGATTTCTTCGGAATGCTAGCTAAACTTGTTATCGATGGTGCAGTACCGTCGCCAGACGTTCTAGCTCAAATCAAAGGCGCAGAAGACAGCCACCTTGTATTGAACCAAGGCATTGGCGTATGGCAATGGTCGAACCAATATGTTGGATTGCAGCAAGTGGCTAACCGTCCGCTAGCAATTGCTCCAATGGCTGGTCCAAATATGACTAAAGGGTTATTCCTTAAGCCAAGTATGTTCTTCTCCGTATCGGAAAATTCGAAAGTGAAAGAAGAAGCAGCTAAGTTTATCAACTTCTTCGTAAATGATATCGAAGCTAACAAATTGATTTTAGGCGATCGCGGCGTACCTGTTTCCTCTAAAGTGAAAGAAGCGTTAAAAGCAGTTTCTACTGAAGCACAAATCCAAGTATACGACTATGTTGCTTGGGCAGAAGCGAACAGCTCACCAATGGATCCAGCTGATCCAATCGGTTCTGCAGAAGTGTTCAAATCGCTCACAAGCCTTGCAGAGCAAATGAACTACAACAAAATTAAACCAGAAGACGCAGCTAAGAAGTTTAGAGACGAAGCAACCGCTATTCTTAAGAAAAACAAGTAATATTGTTTGAGTAGAAGCGATGGTTGGTCGTTAGATCGACCATCGTTTTTTCATAAATAAAGATGCATTGGCACGCTAGACTTCGTATAGGAGTTGGATAAGATGAAATCGCTATCACTTAAAAACAACTTGGTAGGCTACACCTTTATTGGTCCATTTGTTATCGGATTTTTATTGTTCACCTTAGTACCCGCTGTCGCATCGTTATATTTCTCGGTTACCGATTATGATCTCTTATCGACACCATCCTTTATCGGATTAGAGAATTACCAGACGATGTTTTTTGATGATTCGAAGTTTTGGGCATCTCTGAAGGTTACTTTTTTATACGTTTTTATCGGTGTACCGCTTAGATTGGCCTTTGCTTTATTTATTGCAATGATATTGAATACAGCCTCGAAAGCAATCGGGTTATATCGGACCGTTTATTATCTTCCTTCGATTATTGGAGGTAGCGTTGCCGTGTCGATTATGTGGCGCAACCTTTATGGCGACGAAGGGGTTATAAACATTTTTCTGAATGCACTCGGTTTAGATAGCGTGAGATGGTTTGCTGAACCTGCAGCTGCGCTGTGGATGCTCATTACATTGTCCGTTTGGCAATTTGGATCGTCGATGCTTATTTTTCTAGCAGGTCTCAAAAATATACCGCCAGAATTGTACGAAGCTTCCAATGTGGATGGAGCGGGGCCAGTCGTTCGCTTCTTCAAAATTACTTTGCCTATGCTCAGCCCGATCATTTTGTTTAATACGATCATGCAAACGATCGGAGCATTTATGACTTTCGTTCCAGCTTACATTATTTCAAAAGGCGAGGGCGGCCCGTTAGACGGCACACTTCTTTATTCCCTTTACTTGTTCCGTCAAGCATTCGTTTATTTCGATATGGGATTTGCTTCAGCAATGGCGTGGGTAATGCTCATTATTATCGCTATCCTAACCGGGATTTTGTTCTATACCTCTAAAAAATGGGTTCATTACGAGTCGAAAGGTGGCCATTAAACATGACATTCAAAAAGCTGAAGTGGCCGATCTACCACATATTTGTCGCAGCGCTCGCGTTAGTCATGGTTTACCCGGTGTTATGGCTGTTAATGAGTTCATTTAAGCAAAGCAATCTCATCTTCGCAACGGCTGATTCACTTATACCACAGCCTTGGATTTGGGAAAATTATAAAATAGGCTGGGTCGGCATAGCAGGTCAGTCATTCGGCAATTTTATTATGAATTCTCTAGAAATCGTTGTTATTTCTACCATCGGAGCTGTATTATCATCTGCATTTATCGCTTTTGGATTTGCAAGACTTAATTTTGTGGGGAAAACGTTTTGGTTTGGAATCATGATGGTTACGCTCATGCTTCCTCATGATGTTGTACTCGTTCCGCAATATATTTTGTTTGCGAAGCTTCATTGGTTAAATTCAATTAAACCTATTGTTATCCCGCAATATTTCGGCATTCCGTTTTTTATCTTTTTACTCATTCAGTTCATTCGGACCATACCGAATGAGCTTGACGAAGCAGCAACGATCGATGGCTGCGGGAAGTTCCGCTTGTTTTTCCGAATTATTTTGCCGCTCGTCGTTCCAGCTCTGGCTACCGCTTCAATTTTCTCGTTTTACTGGCGCTGGGAAGACTTGCTCGGACCGGTTTTATACTTGAATCGTCCAAGTTTGTATCCTGTGTCGATGGGTCTGAAAATGTTTCTGGACAGCGATACCGTCTCCAACTGGGGCGCAATGTTCGCGATGTCAATCGTCAGCCTCATACCGGTGCTCGCCATTTTCTTCGCATTCCAGAAGTATATTGTTGAAGGTATCAGCACCAGCGGTTTGAAATAGACATTCAAAATGAAATAGGGGAGAGGAAGATGGAAATGCCACAGCTTCAATTTGACGAAAATCATATTAAGGACGTTATAGATCGTGTCGTAGATCGCACATTCAGAATGGATTTTAGCTGGGATTGGCCAGGCGGTGTTGCTTTCTATGGGGTCGCGGAAGCGTACGAGGCAACAGGTAATGAACGTTATATTCAGCTTTTGCAGGAATGGATTGATGAGAAGCTGGAAGACGGCTTGCCGAAGCTATCAGTCAACGGAGTATCCATAGGTCATGCTTTAATTTCATTGTACAAAGCAACTGATGAGCAAAAATATTTAGATGTCGCCATTCAAATGGCCGAATACTTAAAAAATGATGCGGTACGATTCGCAGATGGCATTTTCCAGCACACGGTCAATTCAGAAACGTATAATTTTCCTGAGCAAGCGTGGGTGGATACGATGATGATGGCGGGTTATTTCCTCGTGCGTATGGGACATTTGCTCGGACGAAACGATTATTTGGAAGATGGCCTGAAGCAATATCACGGTCATGAGCATTTTTTACAAGATCCCGTTTCGAACCTCTACTATCATGGGTGGGACAATATCGCACAAAATCATATGTCCTCGATCTTCTGGGCACGCGGAAACTCTTGGGCTGCTCTAACAATGGCAAAGGCATTGCCGCATATCGCCGTTCAGCATCCTTCATTTATGATTATTGAAGGCTCGATGCGAGATCAGCTTAGTACATTAGTGCGAATGCAATCCGAAAATGGGCTATGGCACACGGTTCTAAACGATGATAGCTCCTATCATGAAACGTCGGGTTCAGCAGGAATTGCGACTGGATTATTCGCATTTGGTTCCTTATACAACAAATACATTCAGCGTTCGATTGAAGGTATTTTGAGCCAAATTACAGAGGACGGCGCAGTACTGAATGTATCAGCCGGCACAGCAGTTATGAATGATTTGCAGGGCTATCGTGAAGTGGCTCACAAACGTGTACAAGGCTGGGGGCAAGGACTTGTGCTTGCGTTTTTGGCGGAGCTGTTGAATTCCAAAAAACGTGTATTTTAATGAAATGCTGCTTGTTTCAAGTTTAATAACTATGTTAAAGTAGCACTAATAGATAGGAAATCAGGAAGGCATCCTGATGCGGTTTGTAACTTACAAACGGCGTCGGGATGCCTTTTTTTGTTCGTATTTTATGCTGGAGGGATCGATATGGAAGGTTCGGATGAGTTGTTTTCACCTTATGCAATAGGATCTGTGGTGGGTGATCGATACCGAATTGTTGGCATTCTTGGGCGAGGTGGCATGGGAGTTGTCTACGCCGCTGATGATTTGAAGCTCGCAAATAAACGAAGAGCAATGAAAGTCATCGCACCGCTGTCAGGCGGTCGGAAATATGCAGAAGAAGCACAAATGATGATGAGGCTGGAGCATCCGCAGCTTCCATTAATGGTCGACTACTTCCCTCCGAATGAGCTGCAATTCGAAGCACTGGTAATGGAATACATTGAAGGCTGCACGATTGCAGATTTATATCGTTCAAACGGAGCACAGCTAACCTTTACAAACATAATTGATATCGGATTACAGCTATGCTCTGCGATTCGTTACTTGCATGAACATACGCCTCCAATTATTCATCGTGATTTGAAGCCCTCAAACGTGATGATTGACAAAAAAGGTAATGTGAAACTAATTGATTTTGGTATTTCACGCCAATATATTAACGGCAAGGAAAAAGATACCGTTCAGCTTGGAACGTATGGCTTCGCAGCGCCGGAGCAAGCAGGAGCAGGGCAAAGCGATGAGCGAACGGACATTTATGGACTCGGTGCGCTGCTGTATTTTATGGCTAGTGAGGGAAGTATTTATCATCAAAAAACGGGCTGGACAGCGGATTCTGCTTTATTTACATCTTTGCAGCCAGACGTTCCGAAAGCCTTTAAGCTTGTGCTAAAACGTTTGCTTCAACCCGATCCTCAATATCGATATGCAACTATTGCTGAAGCGGAGAAAGCGCTAGAGGTTTTTGTAGAGCCTGATAGCGACAATAAGGTGTTCTGGAATCAACAAAAAAGCAAACCCCGTACACAATTAAATCAGAAGCTGATCGGCTTATTATCTTTATCCTCAGGTGCAGGATCTACCTTTTTGACGCATGCGCTTGCAGTCCTGCTTGGGAGGCAAGGCGCTTCTATAGCAGCAGTCGAATACGACGATACTAGGCCTGAATGGCATGCATGGTTATCAGGGCATAAAAGCATCAGTAATTATGAACATTCTGATCAGCAAACACAGGATAAACGCTATATCCACTATAAACATAATGATTTAGCAGTAAATTGGTTTTCATTTCATTCTGAAGTAAGCTCCGCCGATGCTAAATATGATGCTATGGCTTTTGCACAAATGCTTCGAACTTCATCAACTATGTACCAGCTATTCGATTTCTCTGGCAGATGGAACGAGTCTAATGCTTTATCTATGCTGAAGCAGTCGCATTTCGTATTTGTAATTGGTGATCCTGCTGTGGTTAAGTGGCAAGCGAGCGAATTAAAGCTGCTAATGGACTTGAAGCAAAAAATGAAAGCCACAAGCGGAAAATTATTTTATATCGCCAACAAAGATCTGAACTACCAAGGTCGGAATGAATGGCTTTCCTTATTTCCCGACAAGCCATTAGCCATCGTGCCGCGACTTCCGGAAGAGACGCTGCTTTCTTTGCAATGGAAAGGGCTCTGGGCAACGGATGAATCGCGCTTAAATAAACGATTAAATCATGCGCTTTCGCCCATTTTACAGCTCCTTTATAAGGAAATGAACACAAAATGACCATTTTTGTGGTACAATGATACGGGCAAAACGACACATTTCACAAGCTATAACTATGGTTCATATATGAATGGAGATAAAGACAAATGAGTTTGTTAACAGTTGAGCAATTATCACATACGTTCGGAGATCGTGTGCTTTTTAAAAATGTAGCCTTCCGTTTGTTGGATGGAGAGCATGTTGGCCTAGTCGGTGCGAATGGTACAGGCAAGTCAACACTGATGAATATTTTAACAGGCAAACTGTTGAAGGATGAAGGAAAGGTCGAATGGACACCGCGTGTTCGTTACGGCTACTTGGATCAACATACGAAGCTTGAAGCAGGTAAAACGATCCGTGATGTACTGAAGGATGCTTTTTTACCTTTGCTGCTATTGGAAGAAGAGCTAAACAACATTGCAGCTCAAATGGGCGATGCAGATTCAGATAAATTAGATGAGCTGCTTACACGTATGGGTGAGATTCAGGAAGAGCTGGAGATCGGCGATTTCTATTTAATTGATGTAAAAGTCGATGAGATGGCAAACGGGCTAGGTCTGAATGCGATTGGACTTGATCGTGATGTTACTGCACTTAGCGGCGGTCAGCGGACAAAGGTACTGCTAGCGAAGCTGCTTCTTGAAAAACCAGGTGTTCTACTGCTCGATGAGCCTACGAACTATTTGGATGAAGAGCATATCAATTGGCTAACTAACTATTTGAAAAACTACCCGCATGCGTTTGTTCTTATTTCACATGAAACGAGCTTTATGAATCAAGTGGTCAACGTGATTTACCATCTTGAATTTACGAAGCTGACACGCTATTCGGCCAATTATGATAAATTTCTTGAAATGGCTGACCTGAACAAGGCGCAGCACATCGACGCATACGAGAAACAAAAGGATTTTATTAAAAAGCAAGAGGATTTTATTCAAAAAAACAAAGCACGCGCTTCAACATCAGGACGTGCTAAGAGCCGCGAGAAGCAGCTTGATCGTATTGATCGTATTGATAAACCGGAAGAAGCGGCAAAACCAACGTTTAACTTTAAAGAATCGAGAACGAGCGGCAAGACTGTATTTGAAGCAGAGGGCATGGTCATCGGTTACAATAAACCTCTGCTGCCAAAAATGGACATGGTCATTGAACGTGGTGATAAGATTGCTATCGTAGGATGCAACGGCGTTGGTAAATCTACACTACTCAAAACCATTTTAGGCGTAATTCCAGCGCTTGACGGCAAAACCTATCTGGGCGATTATTTAAATCCTGCTTACTTTGAGCAAGAAGCAAAAGCTCCGACCATGACGCCGCTTGAGGATGTATGGGATGAGTTCTCCTTCATGACCCAATCAGAGGTTCGGGGTGCCCTTGCACGCTGTGGCTTGAAAAATGAACATATTACACGTTCGCTTAACCAGCTGAGCGGCGGCGAGCAAGCGAAGGTTCGTCTATGCAAGCTTATGATGCGCGAGAGCAACTGGATTCTGTTCGATGAGCCGACGAACCATTTGGACGTTGTGGCTAAAGCGGAATTGAAGCGTGCTCTTAAGGCTTATAAAGGTACTGTCGTGCTTGTATCTCATGAACCGGAATTTTACGAGGATATGGCTACCAAAACATGGGATGTAGAAGCATGGTCGATGCAAAACTAGGAGTGGTTTTAGCTTAATATCCTTTATCTTCGTGAAGATAAACACCCTCCGTGGCAATTGCCGGTCTACTCTTCTTGTAGATCGGCTTGCTTGCATTTGTGATAGGTCTTCATTATGATAAATTTAACCGTATTTATAGAAGAAGATATGGTTGATTAACGGCATTAATATTATTTACAACTGGAAGCAGGTGAACCTCTAGAATGAAAGAACGTATTCTAGTCGTCGAAGATGAAGCGGGTATTTCCCGAATTTTACAACTTGAGCTTGAGCATGAGGGGTATACCGTAGGAACTGCCGCTGATGGCAGAACCGGATATGAAATGGCTTCGACAGGTGAATGGGAGCTTGTATTGCTCGATGTCATGTTGCCTGAGATGAGCGGAATTGAAGTGCTGCGATTACTGCGACAAGCAGGAAATCCTGTACCTATTATATTGTTGACTGCACGCGACACCGTACCGGATAAAGTAAGTGGATTCGAGCATGGAGCAAATGATTATATTACAAAGCCGTTCGCAATGGAGGAGCTGTTGGCGCGGGTTCGCAACATTTTACGTATATTCCAGCAGTATCCGAAGGAAGCGGAAGGATCTGACATGATCAAGGTTGGCGACTTAACGATCGAGCTGCGCACGCGTAAGGTTTATCGCAAAGATATTTTGATCGAGCTAACGCCGCGTGAATTCGAGCTGCTCGTATACCTTGTGGAAAACAAAAATGATGAGAAATCGCGTGAAGATATTTTATCCGAAGTTTGGGGATATGATTTTATCGGTGAAACAAATTTAGTTGATGTTTATATCCGTTATTTGCGTCAGAAGTTGGACAAGGGTTATCGTCATAAGCTTATTCATACGGTTCGAGGAGTAGGTTATATGATAAAGGAGCCCGATGCATGACACTCCGCAAACGGTTTACGCTTTTCACCATTTTTTGGCTTATATTTATTTTGATTCTATTTAATATTTTTGTGTATTTCTATGTGATCAAAATAACGACTGAAAGTGAAGAAGAGGTCATTGCGAATAAGGTGAATCTCATGCTTGAGAATCCCCGAATTCAGAGCGGCCGAGGATTAAACTATCCGGAGCTGCTCAATGAGTATTACAACGTAAACGAAATGATTCGCATCATTGCGCCTAATAACAGGGTTGTAAATATAACAGGAACGGATGAGCTGCTGCAGCAGCTGCCAGCGACCTTTGAGGTGCATCACCATACCGGGATGATCACGAAGGGCGGAGAACGAATTTTGTTCATGCGAGTTCCGCTATATGACGGCAATCGTGTCATTGCAATGCTTGAGATTAATCGAATACTAGATGAATTGGACAATTATTTGCAGGTGCTGGTCGCAGCGTTAAGCGTCACGAGCGGCGGTGCCATTTTGTTTGCCATATTCGGAACGTATTGGTTTACTTCAAGACTAACGGCGCCCATTCAGCAAATGGTTAATACGATGCGAGAAATTGACCGAAGCGGGAAACTTAGACAAATTGAGCTTAGCAACCGCGAGGAATCTGCTGAGCTTCTGCAGCTCGTTCGTGCATTTAATCAGATGATTGAACGACTTGACCGCACATTTGCTAAGCAGAAGCAATTCGTAGCAGATGCTTCTCATGAGCTCAAAACCCCTCTAACTGTTATCAGCAGCTATGCTGGTATGTTAAAACGTTGGGGACGTGATGACGAGAGCTTGCGAAATGAAGCGATTGAAGCAATCGATAAAGAAGCAAATCGTCTGCAAAACTTAACAAAATCCATGCTTATGCTTGCTGAGGCGGAGCAGGAGGATTGGCTGAAGCAGGAGCTGTTTGATGTTGTTCAAGTGGTTGATGAGCTAGCAACGATGCTGCAAACGACGTTCGGCAGACCGATTCGAGTGAAAGCGATGTCCAAGGCTGTTCGTATGGTTGGAGACAAGGACAAGATCAGGCAGCTGCTCGTCATTTTGCTCGATAACGCGATTAAATACTCGAAGGACCCGATCGATATTACGATTACACTCGTTAGACATATCGTGAAAATCGAGGTTAAGGATAAAGGAATGGGCATTCCAGAAAACGAAATTCCGCATCTATTCGAGCGCTTCTACCGTGTGGATGGAGCCAGAAGCCGCACAACAGGCGGAGTAGGTCTCGGCTTGTCCATTGCCAAACGAATCATAGATTTGCATGAAGGAAAGGTAGATGTGTTTAGTCTGCCGGATTTGGGAACGACGATTACTTTGCAATTTAAACAGCGCAAACAATAACGATACGATTGGAGGATTTAACGAATGAAGTTTCGTACGGCAGCCGTTCAGTATAAGCTTGCTGATATTAATTCGTTTGAGCAATTCGCAGAACAAGTAACACATTATGTACGCAATGCCTCGGAATACGGGGCACAATTTATTTTGTTTCCTGAGTTTCTGACAACCCAATTGATGTCGATTGGAGATGAGCAGGGCGTAGCGCTTCCTATTGATCGGCTTCCTGAATTCACGGAGGATTATCTTGCTCTCTTTCGCTCACTAGCTGCTGAATATGAGGTTTACATTGTTGGAGGCACCCACGTGATTAAACAAGCGGATGGAAGTTTGCGCAATGCTGCGCATCTCTTTCATCCCGATGGGAAAATTGACGTTCAGCATAAAATCCACATTACACCACCAGAAGTAGAAGGCTGGAATATGTCGGCAGGTGAAGGTCTTGAGGTATTCGAGACCGCTTATGGCACCATTGCGATGCTCACTTGCTACGATATTGAATTTCCAGAGATTGTTCGAATGGCTCGTGCCAAAGGAGCAGATGTTATTTTCTGTCCATCGTGCACGGATGATCGTCATGGGTTTTATCGCGTAAGATACTGCTGCCATGCTAGAGCAGTTGAGAATCAGGTATACATCGTAACGACAGGTACAGTTGGCTCACTTCGTAAAGTCGATCTGATGCGTGCAAATTTTGGTCAAGCTGCAATTATTGCTCCGAATGATATTCCTTTCCCGCCAGCCGGTATATTAAGCGAAGGCATCATCAACGATGATATGCTTGTCGTGGCTGACCTCGACTTAACTTTACTTGAGGAAGTTAGGCTGAAGGGTTCTGTTACGACGTGGCGTGACCGACGCACCGATTTGTATACCGATTTGACTTGATTTTTTTATCTTGTTTAGCGAAGAAAGGGGGAGACCATGATGCGTAAGGAGCTGTTCTTGTTCATCGATGGAAAGCCGCAAAAAGCAGTCATTCGTAATTATAAACCAGCAGATTTTGATGGATTAATTGAAGTTCAGCGGCTAAGCTTTCCCCCGCCTTACCCACAGGAGCTTTGGTGGAACAAAGAACAATTAACTGAACATGTGAACCGATTCCCTGAAGGTGCCTTATGCGCAGAGGTTGATGGAATGATTATTGGCTCCATGACCGGAGTAACCATCGATATGAATGATTATGGCCATGCACATAATTGGGAAACGATTTCTGACAGTGGTTATATTCGCAATCATGATATAAACGGAGACACTTTGTATGTAATAGACCTTTGTGTCATACCGGAGTTCCGAAAATCTGGCATTGGCAAATGGCTCATGCAATCGATGTATGAAACGGTTGTTCAGCTGGGTCTTATGAGATTGCTTGGGGGCGGCCGCATGCCCGGTTATGGGGCGCTAATACAAGAGATGACGCCAGAAGCTTATTTGGAAAAAGTGTTAACTGGAGAATACAAAGACCCTGTCATTACTTTTTTGCTTAGATGCGGACGGATGCCGATTGGGGTTGCTCATGACTACTTGGATGATGAGCAATCGGGTAACAGCGCTGCAATCATGGAGTGGCGTAATCCATTTAAATAAGGAGATGTACATATATGCTAACCTATCATCGAATCGTAAGCATTGAGGACAAATATTTTGAACCATTACATAAGCTTCTTCAAACGATTTTTCCGCCTGAGGAAGTTCTTGCTTATGAACTTTGGCGCGAGCCGCTTGAAGACCCAACCATTCATGTATATGTTGCATTGCATGAGGGGGAAGTCGTAGGTTCAACGGAATATCGTTATTATCCAGAGCTGCGCGTTGCTATGACTGATTTTACGATTATCGGAAAACCATCACTTGGCATCGGTCGTTTTCTACTCCGCAATCGAGAACAAGATTTGCAGAAGCTAGCTGAGCAGTCGGGTACTGTCTCGCTTGGCATGTTTGCTGAGGTATATGACCCTTATCGCGCAGGTGAGCATGCATTTGGCGGAGTTTCACCTATGAATCCGTTTGTGCGTCGCGAAGTGCTGTCGCATATCGGCTATAAGCGAATCGCTTTTCCTTATGTTCATCCTTCTTGGGACCATGAAGGCCAAGCTGTTGCTGAACTGGACTTATGTTTCCTTCCGAAAAATGAAGAGCAAACAACGATTGATGCAGCTCTAATCGCCTCATTCTTAGAAGGCTATTATGCCGCATTGCCAAACAAGCCGGAACAATGGCTTCAAATGATGGAACAAATCCGTGCATCGGAGTCGTTTGAGCTGCTGCCGCTATGACGAAGCTGATTTTTAGGGGAACTGGAGATTCCATGAGTGTGCCTCGCATTTATTGTGAATGTGAGGTTTGTGAGGAAGCACGGGACACACAGGAAAACCGTCGTTATAGATCGTCGTTGCAGCTGGAGGATCAAGAAGCTGGAACGGTGTGGATTGACTGTGGGTCGGACTTCGCAAAACAATTAGAGATGGCCTCACTGCGTGAGATCGACACACTTCTCATTACACATGCTCATTTTGACCATATCGGAGGATTGGTGGAGTGGGCAGACGCTTGTCGCTGGACGAAAAAAAGAGGTCAAGCTTACGCGCCCACTGAAGTCATTAAAGAAATATTAGATCGTTTTCCTTGGCTAAATCGGCAGATTGAGTTCCATTCATTTGACACTCCTATTATGCTCGGCAAATGGCGAGCATATAGCTGGCGAGTCAATCACGGGAAAAACGGCTATGCCTACGCATTTCGCTTTGAACATTCAGAAACAAACTGCAAATGGGTTTATTGCTCTGATTCCATCGGCCTGACGGATGAGCAGCAGCAACATTTGGCTGATCTTGATTTGCTTGTACTAGGAACAAGCTTTTACGAAGAGCCTTTTGCTTATGAAACTCGTTCTGTCTATGATGTTGTTGAAGCTATCGAGCTTATCCAGAAATGGAAGCCCAAACAAACCTTTCTCACACATATGTCGCATGATATTGATCTTCGGAGAGATTATAAGCTGCCCGATCACCTTCAATTTGCACGAACAGGMATGTCCATTTCTTTATAGCCATAAACAGTAGATTAAGTCTCGCTTGACAAGCTGCTTGTCTTTTATGTACATTTATTAAGAATCCTATTTTGGATTAACTTTTAACAATATGCTTAAAGGGGAAATTTTAATGTTTGCTGGTGTCCATAACTCATAAATTGGATAGAGTCAGATGAACGTTGGTCTTGCGACGATTCCCAGTGTGAATTCACTGAGATGCAAGGCTCTATTTCGTGATCTGACGCCAAGAGTTCTGGACATGAGGATTTCCGCCTGAAGCAATTCGACAGCGGCCCAATCACCGTGCTCTCGCAGCGCGGTTTTTTTTATATCTATTTTCATGTTAACGATTTTGTTAGCGGTGGAAATGGTATTGGAGCATTTGTCGATCAAAGACAGGAATGGAACGCGCCCGCGTTCTGTTTCTGTCTTTTTTTTTACTCAAAATAGAGGAGGCCATACAGATGAATGAAGCATCTTGGCGAAGATTAGAATTTGATAAGGTAAAAGCAGGCGTAGTAAGCCACACGATATCACCCGCAGGACGATTGTTGGCTGAAAGGCTTGAACCAAGCACGAAGCAGCGGCAAGTTGAAGCGTGGCTGCAAGAAACGTACGAGGCTGCTGAACTTCTCGGAAGCGGGGCAAGCATTCCATTGTCCGCAATGGACGGCATTGATTCGTTTCTGTCGCTGCTCGGCAAAGGTAGAATTTATAATGAGCAGGAACTAGAACAGCTATCGGTATGGTTAAGCTCTGTTGTACAAATGAAAAAGTACATGTTCAGCAAACGTGAGATTGCGCCAACGATTTCTGCTTATGCGGAGTCTATGTACGATTGCCCCGTACTTAGGGACGAACTAAAACGTTGTATTCGTTACGGCCAGCTGACCGATCAAGCTAGCCCTGATCTTGCCTACATCCGCAGGCATATCTATGCAGCGGAGGACAAGATCCAGAAAAAAATGGAGAATGCGCTTCATAAATATCGTACTGCTCTACAAGAGCCGGTCATCAGCAAGCGCCATGATCGGTTTGTCATTGCAGTAAAGCGCGAGCATCGCAAGCAGGTGCCAGGGACAGTATGGGATGAATCCGCAAGTGGTCAGACCTTATTCGTTGAGCCATTAGACGCATCAGAGCTTCAAATTGAGCTGCAGCAGTGGAAGGCGGATGAGGAGCGGGAGCGTACCGTTATATTATCCCGATTGTCTGAATATACCGAATCGTTCTCCTTTGAGCTGTTTCGCAACGTAGAAGCTATGGCTTCATTTGACTTTATTACGGCAAGAGCGAAGCTCTCTAGGTCGTATAACGGTAAAAAAATCGAGTTATCCGATCAGCCAGTCGTTAGACTCGTCGGTGCACGCCATCCACTGCTAGGACAACATAGCGTACCGCTGCATGTGGAGCTCGGATACAAATGGAAACAGTTAATTATTACTGGACCGAATACAGGTGGCAAAACGGTAACCTTAAAAACCATTGGATTATTCGTACTGATGGTCCAATCTGGCCTCCTGGTTCCAGCTGAGAAGGGGAGCGAGATCGGTGTATTCCAGCACGTTATCGCCGACGTTGGAGATGGACAAAGTTTGGAGCAATCACTGAGTACATTTTCTTCTCATATCACCGTTCTTAAGGATATGCTTCAAGCGGCTGGCCCTAGAGCACTGCTTCTGCTTGATGAATTGGCGGCGGGTACCGATCCATCAGAAGGGATAGCGCTCTCTATCGCACTATTAGAACAACTGTTGAAAAAAGGAGCATTGGCGGGAGCAACGACTCATTTTAATGAAATTAAAGCTTTTGCTGCGCGAACCCCTGGATGTCAAAATGGGAAAATGGCATTTGATGCGGAAACGTTAAAGCCGCTTTATCGCTTAGAGATGGGGGAAGCAGGCGAGAGTCACGCATTCGCGATAGCAAGGCGCTTTGGTCTGCCAGAAGAGGTGATGCAGCGTGCAGAACATCTGCTTGTGCGGAAAGAAAATCAATCTCATGAAACACGCACAAGTGAGCAATCAAGAAATGAAAAGGAAGCTCAGAAAACGTCATCTTCAGCAGCAGCAGATTTTATTAACAAAAATTTAAAAAAGGCTGATGAAACGAAAGCACAGAACCCGAAAGAAGCAAAAAAACCTTTTGAGAAAGGTGATGCAGTATGGATCTATCCTCTAAATAAAATGGGTGTAGTATATCGGCCTGCAGATGAACGAGGAAATGTGATTGTCCAGATTCAAGGGCAAAAGCTTACGTTCAATCATAAACGGTTGAAGCTGTATATCGCCAAAACGAAGCTTTACCCGGGTCAAAATGAGGAGTATGATCTCGATATTGTGTTTGAATCAAAGGAGAATAGAAAAGCTCGAAAGCTGATGAATCGCAAGCATGTAGATGGTTTAGAAATTGTTACAAAAGAGGATGAGCTTCTCTAAAGGATTAATCTCGAAAAAACAAAAGACCCGACAGGAGGATTAATTGCCTCGGTTGGGTCTTTTTGTTGAAATCGTTAGTCACGACTTTGGATGACCAACAATAAGCCTTTTCTTATGGAGATGGTTCCAGTAGATGATAGAAGGACATTGCTAATCCCGAGAGACTGACCAATCGTTAGCTCGGCGTCAGTCAGCGGATATTGAAAACCATCAAGCGTAATTCCTTCTACTTTTAACGACAGCGGAAGCAATGAAACGTTCGGATATCCTTGCTGCTCGATGTTTAATTGATCGCTAATTAAAGAAATTTTATTATGGTCATCAATGATCGTCATTTTCACCTGTTGCTGGGAAGAAAGCGCGAGCAGGTGGACATTAGCTAGGGAGTGATCAAATCTAGTGCCCAGCGCTCCAAGTAAAATGATTGCAGTAGGCTGCAAGTCCAAGGCGAGACGTATGGCCATTTCCGTATCGGTGTAGTTTTTGTCGATGGGGTCACAAGCTATCGTTTGACCGCTATTTTCTCGAATTTCTAACAAATCTTCTTCTGATACGGAATCAAAGTCTCCGATCGAAATATCTGGTCTTCGTCCGTTCTTAATGAGGAAGCGAGCACCGCTGTCTGCTCCAATCAGGAGATCATCGGGCTTTATATGTGCAAGTGCCCAGGGGCCAAGCTGGCCGCCCGTGCATATTACGATGCGAGGTTGCATGATGAATTTTCCTTTCTTTTTGACGAAATCTAATGTAATTCACTCCAGTATAATGCCTTTTGTTCTATAAAAACTAGAGGAGTGGAATAACTGTATGGATAAACGGATGAAATTCACGAAATTTGTCGTTGCGTATCCACATCCTCCCAGCTAAAATGATGAATGAAAGTACCGATGCAGTGATCGGTTCATGTACGGGAAGCGAGGAGCATTTGCTGTGAGTATGGACATTTTTGGTATTTTTAGCATTATCGGAACAATTGCCTTTGCAGTCAGCGGAGCGATTGTCGCTATGGAGGAAGAATACGATATACTAGGTGTGTTCGTGCTTGGACTTGTCACAGCATTTGGCGGCGGTGTCGTGCGTAATCTGTTGATAGGTATGCCAGTTACATCGCTTTGGAATCAAGGGTACCTGCTCAAAATAGCTATCATTGCCATGACGATTGCTTTTCTATTGCCTGTTGACTGGATTCAGCGCTGGCGGCGGAGCGAGGCGTTTTTTGACGCGATTGGTTTATCAGCCTTTGCTATTCAAGGAGCGCTATATGCAACGCAAATGAAGCATCCGCTTAGTGCGGTCCTTGTTGCGGCCATGCTGACAGGGATTGGCGGCGGTATCATTCGGGATGTGCTGGCAGGCCGCAAGCCGCTTGTGCTAAAAGATGAAATTTATGCCGTATGGGCCATGCTTGCAGGTCTCGCAATTGGACTTGGTTGGATAAAATCAACCTTGGAGCTCTTGGTTTTATTCGTTATTATTATTAGCTTCCGCATGCTATCTGTCTATTTCAAGTGGAAGCTGCCAAGACGCACGTTACATATTCATACTTCTAATGAACAGCAGAAAAGAGGAATATCATGAAAGCTCGCATTTTATTTGTTTGTCTCGGAAACATATGCAGGTCCCCAATGGCTGAAGCCGTTATGCGCCATCAGGTAGAGCAAGCAAAATTGACAGATCAAATTATGGTCGATTCCGCAGGAACCGGTGACTGGCATTTGGGTCATCCGCCGCATGAGGGCACGAGGGATCAGCTGGATCAGCACCAAATTTCACATCAGGGTATGAAAGCTCGATTAGTTACGCCTGATGACTACAAAACGTTTGATTATATCGTATGTATGGACACAAACAACTTACGAGATGTACGCAAGCTGTTTTTTGGAGAAGTTAAAGCTACGGTAGAGGAATCCAAACGATTGTTTACTTTTATGGAGCTGCTGCCAGCGAAAGGAATAGCCGATGTGCCTGATCCTTATTATGAAAACAATTTTTCGTTTGTTTATGAATTAGTCGACAGCGGATGTAAGGAGCTTCTCAAACGGGTAAAAGCAGATTTGCAATTAAATGAATAAATTCATTAAAAAAGCTGTCCAACAGTTCTGAAAGGAGCCTGCTGGACAGCTTTGTTTTTGATTATTCAACCTCAATGAAATAGGCGAGAGCTTTATCAAGCTCTTTTTGCCAAAAACCCCATTGATGCTTGCCGTCTTTTTCTTCATAGAAGACAGTAGCTTGATTAAGTTCGAGCAACGCCTTGGCGTTGCGATTTAAAGCTACAAAATCAAATACGCCACGGTCCGTTTCATATGCATCCTCTTGCAGACCAACAATCATATAAATATTGAGCCAGCTAAGGTCTCCTGCTGCGGAAATAATGTTTTGGGATATGCCATAAAAAGCTCCTGATAAGGACATGACTCGTGTAAATAGCTGCGGGTAGGAGAGAGCTAGATGCAAGGAAACGGAGCCGCCGAGTGAATCGCCCGCCAATAATCGATGTTCTGGGTCTTGTCTTACCGTATAACGTTCCTCAACAAACGGAATGAGCTCTTCCGCGAAAAACCGAATGTATGCCTCGTGTCTATTGCCATCTGGCGTGTATTCCTCCGTGCGCTGCTTTTTGTCGACATCAACACCTACAATAATGAAGGGCTCAAGTCCCTCATCCAAAATCAATCGCGTCGCTGTAGTCGCAATTCGCCCAAAGTTGAAAAAATCTTCGCCATCCTGGCAATAGACGACCGGGTAGCTAAGCACCTCGTTATAACCTGGCGGCAAAAAGATACGTAAATTGCGGCTTTGTTCAGCCAAATATCGGCTTGGCACGGTTTCCTTTACTATTGTTCTCTTCAAATATCGCTCATCTGTCATTTCTTTCTCTCCTATCGGTTGAATTTATTGAATGGAAAACATCTGTTGTGGGTAAACAATAGAAAGACAATCAAAGGAATCACATCTATTTCTGTCTTGTTGTATTATGCTGTTATACTAATAAATAAAGTCTGTAGCATATACAATTTCTTAAAAGAATGATGAGAATCAGCGAAAAAACAACGGTTTTTGTGTTTTTTGCTTTGACCATTTTCATTAAACAGGTTTATAATAATTCTATAACAGAGGTAAACGATTTTCAAATATTTCGATTGAGGTGAGCGAACAAAATGAGCAAATTGCCATACGAAGTTCAAACGGAACCGGTAACTCCGCTATCTGTCTTGTCACTCGACGGGGAAGTTGTTAACCCGGACTTATTGCCGGCTTTGTCTGATGATCAATTAAAAGAAGTTATGTACCGCATGGTATTTACTCGTACATGGGATGAGCGTGCTGTTAATTTAGGCCGTCAAGGAAGACTTGGCTTTTACGCTCCAGTATCAGGTCAAGAAGCATCAATGGTTGGTAGCGAATACGCGTTAAACAAAGATGATTTCATTTGCCCAGGATACCGTGATATGCCACAGCTTGTATGGCATGGTTTGCCATTATACCAAGCTTTCCTATATTCTCGCGGACACCAACAAGGTGGTCAAATTCCTGAGGATGTACATGTTCTAATGCCGCAAATCATTATTGGCGCACAAGTATTGCACGCAACTGGCGTAGCAATGGCATTTAAGAAAAAGAATGAAAAACGTGTAGCTATCACTTATACAGGCGACGGCGGTTCGTCAGAAGGCGACTTCTACGAAGGCATGAACTTCGCAGGCGCTTATAAGCTGCCTGTCATTTATGTTGTACAAAACAATGGCTATGCTATTACTACACCTTACTCCAAGCAAACAGGCGCTTTGTCTGTTGCACATAAAGCTGTTGCTGCTGGTATTAAAGGTGTTCAAGTGGATGGTATGGACGTACTTGCTGTTATCAAAGCTGTTCAAGAAGCAGCAGAGCGTGGCCGCAATGGCGAAGGCGCTACTTTGATTGAGCTTCTAACTTACCGTTTCCGTCCGCATTCCTTGGCGGATGATACGACTAAATACCGTACAAAAGATGAAGAAGCAGAATGGGCTTTAAAAGATCCGCTTGTTCGTTTCGGTAAATATCTAGAGAAAAAAGGCTTGTGGACTGAAGAAGACACAAACCGTGTGAAAGATGAAGCAAAAGCAACTGTAACTGAGCACATCAAAAAAGCTGAAGCAGTTGAAAAAATGACTGTAGCAGGCTTGATCGATAGCATGTTCGAAACAACACCGCAATACTTGGAAGAGCAAAAGGACGATTTTCAATAGAAGAGGAGGATCTGACGATCATGGCTCAAATGAATATGTTGGAAGCAATTCGCGATGCGATGCGCGTAGAACTTAAACGTGATTCGAACGTTGTCATCTTTGGTGAGGACGTAGGTAAAGTCGGCGGAGTATTCCGTGTGACAGAAGGTTTGCAGGATGAGTTTGGTGAAGATCGCGTATTTGATACGCCTCTTGCTGAGTCAGCTCTTGCAGGTATGGCAGTTGGTATGGGGTTGCAAGGCTTCCGTCCAATCGCTGAAATTCAATTCGTAGGTTTTATTTATGAAGCGCTTGACCAAATGTTTGTCCAAGCTGCTCGTATGCGTTACCGCTCTGGCGGTCGCTACAACTCACCAATCGTATTCCGTACACCTTTTGGCGGCGGCGTTAAAGCGGCTGAGCTGCATACAGATTCCCTTGAAGGTCTTGCTATTCAAACGCCGGGTATCAAGGTTGTCATTCCTTCAAACCCTTATGATGCAAAAGGCTTGATGATTTCTGCAATCCGTGAGAATGATCCTGTATTTTTCATGGAGCACTTGAACTTGTACCGTGCGTTCAAGGCTGAAGTTCCTGAAGGTGAATATACAGTTGAGATCGGCAAAGCAAATGTTGTTCGCGAAGGCAGTGACGTAACGATCATTTCTTATGGTCTTATGGTTCACACAGCTGTCAAAGCAGCAGAAGAGCTTGAAAAAACAGGCGTGAGTGTAGAAGTTATCGATCTTCGCACACTGCTTCCGCTTGATATCGATACAATCGTTGCTTCAATTAAGAAAACAAACCGTGCTATTGTCGTTCAAGAAGCACAAAAAACTTCTGGCGCAGCAGCAGAAATCATTGCTCAAATCAATGAAAAAGCTATTCTGCACTTAGAAGCTCCAGTACTACGTGTTGCTGGTCCGGATACTGTATATCCGTTTGCTCTAGTTGAGGATGCGTGGCTTCCTACGGTAGCACGTATTTCTGCAGCAGTTAACAAAGTACTGAACTTTTAAAGGAGGTTAAAGCGGTGGCTAAATTCGAATATCGTTTCCCAGAGCTCGGCGAAGGTTTGCACGAAGGCGAAATCATTAAAGTGCATATCAAAGTCGGAGACACGGTTACAGATGATGACATTATTATGGAAGTTCAAAACGATAAAGCGATCGTCGAAGTGCCTTGCCCAGTAAATGGTAAAGTACTCGAAGTTCTCGTAAAAGACGGACAAGTTTGCCACATTGGCGAGGTTGTTGCAATCATTGATGCAGAAGGCGAATTGCCAGAGCAAGCTGAACCAGCAGCAGCAGAAGCACCTAAAGCAGAAGCTCCTGCAGCGGCGGCAGCACCAGCAGTTGAGGCGCCTAAAGCTGAAGCTCCTGCAGCACAAGCAGCAGCTGCTCCTAAAGCAACTGGCGGTCTTGTACTAGCAACACCTAGCGTTCGTAAATTTGCACGCGAGCAAGGCGTAGACCTAACTCAAGTAGGCGGAACTGGCAAAAACGGACGTATCACTCGTGATGACGTAACTGGTTTTGGCGGCGCTCCTGCTGTTGCGGCTACAGATGCATCTGCTCCTGCAGCTGAACAATCAAGCAACGCAGAAGTTCCAGCTAAAGGTGCTGGCGAAGCTAAACCTGCTGCTGTATCGGCTGGTACACCGTACCGTCCGGAAGAGCGCGTACCATTCAAAGGTATTCGCAAAATCATTGCTAACGCAATGTCGAAATCGGTTTATACAGCTCCACACGTTACGATCATGGATGAGGTTGATGTAACGGAGCTCGTAGCACTTCGTGCTAAATATAAGCCTTATGCTGAGAAAAAAGGCTCCAAGCTTACGTACTTGCCGTTCATCGTGAAAGCTCTTGTGGCAGCATGCCGTGAGTTCCCGATCTTGAACGCGACGCTTGATGAGGCTAATCAAGAAATCGTTCTTCGCAAATTCTACAATATCGGTATCGCTACAGATACAGATAACGGCCTAATCGTGCCGGTTATTGAAGATGCAGATCGTAAAAACCTATTCAAAATTGCTGACTCGATCCGTGATCTAGCTGCTCGCGGCCGTGACGGCAAACTTTCTGCAAACGAGCTTAAAGGCAGCACAATCTCGATTTCCAACATTGGTTCCGCTGGCGGTATGTTCTTCACTCCAGTTATCAATTTCCCAGAAGTTGCAATTCTTGGAACAGGCAGAATTACTGAAAAAGCAATTGTTCGCAATGGTGAAATCGTAGCTGCTCCTGTAATGGCTCTTTCACTTAGCTTCGATCACCGTCTTATCGACGGCGCAACAGCTCAAAACTTTATGAATTACATCAAAACACTTCTGGGTCAACCAGAACTGTTCATAATGGAGGTATAAGACATGGTTGTTGGTGATGCTTCCCTAGATATTGACACTCTAATTATTGGTGCGGGCCCAGGCGGTTATGTAGCAGCGATCCGTGCTGCTCAACTTGGTCAAAACGTACTCATCGTGGATAAAGAACATGTAGGCGGCGTATGTTTGAATGTGGGCTGTATTCCATCGAAAGCACTTATTTCCGCATCACATCAATATGAATCAATCAGTCACGCTTCCGCATTCGGTATCGAAGTTGGAGAAGCTAAGGTTGACTTTACAAAAGTGCAAGAGTTCAAAAACGGCATCGTGAAAAAATTGACAGGCGGCGTTGCTTCTCTTCTGAAAGCAAACAAAGTCCAATATTTCCAAGGCGAAGTTATGTTTATTAACGAAAACGAAGCGCGTGTATTCAACGATCAAGAAGCGCCTCGTTACCGCTTCAAAAACTGTATTATCGCTACAGGATCACGTCCAATTGAACTAAAAGCTTTCCCTTTCACTGGCCGTATCGTATCTTCAACAGGCGCATTGTCCTTGCCAGAAATTCCGAAGAGCCTTGTCGTTATCGGCGGCGGCTATATCGGTATAGAGCTTGGTCAAATGTACTCCAAATTCGGCACAAAGGTTACAGTAATTGAAGGCTCCGACGCGATTTTGCCGGGCTTTGATAAAGATATGTCCAACATCGTTGCGAAGAAACTAAAAAGCACGAATGTGGATATCATTACTGGCGCACAAGCAAAAGGTGCTGAGCAAACAGATAAAGACGTTACTGTAACGTATACAGTTGGCGATAAAGAAGAGAAAGTAACTGCGGATTACCTGCTCGTAACGGTTGGACGTCGTCCAAATACGGATGGTGAGCTAGGTCTTGACCTTATTAACGTGAAGCTGTCTGATCGTGGACTAGTTGAAGTTGATGAGCAATGCCGCACTAACATTCCTCATATATATGCGATTGGCGATATCATTGCTGGACCTGCGCTTGCTCACAAAGCAATGTACGAAGGCCGTATCGCAGCTGAAGCCATTTCGGGTCAATCCAGTGTTATTGACTACAAATGCGTACCGGCAGTTTGTTTCTCTGATCCAGAATGCGCAAGCGTTGGTTTCAGTGAGAAGGAAGCAAAAGACAAAGGTCATAATGTAAAAGTTGGCAAATTCCCGTTCGCAATCAATGGACGCGCGATGTCGCTTAATGCAAATGAAGGCTTTGTTAAACTCGTATCCGATGCAGACTCCGGTCTTGTACTTGGTGCGCAAATCATCGGTATTGAGGCTTCCAATATGATTGCTGAGCTTGCTTTGGCTATCGAAATGGGCGCAACTCTTGAGGATATCGCACTTACAATTCACGCGCATCCTACACTTGGTGAAATCGTGCTTGATGCAGCTGAGGTTGCACTTGGCCACCCGATCCACACTTTCATTAAATAAATCGCAATAATGCTATCGTTTTGCGACAACAGAGGTCACGCGGCTCTCCAGCCGGCGGGGCCTCTTTGCGCTTCAAGAGCTTTAATCCAACAAATAGGAGGCGTACACGAGCATGGAACAATCAACGAAACTGGCTAGAGAATCACGAACAATTATGACGCAGCTGATCTTTCCTTTGGATACGAATCATTTTGATACGATGTTTGGCGGAAAGCTGATGGAGTACATGGATAAGGTTGCTGCGATCTCAGCCATGAGACATGCACGTATGCAAGCTGTCACCGCATCGACGGACAGTCTTGATTTTTTGGCGCCGATTCGGGTCGGAGAAGTTATTGAGGTTGAAGCCTTTGTTTCGTGGACACATCGCAGCTCGATGGAAGTGTTCGTGTCCGTTCAATCCGAAAATTTGTTCAGTGGGGAGCGCAAAACGACAGTTACAGCTTTTTTCACTTTTGTTGCAATTGATGATCATGGCAAACCTGCTATTGTTCCAACTGTCGTCCCAGAGACAGAAGAGGAGATAAAGCTGCATCTTTCCGCTCCTGAGAGGCATGCGCTGCGAAAGAAACGAAAACAGGACAGAAATCCTGGTTGATGATATAATTAATTGTTATTTTTCTGATTTTTTTTCATGATAGGGAGCAATGTCCAAATGAGCAAAAGCGAACAAACCTACCTGAATTTGTTGAAATATGTTTTAGAACATGGAACAAAAAAAGAAGATCGAACGGGGACTGGAACGATCTCTACCTTTGGCTATCAAATGCGTTTTGATCTCAGCGAAGGTTTTCCGATGCTTACAACTAAGCGTGTACCATTCAAATTAATTGCGAGTGAGTTGATTTGGTTTATTCAAGGAGATACGAACATTCGTTATCTGCTGCAGCATAATAATAATATTTGGAATGAATGGGCGTTCAAAAGATGGGTGGAGAGCGCATCCTACACGGGCCCTGACATGACGAATTTTGGTCTTCGGTCGCAAACGGATGATGAATTCTCTAAAGTATATGATGAGCAAATGGATCTCTTTAAGCAGCACATCTTAACGGATGACCAGTTTGCCGCTGAATTCGGCGAGCTCGGCAACGTGTATGGCAAGCAGTGGAGAGAGTGGAAGACGACGCAAGGGGATGCGATTGATCAGCTTAAGGATGTCATTGCGACGATTAAGAAAAACCCGGATTCGAGAAGACTGATTGTCTCCGCTTGGAATCCAGAAGATGTTCCCAGCATGGCACTTCCTCCTTGCCACACGATGTTCCAATTCTATGTAACAAACGGCAAGCTTTCATGCCAGCTTTATCAGCGAAGCGCTGACATTTTCCTAGGCATACCATTTAACATCGCAAGTTATGCCTTATTGACCCACATGATTGCACACGAATGCGGGCTTGAAGTGGGAGAATTCATTCATACGCTTGGAGATGCCCACATTTACACGAATCATTTGGAGCAAATCGAGCTTCAGCTCAGCAGAGAGTCTAGACCGCTCCCTCAGTTAAAATTAAACACAGACAAAAAATCAATCTTTGACTTTGCAGTTGAGGATTTATCCATTGCTGATTATAACCCGCATCCAACGATTAAAGCGCCGGTAGCTGTGTAAAATTCATATTCATTTTAAAAAATTTAGAAAGGAGTTAACCATTATGAATATTACTTTGATTGCCGCTATGGATCGCAATAGAACTATAGGAATTGGAAACAAGCTGCCATGGCGTTTGCCAGCAGAAATGGCTTTTTTCAAGAAGATGACGATTGGTAAAACAGTGCTCATGGGCCGGAAGACGTTTGAATCCCTGCCTAAGCCATTGGTGGATCGTAGAAATGTCGTATTAACTCGCCAAACGGATTTCCACCCTGAGGGCTGTGAGATTGTTCATTCGATAAAAGAAGCGCTAGAATTATATACATCTGAAGAGCTTGTTGTTATAGGCGGTGCTGATATTTACGAGCAGTTCCTGCCCTTTGCTAATCAAATATTGCTTACAAAAGTGGAAGCAGATATTGAAGGCGGAGATGCATTTTTTCCTGCATTCTCTGATTCGCAGTGGAAGCTTGTGGAAAGCGAGAGCAGAGATAGTGATGAAAAAAACAAGTATGCTTTCACGTTTCAAACGTTTATTCGGTCGGAAGTGTAGCTTTTCAAGGTAAAACCGAACGTTTGACGAACGATATGTCAGAAAGTGCAAATGATTGTACGCATAATCCATTACCTTCATAAGTACTTGAATGCTAGGATGTTGTAAAATAGTAAACGAGTGCTTTAGACAAAATATTCGTTTTCGCAGAAAGTTCGTTATTGAATATTTTAAGAATTCCCGATATAGTTTTAAAGAGAATCTAAGCAGTGTTAACGGGAAATATGGATGGAGGAAATGCGATCATGTCTACACCTACTGGTTTTATGGAATTTCAGCGCGAATTGCCGGCCGATCGCGACCCGCTAGAGCGTATCAAAGACTGGCAAGAGTTTCATAAGCATTTTTCGGATGAGCAGTTAAAAACACAAGGCGCTCGCTGCATGGACTGTGGTACACCATATTGCCACACAGGCATTGAACTGGCAGGTTCGGTTTCAGGTTGCCCAGTTAACAATCTCATTCCAGAATGGAATAATTTGATTTATCGCGGATTATGGCGTGAAGCGCTAGACCGTCTGCATAAAACGAATAATTTCCCTGAATTCACAGGCCGCGTTTGTCCAGCACCTTGTGAGGGATCTTGTACGGTTGGTTTAATAGGTGATGCTGTAACGATCAAAACAATCGAACAAGCAATCATTGATCGCGGGTTTGAAGAGGGCTGGGTTGTTCCACAACCGCCAAAAGTCCGCACAGGCAAAAGGATTGCCGTAGTAGGCTCTGGCCCTGCTGGAATGGCAACTGCTGCACAACTGAATAAAGCAGGACATACCGTAACCGTATATGAGCGCGCAGATCGCATCGGCGGCTTGCTAACCTATGGTATTCCTACAATGAAGCTTGAAAAACATGTTGTTCAACGCCGTGTTGATATTATGGCAGCAGAAGGCGTTGAGTTTGTAACGAATACAGAGATCGGCAAAGATATTACAGCTTCTGAGCTCGTTAATAATTTTGACGCAGTCGTTCTATGCGGAGGCTCGACAAGAGCTCGCGACGTTGAAATGGAAGGCCGCGATTTGAACGGTGTTCACATGGCAATGGATTACTTGAATGGCACAATTAAGAGCTATTTGGATTCGAATCTTGAAGATGGAAACTATATTTCCGCGAAAGACAAGGACGTTATCGTTATTGGCGGCGGAGATACTGGATCGGACTGCGTGGCTACAGCACTGCGTCACGGTTGTAAATCGGTTACGCAATTCGGCACACATGCGAAAGCGCCGCTAGTGCGAGACAACGATAAAAATCCATGGCCGCAATTCCCGAATGTGTACACGCTGGATTATGCACATGAGGAAGCAAAAGCACTATTTGGCGAAGATCCTCGAGCGTTTTCTGTATTAACGAAGAAATTTGTTGGCGATGGCAATGGAAACCTTAAAGAGCTTCATACGGTTCAAATTGAACGTACGGTTGATGAGACTGGACGTAAAATATATAGTGAAATTCCAGGAACAGAAAAAGTATGGCCTGCAGATCTTGTATTTATTGCAGTAGGTTTTGAAGGCCCAGAAACGACGCTGATTGAGCAGCTTGGTCTTGCACAAGACCGTCGTACAAACGTAAAAGCGACTTATGGCAAATACAACACTAATGTGGATAAAGTATTTGCTGCAGGCGACATGCGCCGTGGTCAAAGCTTAGTGGTTTGGGCGATTAATGAAGGTCGCGAGGCCGCTCGTGAAGTGGATAAATATTTGATGGGATCATCGATGCTTCCTTAAATATTGGAAGTGAGATAATAAATTTGATGGATGAGAAGCGCCTTAGGGCGCTTTTCTTGCTGAGTATGGGTTCAATACTGTCCCGCATGATAAAGGCTGTGATTGTGAATATCAATTTACGGTTAGCGAGAAGGAACAATTCACAGCTTTTATACTTCAGCCGCACGTTCAAGAAGAAATTCAAAAACTAAGCTCACTGTCCTAAGGAAACTTGTGGTAAAATCGGTTTGAGATGACGCGAAGGGGCGATTCGTCATGGCAGCCGATGAAGCATATGTTTTGTCACCAACAGACGTTCGAAATATTCGAAGTTATGTACAACACAAATACGCTGCGCTGCCTGGAGAAAAACGAGCAGAAATTGTAGCGGATGCGGTCAAACGCATAATACATAAGCAATTGCCGAATTTCGAGACCAACATTAAACGTGCCGTCACAGAAATGCTCATTAAAACAGCTGTTTTGGAGCGGCAAAGACCGGTTAGAGCGGAAGATATTTTTCAAGCCTGCTTGGAGCTGGATCGAAATTCAGCAGAAATATATGATCCGTTCCATGATTGGCTGGAGGAGCAGCTCCTCATAAGCTGCAAGAAGCCTCTCATGCAGCGTGTAATGGACGAGCTCGTATTAAACAGGGAGCAATCGGGTGTATCTTCAAATGAGGCTGAGAATGGCCTTTTGACGCAGCTGAGAGGATTGCTTATTACTGAAGGTGCTGAATCGCGTAATATGACGCAAGTTTCAACTCAAGCAGAGGTCATTTCACTTCCTGCAACGAAATGGAGCAATACATTAGCACGTAGGATTAGTACTAGAACTTATATATACAGCACATTAAGCGTTCTATTAATTGCAGCTACTTTATTGTATGGCTGGTCTTTAAATTTACCGTCAGACAACAAGCTTCAGCCACCCGTTGTTATGAACCAAGTTCAACCTATTATTGTCCCTGTAGACGGGCTGCCTATCGAGCTTCGTTATCAAGAAATTGATCAAGCGCGGTTGATCTCATTTTTAAAGACGAAATCATCCATACTAGCTGAGGAGCCTTATTTTGGAGCGATTATAACGGCAGCGCAAGCCTTCGATATTCATCMGGTCGTCTTATTCGCTATAACTGGACAAGAGCAAGGGTTTGTACCGAAAACGAATAAGCAGCATAAAAAGATTGCCAACAATCCTTTTAATGTTTTTCATAGCTGGCAGGATTTTAACACCAATATTAAGCAATCAGCAGAAATTGCGGCGCGAACCGTATTTAACTTAAGCAAGGATAGGCCGGCAGAAGTAGATCCTTTTACATGGATTAATCGAAAGTATGCGGAAGACCCGAAGTGGTCGGATGGTGTTCGTTCGATTTTTGCCAAAATCATTGCCTATATGGAGAAGCCGGCTATTAACACAGACCTTCCGTGAACCCAATTGGGACAACTCTCCCACTTGGGTTTGCTTTTTTCTATGGAGAAATTTCAAACTTGATATGGGGAAAAACATTTCTTTTTTGCGCGGAAATCTGTAAAATGTTCTAGTGGCTGTACAGTGCGAAACGTTTTTAGCTAATTGTGGAGAGCGATAGGCGTTAGACTTTCGAAAAGCTTAATGAAGGAGCGATAATCTTTTGAAGACACTAATCATTGCGGAAAAACCTGATATGGGACGAAATATAGCAGCCGCAATCGATCCTAAAGCAAAAAATCACCGTTCCTACATAGAAGGCGAGCATTATATTATTACGTGGGCGATCGGTCATTTAATCGGTCTTGCAGAGCCTGATGCCTATGATGATCGTTACAAAAAGTGGAATATTAATGATCTTCCCATTATACCGACACAGTTCAAGCTCGTACCGAACAAAAAAACAATCGATCAGCTTAAGGTTATCGGCGATCTGGCAAAACGCAGCAATCTGCTTGTCAACTCTTGTGATGCCGGGCGTGAAGGGCAATATATTTTTTCCCTTATCCAGCGCCATCTTAAGTTAAATCAACCCGTTAAACGGCTGTGGATTTCAGACCTTACCCCGGAGACGATTCGAAAAGGTTTCGAGGAATTGAAAGAGGGCGCCGAATATGAGAATTTGACCCGCGCGGCAACAGCAAGAAGCGAGGCGGATTGGCTAATCGGAATGAACGGTTCACGTGCTTTTACAACGAAGCATAATGTGCTGCTATCGGTTGGCAGAGTTCAGACGCCAGTGCTCGCCCTTATATATGATCGACAGAAGCAAATTGAAGCGTTCTCCTCTTTGAAATTTTTTGAACTGGAAGGACACTTCACACAGGATGAAATGACGTACCGAGGCATGTGGCAGGCCGAGAGAATGACAGATCAAGCAAAAGTTGAGGCTATTGCTGCAAAGGTTAAAGGCAAGGCGGGACGAATTGCGTCTTATGAAGTTAAGGATACGAAGGAGTATCCGTTTAAGCTATACGATCTCACTCTTTTGCAGCGGGAAGCCAATGGCAAATATGCTTTTTCTGCGAAAAAAACGTTGGATACAGCACAGGCGTTGTATGAGAAACATAAAGTTATTTCTTATCCAAGAACAAACTCAAATTACGTGACTGAGCAGAACATTCCTGAAATGCACAAAACGTTGAATGCACTTCAAGGTACGGCCTATGATGATCTCGTCAAAGGGGCTAATCGGAGCCTTGTGCATAAGGGAAATAAATTTATTTGCAACCCGACAAAGGTTGAGGATCACCATGCCATTTTGCCAACGAATCGTAAAGCAAATGGACTTAGCCCTGATGAGCAAAAGCTGTATGATTTGATCGTGCGAAGGTTTTTGTCGCAATTTTATCCAGCTGCTGAATATAAGGTTCACACCGTCTTGACTGAGGTAGAGAACGAAATGTTCAAAACGACGGTTAAGGAGCTTCTAAGCTTAGGTTGGAAGGTCATCTATGCTGACCAGAAGAAGGAGAAAGCAAAACCTTCAGCCAAAAGCAAGGATAAGGAAGAAGCAGAGGACGAAGAAATTGAAGTAAATGAGCCTTTCTCCATATCAGCAGATGCAGGGATTATCTGTTCGGATGCCATTGTGAAAGAGAAGGACACACAGCCTCCCAAGCATTACACAGAGGGCACACTGCTTAAAGCAATGGAGAGCGCAGGCAAACAAATTGAGGACGAGGATGTCCGAGATGCAATGAAAGATTCAGGATTAGGTACACCAGCTACGCGCGCAGCTACGATTGAGCGGCTGAAAAACGTTGGTTATGTGGAAATGCAGGGCAAAAAAATACAAGTTACACAAAAAGGTCGAACAGCTATTGAGCTGATTCGTGGTGCGGGTATTGATTTGCTTACCTCTCCTGAGATGACGGGGTTGTGGGAGCGACGATTGAACGAGATATCCAGAGGAACAGCTTCGGATGGACAATTCATGGAAAATGTAAAAAAATTCGCGACGATGATCGTGGACAAGGTTCGCGTTCAATCACGAGCGGCCAAAACATCATTTGAGAGTGAAGCTCCTGCTTATGGCAAAGGCACTGGCGGGAAGTCTGGTACAGCGACTCGCACCCGTGCAGCCTCAACAAAAACGACTGGAGCGGCAAAAAAAGCGGCATCGGCTGCGACTACTGTATCAGGCAGACCGACTGTTATTGCCACTTGTCCAAGGCCAGGCTGCGGCGGTTCTATCTTTATGGGGCGCAAAGGCTATGGCTGTTCTCACTATAAGGAAGGCTGTAAATTCGTTATATGGAAAGAAAGTTTTGGCAGGAATTTGACGGATACTCAGGTGAAAGCGTTAGTCGAGAAGGGGAAGACGACTAAGCTGAAGCTTGAGCTTCCGGATGGTACGCCTGGAGAAGGAAAAATAGTGCTTAGAAATGTGGATACCGGAGAATTAGCAATCGAACAGTAGAGGGCATTTCTCTCCCATAGGAAAAACCCGAATTCGTCAGATGCAATAAGGGACGAATTCGGGTTTATTTGTTATTGTCATTTCATTAACGATTAACGTACCCGTGAATAGCGTCCGGGACATCCTTTAGATGATCCAAGGTTAAAAAAGCTCCTTTTGGCTCCACTTCAATCTGAATGATGTTATACTCCCATTCGGTTATCGCACGCATATGAATAGCGTGAATACCTGCTGTTAATGCAGGCACAACATCTGTTCGAATGGAGTTGCCAACCATCCACGTACTGTTGCGATCGAAGACACCATTGGACAAAATGGTTTCTAGTGCGTCGCTATTTTTGACGCGACGAATGTAGATGCGGGAATCAAAATAACGCTCCAAGTTTAATTTCTCAATCTTGCGACGTTGAATGGGCATCTCGCCCCCCGTATAGAGATGAAGCTCATGGCCGGCCTCCGCTAGTGAGAACAATGTTTGTTCCATATTTGGATACGGCTCGGTATCGTGCTCATAAACACTTAAGCCAAGCTTCCACAGAAAGTTTTCTTCATTTGTTGATCTCTTTCGACCAGTCAAATGAGAGAAGTGAATATAAGTATCAACAAACGATTGTGGGAAATGCTCGCTTTTAAATCCGAATACGGCTACGCCGGCAATATCGATCTCCATTTGCTTGTCTCGGATGGCTTGTATGGAAACGAGGGGAGAGCTGCCGAACCAAGTGGTCATCGCATCAATAAATTGATCAATGACCAAATAAAAGTATTTATTGCAGTGAATTAATGTATCGTCGAGGTCAAACATAATTTGTTGCTTCATGTATACGATCTCCTTTGCAAAACTTGAAACTGTATGATCAATCTACCGCAAGTGGCAGGGTCGAGTCAATGTAGGGTGTAGGAGAGGAACTGCTTTTACATACATATCCAATAATATCGGCATAATGATAGTGGAGGTGATTGCAATGGCTATCAACAAAAACGGCAATGGAGAATCTCGTCAAAATCATTCTACCTTGCGTGGACAGTCAGGCAAGCTTAAAACCGATAAATTCGCGAAGCGACCTGCGAGCTTAAACGGCATTAACAAACAGCTCCCTTAATGAAGCAAGTTTTTAAAAACACAGAAGGAGAGCTTGAATTGCTTCAGCTCTCCTTCTAATCCATGTTATGCATATTTAAGCTGTGAAGCTTTTAATTGATTCTTAATGAAGGCGATACGTCTGCGAACGTAGAAGTCCTTGCTGGCGCCCTTTAAATCTTTGGGAGTGATCACCTCCTCTGCAACATTATCGATGATAATAAGCCGTCCATCGGCGTAAAACTTAAAAGTTAAGTCGCGTCCAAGACGTTCATTCTCTACATATCGGAAATTTTCGCAGATGTTATTCATGGTGATCAGGCCTCCTTCAAAATGTTGAATTCGTCGATCATTAGAACATTTGTTCTTGTTTTTATTATACCAAACATTTGTTCGTATGGAAACTGTTTTTTGTTTAACGTAAACTAGATTCATAGAAGCAGTTGCTGCAAACAGAAGGAGAGCGGAAAATGATCAAAGTAAAGAACTTATCCAGACGTATTCCCGGCGGGCCTAAGGTGCTCGATGATATTAGCTTTGAGGCTTATCCTGGCGACTTTATCGCCATTAAAGGTGATAGCGGAAGCGGGAAGTCCACACTTCTTCGGTGCCTAGCCTTGCAAGAAAAGTGGAGTGAAGGTTCCTATCAATTTGATGGCAAAGATATTTTCAAAGAAGGATTCAAAGGCAAGCTTAAAGTTCGCAGAGAGGTTGCTTATGTGGAAGAAAAACCTTTTCTATTCCCGAACAAGACGGGATTAAAAAATGTTATTATCGGTTCAATTTCACAAACGCCTGCTTGGCGGAGATGGACCGGGATGGTACGTAATGATGATTATATGGGTGCAATGGATATGATCGAAAAACGCGGCCTGCTTGATAAAGCACATCAGAAGGCGAGCACTCTAAGCGGGGGCGAACGTCAGCGTATGGCTATCGCAAGAGCACTCGTTCATGGCGCTAAAGTCATTGCAGCCGACGAGCCGGTTTCGGGACTTGATCCCCATACGGCGGATCAAGTTCTAACTGATTTGAAAGCGCTATGCAAGGAGCAAGGCGTAATTGTGATTGCTGTTATGCATCAGGGGGACTGGGCGGAGCGATTTGCTGATCAGATTCTCGGCTTGAAAGACGGTAAACTTGTTCTTAACGTAAGCGGCAGAAGATTGACTGAACGCGAGAAGGCACTCCTGTGAACGAGATTGAACTACGCCTCATAACAGAAGCTGAGCTCGACGCTGCTATTAAGCTAGAGCAAAAATGCTATTCTCCTGAAGCTGCTGCTACCATGGCAGGGTTTCAATTTCGCTATAAGCATTATCGTTCATACTTTTGGTCAGCTTGGCTTGGCGACCAATTAGTTGGAATAACAAACGGCATCCGTACTTCACAGACTGATTGCGGTGATGAGATGAAGGGGAATCAAGCTGATTTTTTTGAGGGGAACAACTTTTGCATCCTTACTATCGCAGTTGATGCACATTATCGCGGGCGTGGAATCGGCACATTGTTGCTGAGGAAGCTGATCGAACAATGTAGTTCATCACATATTGAAACCATTATACTGATGTGCGAGGAGCATTTGATTCCGTTCTACGAATCGGAGCAATTTGAGCGTAGAGGGGTGTCTGCTTCTACGCATGGCGGAATCGTTTGGCATGAGATGAGACGTGTAATGCATACAATGGAGCATCTTACCGAATAGGAAGGTGTCTTTCATATGTCATTTCAACCGCCAGTCGTTATCCAAACGGCAAAAGCTGATTTTCCGAAAGCCGAGCTGTCATTGCCTTATGTGAGCGGGGGCAGAAGCGAAGCTGCAGATAAAAAGATCAACCATACGATTCATCATACCGTGCAGCAGATGGTTCATAATCAAGGCTCGCTTGATGATCCGAGAGCGCAGATGCTGGGTTATTTTGAACAGAAAAATAATCAAAAGGATTATCTTAGTCTTTCCTTGTTCAATTATGCCTTTACTGGCGGAGCTCATGGCTTGACGCTTCAGCAATCGCTGACTTTTAAGCAATCGACAGGACAAACCTATACGCTGGCCCAGCTGTTTAAGCCTGGGTCGGATTATGTGGGGCGGATAAGCGCTATCGTAAGCGCACAAATCTTGTCAAGAAAGATTGATACGCTGGAGCCTTTCAAATCCATAAGACCTGACCAGGACTATTACGTAGCGGACCGTTCACTTGTCGTCTATTTCCAGCTATATGAGCTGGCAGCTTATGTGTTTGGATTTCTGTATTTTCCGATATCMGTCTACGAACTGCAAGATATCATTAATGAGGATGGTCCACTAGGTCCGATGCTGGTTAATGACTAATTCTGAATGAAACCATTTTCTCTTAGCAGTTATTCAGCCTAAGAACATAAGGAGACAACGCATTGATATATTTTCTCATATTATTCGCAGCAGCTCTAATTGTCGCGGTGTCGTTTGTCTTCTTTCACCAACTAAAAATGGAAAAGGAGCAGCAATGTTCCACCGAAAGGACGCCTGTTTTACCATCCGCGACAGTTACGTCAATATCTACGAATCGAATAGCAGATCAACCCCTTGCTGAGACCGCTGCGAAAGCAACTATAAGTTCGATGCCTTATTCAGCAGATATGCTCTATAAGATTTTAGTTGTAGATGATCAACCCGCTATTCGAATGATGCTTGTTGAATTGTTTGCTGCGCAGGGAATCGATGTTTATGAAGCTGAAAGCGGCAGTATCGCCTTGGACATTTACGAGAAGCAGAAGCCGAATTGTGTACTGCTTGATTTGAAAATGCCCGAAATGGATGGGATAGAAATTTTGCGTGGGATAAGAATGTTGTCGCCAGAGGTGCCTGTCATTCTCATAACGGCATATGCAGATCCAGACATAATGGAAGAGGCGCTTGCGCTTGGCATTACACATTGTTTTACGAAACCCTTTGATATCATAGAGCTCAAATCACTCGTTTATGGAATACTGGAGCAAAGTGCTAATTAAGCTGAGTGAAAAAATAGAAATCAATCGACTCGCATCTAGATAGATGCGAGTTTTTGTTATGCGTTTTAATCACTCTTCCTTTTGCATGTGACATCCAAACCACTCATACAGTTACGTAGGAGGGTGATTGGATGATTTTATTGCTAGCGGGATTATTATTATTTGCGATTGTCATTGCCGTGATTATGGCCATCGCATTCAAAGCGCAACAGTCCATTTCATTATCTAAGCATCAGAATCTAATTGGTTATGGCTTGCAGGCGCAGTTGCTGCAGGACAAACATGATTTGCATCGTTATGGTTTAGCGCAGCAGCTTAGACGGCGGTTCGGCGGGTTATCGTCATTTGGTTTATCGTTTAATGTGCTCGGTCTAATTGGAAGCGCAGCTTTTTTGTTTGGGCCAGCGATCGGAGAGGGGGGACCGTCGGTTATTGGATTTGGTTTGCCCATAATCGCTTTATTTGCACTTATTTTAAGTGCATCTCTCGCAGAACTCTCATCTGTGACACCGACTGCAGGCGGGATTTATCATACGGCATCCTCATTAGGCGGGCGCTCATGGGGAGTGCGAGCAGGCTGGCTTCAAGCATCTGGACATTTAGCGATGCTTGCGCTGCTAAACTTCGCATGTGCAGCTTTACTGGACGGATTTATGTCCGCTCGAATAGGTTATCAAACCTCGGATTTCACTTTTTGGTGTGTCGTTGCAGGGCTGACTGCTTCCCAAGGTGCTGTGAACCACTTTGGAAACCGGATGTTAAGCAAGCTGCAAGCAGGCGGAGTTATACTGCAAATATTTATTGCTTTATTCATTATTGCGGGGCTAGCTTGGCTTGCATGGCCAGGCAGCTATTCTCCTGTATTGATGTATCAATTTCAAAATGCAGAGTGGAATGGTACCGTTCAGGCGGGATCATTCGTCAGCGGTACGCTCCTTTTGTTAAAGCTATTTATTGGCATGGAGGGCTCAAGCCAAGGATCGGAAGAAACAATTGATCCTCGTGTACGAGCACCGTGGTCGATTTTTTTATCCACTGCTTACACATTTGTTATTGGTTTTGTACTTCTGAGCTTTATGCTTATATCCATTCCATTGTCTAACGGACCAAGCTGGTTGGGAACGTTTCTACAAACGGCAGCTGCTGGCTGGGGCGGCACCAGTATGATCATTATTTTTGTCATTCTATCATTATGGAGCAGCGGACTGCAGACGATGACAGTATGCTCGCGGATTGTATACAGCCTAGCACGTGATGGCGCCATGCCGCTGAGCCAACGGTGGTCTAATGTGTCGGAGCGGCATCAGACGCCGATTCCTGCCGTCTGGTTGTGTGCGGTCATTTCACTAACTATTCTTCTCATTGCTTTTTTCAGCTATAGAGACGATACAATCATTTTTCTTCTAACTGCAGCGATAATATGTTTAAATTTATCTTATGCCATACCGATTGCCTGGAAAATAAAACAGGGGAAGATCCATGCGCAGTTGCATGCATCACCGTGGCATTTGGGCAGCTGGAGTATCCCAATCCATGTGGTTTCCATAGCTTGGCTGCTGTTAACGACGATACTAGCTGCTATATTCATCGATTATCGAGGCTCAATTGCAGCTTTTGTAATTCTTACTTTGATCTCTTTCATGGAGCTAAGGTATCGGCAAAAACATGGGATGAGCCTGCAGAGCAGAGTTGATCGTTCGCGCAAGGAGCTTTATTTTATGGAAAGAAAATTTCCTTTAAATTAATCTGTATGTCGATGCTGTGGGAAATAATGATGTACTCATTTAGGAAATAGTCGGACTATTTAAAAAACATTTCCCGGGGAAACGCAATAAGTAACAGAAAAGAGAGGTTTTCGACAGCCAGTGGCTAACGCAAGTAGAATGTGTCGAAAGCGTTGCTGGGAAAGGGAAAATCACAAAAGTTATCGATATAGTTATCTCTCTTTGCCAACATCTCCCTTAGAAGATTATAATAGTCAAATGAGAGATATTTATAGGAGGAACGAAGCTAATGACACATCATATAGAAACGGCTAAACTTGTGTCACTAAATATAGGAATGCCGAAATCAATAACACACGGCAGCAAAGAAGTATTAACAGGAATTTATAAGCAGCCTTCACAAGCAACCCATGCTTTGAGCACTATAGGACTTGAGGGCGATGGACAAGGCGATACGATTCATCATGGTGGACCGGACAAAGCGGTATGCGTCTATTTCGAGCAACGATACGCCTATTGGCGTGAGAAATACGAGGAGCCATTTGATTACGGAGCTTTTGGTGAAAACTTTACGCTCTCGAGCTGGACAGAAGGGGATTTGTGCATCGGCGATATAATCCAAGCAGGTGATGTGATCCTCCAAGTAAGTCAGCCAAGACAGCCGTGCTATAAGCTGGGGCTGCGGCATAAGCTCCCGGAATTGCCGGGACATGTTCAGCGTGAAGGCTACACAGGTCTTTATTTCCGCGTACTCCAAGAGGGCCATATACAGGCAGGGATGACGTTTGAAATTAAATATAAACATCCGGCCCGTAAAACGGTTATGGAAGCTAACCGTGTCATGTACCGTGATAAAGATGACATAAAAGGAATAAGAGAGCTGCTTGAAGTGAAAGAATTGGCTGCGAGCTGGCAGGAACAGCTGGGAGCTCGTTTGACAAGATTGCAGCTTGATCAATAAGGAGGCTTGTCTGTTTTGACCGACACCATAGATTTTACAGTTTATTTAGATGCATATGCGTTCGCCGAGCCTTGTCATATTGAGAGCCGGGAGAGCGGAATGAATAATACGACCCGAATCATTTCGTCGGGAAATAAAAAATTTGTCCTGCGCATTTACAAAAACCATAAAGATATTGATATTGTAAGGCTTGAACATGAGGTACTGAACGACTTGAATAAACAGAAGCTAACCTTTAAGGTGCCGATTCCAGTTCAGAATAAACAAGGCGAAACGATTAGCGTTGCAACAGATGGCACCTTATCGTCATTATTTCAGTTTATTGATGGTGAACGACCGACGGTTTCAAACCCAGCGCATGTTTATGCGCTAGGCGTTGCAGCAGCGAAGCTTTCTAGCGCTTTAAACGGAATAAACCCAAAAGGCTTGCCGCTTTACAACCCTTATTTCATGTTGGAAAATACATATGCTTTGATGGATGAGGAAGCTTTTTTTGCAATGGCAGAGCTTTCCGTAGATCTTAAAGGTAGAAAATCAAGCTTCATGGCCTTGCACGAGGAGCGTCTGAAGCTGAAAGAGGATTGTAATCAGCTTGTCGGGCTGCCGGAACAATGGATCCATGGTGATTTGGTTTTTAATAATATGGTATGTCAAGGCGATGTGATCGTAGGTGTGCTGGATTTTGAATTTACGACTGTCGATCTTAGAGCGATGGAGCTTGCTGTCATTATTGTCGATATCATAAAACCAGATGGCCTAAATATAAAAGAGAAGGTGAAGCGTTTATTGCAGGGTTATCAGGATACGAATCCGTTAACTCTTCATGAAATTAAGATATTGCCGATATTAATGAAATTAAGATTGCTTGATGTAGCATTGCATTTTGCCATACGCTTAAGAGATAATTTAGATGATGAGGAAATACTTTGCGGCATTATCGATCAATCAGCATTTGGCTGCCGCTGGATTAGTGAATATTGGGAGGATGATTTTTCATGAGTTTAGCCAAAGCACTGGGATACGGCGAGAACGAAAAACTGCTCATTATTAACGCAGATGACTACGGAGTATGCCATTCGGTAAATGTCGGCATTCAGCAGCTGCTGCTAGAACAAACGGTGAGCTCGGCGACGATTATGATGCCTTGCGGCTGGGCGAGGGAAGCAGCGCTATGGAGTGCAAGGCACCCGCAAGTCGATGTGGGTGTCCATTTCACATTTACTAGCGAATGGGATATGTACCGCTGGGGTCCAGTCAACCGCAAAGGAAGCACAAGTTCGCTTGTCACCCATGAAAATTATTTCCCGAAGGACAGTAAAACCTTTGAGCTGCAAGCTGATCCAGAGCAAGTAAAAGAAGAACTTATCGCACAAATTGAAATGGCTTTAGCTATGGGGATGAAACCATCTCATGCAGACAATCACATGGGAAGCTTGTATGGGTTAGCAACCGGCAGAAATTTCTTATCTATCGTTCTGGATGTATGCGCTTCCTATGGCCTTCCTTTCCGTTTGCCGCGTAATTTAAGGCAAAATATTGGTCAAGTGGCTTCTCCTGAGCTGGAAGAGCAAGCCAAACAGCTCGGAATGCTGGCGGATTCGAAGGGTGTTGTTATCCTTGATTATTTAATCGGCTTGCCGTTCCATTTGGAGGAGGGTGAAACATTTGATTCTCTAAAGGCAAGCATGCAGCAGGTGCTTGAAGGTCTGCAACCAGGAGTTTCTGAAATTATTATACATCCGTCTCTCGTAACCGATGAGCTGAAAGCTTTTCACATGCAGCCTTTAAAGCGGGGAATGGAGCTCGAATTATTCCGTGATGCTGAGATCAAGAATACGATGCAAAAAGAGAACATTCGTATGATTCGCTGGAGTGAACTGCAAAAACTGCAGCGTGCTCGAACAGGCTTTACAACCTAACGAAGGAGTTGACTTATGTCTATTGAAGCGATAAAACAACTAGCCGAAAAATTGAAATCTAATATTGGACGCGTCATCGTAGGCAAAGAGGAAGTTGTAGAACTAATGCTCATCGGGCTCCTTACATCAGGGCATGTGCTGCTCGAGGATGTGCCAGGAACAGGAAAGACCTTGCTCGCTAAATCTATGGCCAAATCATTGGCTTTATCTTTCAGGCGAATTCAATTTACACCCGACTTGCTTCCATCGGATCTAAGCGGCATTCATTTCTATAATCAAAAAATAAGCGAGTTTGAATTCAGAGCTGGTCCATTGTTTACTCATTTGCTGTTAGCAGATGAGATTAATCGTGCGACGCCTCGTACCCAATCGAGTTTGCTTGAATGTATGGAAGAGCGTCAAATCAGCATCGACGGTGAAACCAAATATTTGGAGCGTCCATTTATGGTTATTGCTACACRAAATCCAGTGGAGCATCAAGGAACGTTTCCACTTCCGGAAGCACAGCTCGATCGTTTTTTATTCAAAATTAAGATGGGTTATCCGACGACTGAAGAAGGTTTGCAGCTATTAAAACGTTTTAAAGATCATGATCCGCTTGCGGAGCTTGAGCCAGTTGCAGGAATAGATGTCATTCAGAAGGCACAGCAAGCCTATTCAGCGGTGAAAGTGAACGATGACATCCTTCAGTATTTGCTGCAAATCGTGGAGCAAACACGAAGGCGTGAGGAGGTTTCTGTTGGTGTCAGTCCGCGTGGCAGTCAAGCGCTGCTCCGCGCTTCCCAGGTACATGCCATTTTGCGAGGACGTGATTTCGTTACGCCAGATGATATAAAGGCAATGGCGAAGCCGGTCTTGTCCCACCGACTAGCCATTCGCGGCATGCATCGTACAGCAAATCAGGCGGAGTCCATTATTGATGACATTATTCGTTTGACGGCCGTGCCTGCTGAAGCAGGCGTTACGGCTCGTTAGGCAGCCTGATGATTTTATTCTGGTTTATATTAGCTGCAATCGTCATTTTGTCACTACAGGGCAAAATATTTCAAAAGCTCGTATTGCGCCGTATCCAATATGAACGGCGTTTTACGAGCAAAACATGCTATAGCGGCGAGCAGGTTGAGATGATAGAAGAGATGGCCAACGCCAAATGGCTGCCGGTGCCTTGGCTACGCGTGGAATCACAGCTATCCACACATCTGCATTTTCAACAGCTTGATAATTTTTCTGTGAGCAGCGGACAGCTTTATCAGAACCATAAGAGCTTCTTTAGTCTATCGCCGTATACAAAAATTACGCGCACACACCGCATCACCTGTGCAAAGCGAGGCTGGTACAAGCTTCAAACCGTCACGTTAACGGGGGGTGATCCGCTTGGTTTAACCCATTCGTCCGCTCAAATTGCGCTTCAAGGGGAACTGCTTGTTTACCCAAAGCCTGCCGAGGTGCCCATTCATGAGCTACCTTATCATAGCTGGCAGGGTGATCAATCGATTCGCCGCTGGATTATCAATGATCCATTCATTATTGCAGGCGTTCGCGATTATCAAGCGGGCGATACGTATAAGCAAATCAATTGGAAAGCTACTGCAAAAACAGGAAGCCTTCAAGTCCATCAGTATGATTTTACCGCGGACCGCAGACTGATGATTTATTTGAATGTGGACGATGTAGAGGGCATGTGGCGAAGCGTAACAGATTTATCGTTAATCGAGCTAGGCATTGAATGGGCAGCAGGGGCAGCTGAAGCTGTCATTCAGCAGGGCATGGAAGTTGGTTTTGCATCCAATATGCCTTTGACCGGCATGATGGAGAGCGTTCACATTGATCCTAGAGGCGGGCATGAGCATTTAATCGTTATTTTAGAGGAAATGGCGAAGCTCGATATTGAACGCACAGAGCTGTTTCATCATTTGTTGGAACGCGAAGCAAGAAGCGGCTTCAGTGAACGAGATGTGCTAATGATTACGGCTTATTGGAACGAAGAACTGGAAAAACAAGCTGAACAGCTTCGCTACAACGGCAATGCAGTCGCAGTTTGGATGCTGACAGATAAAGCTAAGCCAACGATTAGCGATGTTGGACAAGCGATATCAGGTAGCGGCAGAGAAGAGGTGACCGCGTGAATGAGCCACAGAAGCGATCTTTTTCTTTAAATACCTTAGGTCAAGGCGTTATTGAACTGCTCTTTTATTTGCCTGTATTTATAGCGATAGCTGTTTACTTGCTGCCTGCTGGAGCTTTGTGGCCATGGATAGCAACGATTCCTCTCTGTTACTGGGCAGCATCGCTAATTCTCGGAAAATATCCAAGATTACGATACGGCGTGAAGCTGCTTCTAGCTATTGCTATTGGGGCGTTGCATAGTAGTTTGTTCATTATCGCATGGGTAGGTAATGTGGATATCGTCCCTATAGTTGTATGCGGACTTGCTGCTGCTGTAGCAGCAATGAAGGGCATGTCGGCGCAATTGCGCGGATGGTTCAACTCATTTCCCAATACACAGATGCTGATTGGCGTGCTCCTTTATGTCGCTGTGCAGCCGTTAAAAATAATTGCGTTAAAAAAACTGATGGAGTTCAACGGTGTTTTAATCGTTTGCGGAATTGCTGCCGTCATTATATTTTTCTTTTTTGCAAATGAGCGGCATTTGAACAGTGAAACAGTAGATTCAGGGAAAACGTCAGCTACTCTTGCTTTCAAACGCCAAAATCGTCTATTAATTATTGTAATTGTCAGCATCATTAGCATTCTTGCTCTTTTCCGACAAATTCAGAAGATGATTGAGAGCTTCTTTCATTCAATCATTGAGCGAATAATGAACTGGCTAAACCAGTCTAGGGAGCAGACACCGGTTGAAGAACCTCCTATTGATTCTTCAACACCTGAGATGCCTTTGGAGGAAACGAAACCGCCGTCTGATTGGATGCTGCTACTCGAGCAAATTGCGAAAATCATCGGCATTGTGTTAGTCATCATCATCCTCTGCATTCTGTTCTATTTTATTGCTAGAAAGGTAATGCAATGGGCGAAGCTGCTTGCTGCTAAATTGCAGGAAAGAGGAGCAGATAGCCGCAATAATGGGGTTGGCTTTACAGATGAAGTTGAAAGTTTAATGACATTAACTAAATGGCGTGAGCAAATGGGCAATAAACTGAAGCAGCTGCTGCCAAAGAAGCGCTCCTTTGCTCAGGAATGGAATGAGCTGCGAACAAATACCGAAAAAATCAGGTTTTTATATGCTCGCTTATTGAGAAGCAGCGCCGAACAGGGGTATACGGTCAAAGAACATATGACTCCGCGCGAAACGTCAGAAGACCTGAATACATGGCAGGCTGGCAAGCTCGACAATATGCCTCGATTTATTGAGTTGTACGAAGAAGCAAGGTATGGCGATAAACAGCCAGATGACCAACAAATCAACGCTCTTAAAAACCAGTTCGAAAAAAAAGGGAATCAAGCTTAACAAGCTGATTCCCTTTTTTTGGTGTATGATTCAAAGCTTAACCATATAATCATTTGAGGCTTAAAATATGTTCGGCAATTTTATGGCCATGATACCGTCCTGATTCGATGAAAATTTCATTTGCTTCATGTCTGGAGGCTACCACACCTGCCAGATAAATGCCTGGAACATTCGTTTCCATAGTATCTTCGTTGAAGGTTGGATACCCTTCTTCCTCAATCGTAACGCCGCTTGTGTTAAGGAAGTTGCGATCGGGATGGAAGCCGGTCAAAGCTAATACAAAATCATTTTCCAAACGGATCTCGCCTTCAGGTCCTAGTACAGTGATCTCATTGTTTTCGATAGAGGTTACAGTTGACTGAAACAGCATGCGAATAGAGCCTTTCGTTACTTTGCTCTGGAAACCTGGCTTAACCCATGGCTTAATGCTGGTGGAATAATCATTGCCGCGATAGACGACCGTTACCTCTGCACCGACCCTCTCAAGCTCTAAAGCTGCATCGATTGCGGAGTTGCTGCCGCCAATAATGGCAACTTTCATACCAACATAAGGATGCGATTCGCGAAAGAAATGACTAACCTTATCGAGCTGCTCACCGGGAATGCCCAGCTCATTCGGATGATCGAAATAACCAGTAGCGATGATGACATACTTGCTTTGGTATGTGCGCTTCTCGCCAAAACGATCTTCTCCATGCAAAATAAACTGTCCATTCTCAGGCGTAATCTTATTTATCATTTCATAGGCTTGCACACGAACGTTTTTGCGCTGCGCGGCTGTTCTATAATAATTAAGTGCTTCGAGTCTGGAAGGCTTATCGTTAGCCGTTGTGAATGGTATATCGCCGATTTCAAGATTTTCTGGACTGCTGAAAAATTGCATATAAGTGGGATATTGCGAGATTGAATGTACAATGTTGCGTTTCTCTATGACTAGTGGCTGGAGACCAATCCGTTCGAGTTCAATCGCTGCTGCCAAGCCGCACGGACCGCCTCCAATGATGATGGCTTTTTCTTTTTGCATTCGTATTACCCTCCTATACTATAACGAAGCTATATAAATTCTAATATAACGATCATTTTACTGCGAGGCGTACATATTGTGCAAATCTGGATTTATGGCTCTCGTGTACATGCAATATATTATTGTATAATAATGTGTAACCATTCTTATTTGTATACCGGTTCTATGAAACTAGCTTTATTTCACAAAATGATAGGAGGAGATCACATGCGGCGACGTTTTGTAATAGAGGCAGTACTGGTGGCAACGTATGGACATCTTCTTGTACCGAGTCGTCCAATTGATTTTGTCGTACCTTATTCATCCATAGCTGAGCTGTATGAAATGAGAGACGGTGTTGAACCTGTCATGGATGATCCAGATGACGATGGGCATGTAAAAACCAAAATAAATGAACTTATTGCTTTTTTTGAGGATGCTCTTAATCGCAAAAAAATTGAAAAGGCCATGCAAGTGCCTTGGCGAGAAAGCTCTCCGCTCATTCTAAATGATACGATTCATTTTACGGTCGTGCATGCTGTCGATAATGCCCATTATGGCGAGATGTTCGATCCGATCGAAACGGAATTGCTGTTAACAGGGCTGAAGCTGCAAGTCCCATTGCTGTCGGATCAGTTTGAGTTTCAAGATAAGCTGATAGAAGCAGAGGTCCCTGTACAAATTTACGATATTGAGGATTTTGAGTTTGCGGTAGAGGAAGGCATCTCCTCAAGCGACTTTGATTTGCCGAATGAGTCGGACAGGTTTTAAATCATTTTTTTGTAAAAACCTCTTGCGCAAAGGCAGAAACAGGTGTTAAGATTTGGATGGGTTAGGAAAATATGATCAAATGGATACGAAAAGGGGGGCTCACGAATGTTTTTCAATCAGATTGGAATGAATGTCGAAGGCGCGCAGTTTAGCATGAATTTCCATCTTGTTGTTCAAACATGCCGATCGGGCTGCCTTCGTTCATTGGTGTCAACGCAGCTTTTTTGACCGTTGCACGCTATTATACGAAGATCTCAAGCCGATTATGGCTTGAGGTCTTTTTTTGTTTCCTATAGGGGAAGGGGCAATCCAATGAAAACGCTGTTACGTTTGATGATTTATGTAAGACCGAGTGCCAAATGGGTATTTACAGCGGTTATCATTATGATTTTTGCGACGATATTCGATTTGGTAGCTCCTTGGGTATTAGCCAAAATATTTGACGAAGGAATCGGAAAAAGCAATATGTCTGTCGTGATCGGATTAACACTTGCTTTGGCAGGCATTCAAGCTTTAAAGAGCTTAGGCATGTTTATACAAGGTTATTCCCAAGAGCTGGTCGGTCAAAATGTCGTGTTTAAACTCCGGAAAGAGCTTTATGAGCATTTGCAGAGGTTATCATTTTCTTATTATGACCGTGCGCAGACTGGTCAGCTCATGTCCAGAATGACTGGGGATATTGATGCGGTAAAAAACTTTGTCGGGTTTGGAGCGATGAACCTATTTACTGGCATGCTGACATTTATCGGAACGACAATTTTCATGATGACGATGCAATGGAAAGTAACTTTAATCAGCTTAATTACCATTCCTTTTATTTTGTTCGTGTTATTTCGCTTTAACCACAAAGTAGGACCAGCTTGGTCCAATATTCGTGAACAAATGGGGCGCTTAACGACTACGCTGCAAGAAAATATTTCAGGCATTCGAGTTGTCAAATCTTTTGCAACGGAGTCTGTCGAACAACGGAAATTCGCTGAGCGAAATGAGCAAAATTTCGATACAAATATGGACCGGGCAAGGCTGGAGGCAAAAGCATTTCCGCTCATGGGCTTTTACGGAGGACTCACGTTTGTTTTGATGATCTGGATCGGTGCTATTTTTGTTGCTCGGGAAGAAATGTCGATTGGTACCTTTATGGCGTTTCAATGGTACACATGGGGCATTATTTGGCCGCTGAATATGCTAGGCTGGCAAATTAATATTTTCCAGCAAGCGATTAAAGCAGCTCCACGTGTATTTGAAGTGCTGGACACACCGGTTGATATTCAAACCCCTGAACAAGCAATAAATACGGACGGAATGCACGGCAACGTCGTTTTTGATCGCGTAACATTCTTCTTCTCCGATCAGGATTTAGCGAAGGATAAGCCGATATTGGATGAGGTTTCTTTCCAAGTGAAGCAAGGTGAGGTGATCGGTGTACTTGGTGCCACGGGTTCAGGAAAAAGCAGTCTAATTGGCTTGCTTTCTCGTTATTATGATGTGTCCGGTGGCAGTGTACTCATTGATGGTGTAGATGTGCGGGAATATGAGCTTGATGGACTGCGGCGAAGCATAGGTATTGTACCGCAAGAGACCTTCTTGTTCTCAGCATCGATTAGAGATAATATCGCCTACGGTCATCCGGATGCGACGCAGGAGCAAATTGAGGAGGCAGCACGCAAATCGCAAATCCATTCCTTCATCGAAAGCATGCCAAGCGGCTACGATACGCGAATCGGTGAGCGGGGTGTCGGGCTCTCTGGCGGACAAAGACAACGTGTGGCGCTTGCTCGTGCGATTTTAATGGATCCGCCAATTCTAGTACTGGATGAAGCGACAGCAAGTGTAGATACAGCTACAGAATCAGCTATTCATGAAGCTTTATTAGAAGTCATGAAGGGTCGTACGACATTTATTATCGCGCAGCGGCTTTCCTCGATTCAGCATGCGGACCGTATTATTGTGCTTGAAAATGGCCGTGTGGCTGAAGAAGGCACACATAAGGAACTAAACGAAGGCAGTGGCTTCTTCCGTCAATTGTTTGATAGACAGAAGCAAATCGCACATCAATAGAAGAGAGGTGAAATCATGAGTCAAGTGGAGTGGGATATGGATTCTGATGTAGAAGAGAAGCCGTTTAATGGGAAATACATGCGGCGTATGCTTCAATATCTTATCCCTTATCGCAAATTAATGACGTGGGTCATTATTATAGTGCTTATTAATATGTTATTAAGCTTATCCGAACCAATTATTCTTGCGTACATCATCGATAAAGGCATAAACCAAAAAGATTATTCGGTTATCCATGTATTGGGTGCTATTCTGCTGGGCGTTAAGCTAATAGGCTGGTTGTTTAGCTATATGCATACCAGATGGATCAATTTTACAGGACAACGTATTTTGTTTGATCTTCGTCAGCAATTATTTAATCATTTGCAAACCTTGTCCTTTCGTTTTTTTGATGGACGTCCCGCTGGTAAAATTATGTCCAGAATTACGAATGATACAAATGCAATTGGCGAGCTAATCAACGGCGGTTTGATAACGATGGTGATGGAGGTTACGCATTTACTTGGCATCGTCATCATTTTGATCTGGATGGATTGGCAGCTTGCCTTGCTCTCATTTATTATGATGCCGCTGCTCTATTTCATCGTTGCAAAACTCCGTCCAAAAATTGAAGGCTCATGGTCGCGTTCTCGCTCAACAATGTCATCGATTAACGGTAATGTGAACGAAACGATACAGGGCATTCGAGTCATTCAAGCCTTCTCACGCCAGCGGACAAATAATGAGCGATTTGAAGGCATAAATACCCGCAACAAAGGCGCATTTATGCGTGCAATTACATTGGAATCGACTGTATATCCACTGGTTGAAATGATCGGAATGCTGGGCACCTGTATCGTAGTTTGGTTCGGAGCCACGAAGGTCATTGAAGGCGCGCTTACGCTTGGTTTTATTATGGCGTTCATTAATTATTTATGGCGCTTCTGGGGGCCGCTGAGCGCCTTATCCAAGGTTTATAGCCAGCTGTTGTCAGCTATGGCTTCTGCCGAGCGTATTTTTGAAGTGCTGGATACCGATCCAGAGGTGAAAAATAGCAAGCATGCTTCAGAGCTGCCGCAGGTTCGCGGTGAGGTTGAGTTTGATAATGTTTCGTTTCGATATGAGGAAAATAAACCAGATGTGCTTCATAACGTTTCATTTCTCGTTAAGCCCGGTCAAAGAGTAGCTTTAGTCGGGCCAACCGGCGCTGGAAAAAGCACGATCGTTAATCTCTTGATGCGCTTCTACGATGCTACTGACGGTACCGTGCGAATCGACGGGATGGACGTCAAGCAGGCAACGCTCGAATCTCTACGCAAGCAAATGGGAATCGTGCTTCAGGATTCATTTATTTTTGCGGGTACGGTAGAAGAGAACTTGCGTTATGGCAACGACCATGCAACAGAGGAAGAGCTGATTAGAGCAGCCGAGAGCGTAAGGCTAGACAGAGTCGTAAGCAAGCTGTCAGACGGGTATCAAACGCAGCTGGAGGAGAGAGGCTCAAAACTCTCGGTAGGCCAAAGGCAATTGCTCGCTTTCGGCCGTGTATTGCTATCAGATCCCGGCATACTCATATTAGACGAGGCTACTTCCAGCGTAGATATGGAAACAGAGCAGCATATTCAAGAGGCTTTGCACACGCTGCTAGCAGGAAGAACGGCGTTTATTATCGCGCACAGACTATCCACCATTAAGGATGCTGATCTTATTCTCGTCATTGAGAACGGAAGAGTAGCCGAGCAGGGGTCGCATTCGGAGCTGATGAAGAAAGGCGGCATCTACTCCAATCTTGTTCTAACACAGCTGTCTATGCAGGAATCTGTTATTTTGCAAACTAGTTCTTAATGGCATGAAATAAAAGAAGAGGGCAAGTCAGGCTCACGCAAAAAATGCGCTAGCTTGACTCGTCCTCTTTTTTTGTACGATCGATTGCTTGTGCCATCGTTTTATCTGTTAAATGCGCATAAATTTGCGTCGTTTCCGGCGAAGCATGCCCAAGCTGCTCTTGGGTTTTGTAGATGTCGTTTCGCAGATAGTAGTCCGTGGCGAAGCTATGTCTGAGCTTATGTACGGATAAGTAAGGTTTTCCAAAGCGTTTGGCATATTTCAGGACCATTTCTTGAATTGCTCGCTTCGTCATGCGCGAACCCTCGTTTTTTCCATTAGCAACAGCCAGAAACAAAGCCTTTTCTCTTTTTGGCGCCTTGTAACGGAGTTCCCTAAGAGTCAAATAAGCTTGCAGATCCTCAACCGCCTCTTGGCGAAAATATACAGGAGTTTTAAACGTATCGTCATTTTTACCTTTGCGATATACATAGGAAAGCTTCTTCTTGAGATCGATATCATCGACGTTCAAATTGACGAGTTCAGATACACGCAAGCCTGAATGTAGAATAAAGCTAATGATACATGCATCTCTTATCATATTAAGCTCGTATGCGTAAAGTGCCTGCTTGTTTTTGGCAACATCCGTCCCATAATGCTGTTTAATATAAGCCATGAATTCGGAAATTTCCTCTTCTTGAAGCAGCTTTCCCTCAAGCTTTGCGGCTGTATCCTTCGGCTTATGCGTACGTTTAATCGTAACTTTTGCCATAACATTCCGTTTGAGCAGAGGATAAAACTCCTCATCCTCTGCAATTTGACTTAAATAATGAAATAACGAGCGGAGGGAGGAAAGCTTGCGTGAGATCGTCGTTTTACTGTTTCGCTCCACTTTATGAGTCGATAAATACATACGGAAGCCGTCTATACTGTCCATATGCAGCTTTTCCAGTTCAAGCAAAGCTACATCTCTAATATTTGCTGCTTCAGAAAGGCCTTCTGCCATTAACCAGTTAAGAAAGGTTTCATAGTCTCTCATATATTCGACGAGCGATGAAGGAGATAAATCCGGAAGTTTGTAATTAATAAATTTTTCAATATACCAAGGCATCGTAGGAAGTTTCTTGTCGAGCTCTTCACGATCTTTTTGTTTAATAATATTGATGGCGAGTCACTCCTAAAATTAATGGTGCGAATAATTAATGGCGTTTAATAAACATAATAATAATTATGTTAACAAATTGTAATAACAACCAGATGAATAGTTATATTGTAACAATTAGAGTAAGGGGGTACAACGTCATAAAAGGGTAATAGGCAAAAAAAGAATTCTCTACTCAGAGACATCTTCTCATTATGACCCTCATACGTTGATTATGGTGTTTGGATGTATAAGAATTTATATAATGGTCACTCTAAAAAAAACAAAATAATATCTCATTTATTTTATTTTTTATTTTTGAAACCCATTAATAAACAGCCCGTATACCTTTTTATAACTTCATCGTGCTTCATTCCAAAGGGGAGTAGCTGCTACAGTAAAGTCGTCATTACGAGAATCTAACGATCTCCGGCTTTATTGGCAACTTAACGTTGTTAGCGAGACCTTTGCCACTAGTCGGCAAAGGTCTATTTTTTGGGTGTAAGCACAAGTTAAATTTACTTAAGCAGAGTCGAAAGGGAGGAATCTTGTATGGATTTTGGTTTGTTAATGGAATATGGATGGGTTCTGCTCATCCTCATTGCAATTGAAGGTTTGCTCGCTGCAGACAATGCACTTGTGCTGGCTATCATGGTCAAACATCTGCCGGAGAAAGAACGGAAGAAAGCATTGTTTTACGGCTTAGCAGGGGCATTTGTTTTCAGATTTGCTTCGTTATTCGCTATTTCCTTTCTGGTTGGAGTGTGGCAAGTACAGGCAATTGGCGCGTTGTACCTATTGTTCATTGCGCTAAACCATATTTTCCGAAAAGTCATTTTCAAGAAGCATGTCGATAATGCAACAGAAGACAAAAAAGAAACCAAAAAAGCGAGTGGTTTCTGGTTTACCGTATTAAAGGTAGAAGTTGCGGATATCGCATTTGCAGTAGATTCCATCCTGGCAGCTGTTGCGCTTGCAATGGCGCTGCCAACGACCAATTTGCCGAAAATAGGCGGAATGGATGGCGGTCACTTTGCAGTCATCTTTATCGGTGGTTTCATCGGTCTAATCATTATGCGTTTCGCTGCTTCAGCTTTCGTGAAGCTGCTAGAGCGCAAGCCTGGACTTGAAGTTGCTGCATTCGTTATAGTAGGTTGGGTAGGCGTCAAGCTGGCTGTTGTCACATTGTCTCACCCTAAACTGGGGATCATTCCAGAATCATTCTCCCATTCAGCAGCTTGGAAAATTACCTTCTATGTTGTCCTTGTCTTGATCGCGGTTATAGGTTGGTTCCTATCGAGCGACAAAGAGGAATCCAATGACGGTAAGGTAGCTACAAATAACAACTAATCTATTTTCAATATAAATCAGAAAAAAACTGTTGAGGAAACTCAACAGTTTTTTTCTTTTTATTAGCTTATAAATGTTCCGAATTCCTCTATATTACGTCACATTAAACCGTTAAGATTGCTTCATTATTTGATTCAGATTTTTGCGATGTTGTAAATTAGTAAATATATGCAATTCTGCAAATTCGGTTACAATTCCATTTTAACTGTGCTAAACTCAAACGAGTCTGTAGAAGAGTTGCCAATCTTCTTCCAAATTGCGGACAATTTGTATGTACGCTATAGAAAAAGGAGGTTCATTCTTAAATGATGAACACTAAATTCATACAACATAGTATGGCGCTTATTATTATATTTATGCTGGTATTTTCGGTTCCGCTCGAAGCTGCTCATGCTGCTCCGCCTGCTACATTAAAGGTAGGAAGCTCAGGACCCGATGTTCCGGATTTGCAATATCGGTTAAAAACGCTAGGTTATTTTAATAAAGACGTAACGGCTTATTTTGGCACAACAACGTTAGAGTCACTCAAACGTTTTCAGAAGGATTATGGTGTGGCTTCCGACGGTGTCGCAGGCGCACAGACCTGGAAAACACTTAAGAGTGTATCCGTGAATCAAGGAGAACTTGATTTGCTGGCAAGAATTATTTATGCAGAAGCACGTGGTGAATCCTATAAAGGACAGGTTGCAGTTGGAGCTGTCGTTATGAATCGATTGGCATCGTCCAGTTTCCCAGATACAGTTAGAGGCGTTATTGAACAGCCGCGAGCATTTACTGCCGTTGATGATGGACAATATAATCTTACTCCAAACAAACTTGCCTATCAAGCAGCACAGGAAGCTGTCAAAGGTTATGATCCAACAGGTGGAGCTCTTTATTATTTTAATCCAGAAACAGCTACCTCTGAATGGATTTGGTCACGCAAGCAAACCGGAAAAATTGGACGTCATATATTTGCAGTATAAACAAAAGATTCTTATCGACAATGTAACTTGCGATAAGAATCTTTTTGTATCTATCATATTTGCCAGCGAGATGTTTTCAAAAAGTTATGCAATCATGTTACAATAAGAAAGATAGTATCATACTTTTTTTAAACATTCTGGAGGTGCCAACATTGAAAGTTGAAATTTGGTCGGATTATGTATGTCCGTTTTGTTATATAGGAAAAAGGAAGTTCGAACTCGCGCTTGCAAAATTTGCGCATAAAGACAAGATCGAAATCGTATTCCGCAGTTTTGAGCTAGATCCAAGTGCTGATCCTAATTCAAATATAAGCACATACAGCATGCTTGCAACGAAGTATGGAATGAGCGTGGAGAAAGCAAAGGAAACAACGGCTAACGTAGCAGAACAAGCTGCAGCTGTAGGAATCACTTTTCATTTTGAAGGAACAGTTTCTACAAATACGTTTGACTCACATCGTCTCATTCACTTTGCTGCTGAGCAGGGCAAGGAAAAGGAACTTTCCGAGAGATTGTTTAAAGCTTACTTCATAGATGGCGTAAATATCGGCAATCGCGAGCGCCTTGTTGAAATCGCTGCTGAAGTTGGGCTTGACACTGCCGCAGCAGCTGCAATGCTTGAGTCTAACCAATTCGCTGACAATGTCCGTGGAGAAGAAGAGGAAGGCAGCAAGCTCGGCATTCGAGGTGTTCCTTTTTATGTAGTTGATCGTAAATATGCTGTTTCCGGCGCACAATCGCCTGAAGTGTTTTTGGACACATTAAATAAAGCGTGGGAAGAAAAACATCCAACCTTTATTCAAGTGAATGAAGGGGACGCTGATGTTACATGTACGGATGGTTATTGTGTTCCTGATCCATCAAAGTCGTAACAGCTTACGAAGGGCGGACATTTCATGGAGGAAACAACTCTAAGGAGCAACTGTCAAATTGAGCGAATTGGTAAAATTATCGAGTTGTCTCGCATGTCTGCTTTTATTTTAATAAATGAAAAAAGTATTGAAGTGCCATTAACGAAAGTCGCTGAGGGTGTAATCCTCGGCGACTTTGTTGTCTGGACAGGCAGCAGCTGGAATCGTAAAACGATCTTATGAAAAAACGTATTTGTCGGATTAGCTTTCACAACTTATAATAGATAACGGTATAAAAGTCAGACGTTCGTTAAGAAGCGACGACATGCAAATACTTAGGGGGTTTTAAACGTGACAAATGAACAACAACGTCTTCTTGTGTTCGCAGGCTCTTATGCAGAAGCAGAGGAGAATGGCGTGTACGTGTATGCATTCGATGAGCAATCGGGTACATTAACGTTGACGGACGCGGTTGCTGATTTTAAAAATCCGACGTTTCTCAATGTAGATGCAGACCGCAAGCTATTGTATACGATCTCCGAAACCGTGAATCAATCAGGTCTTAAGGTTGGAGAGGCTGCGGCATTTGCCATTGATACCAAGGAGGGCTCATTACGGCTCATAAACCGTAAAGAGACGGTTGCTTCGACGACCTGTCATATTCAGCGTGATGCGAATAGCCGTTATTTGACGGTTACTAGCTATCATGGCGGCATGATTGGACTATTTGGCATCACAGAAGAGGGCGCTATCGATCAAGAGCTTGATGTGAAACAACATGTTGGAAGCAGTCAGCATCCAGAACGCCAGGATCGTCCGCATCCGCATTCCTCGTTCTACAGCCCTGACGGTCGATACCTGTTCGTTTCTGATTTGGGACTGGATCGAATTGTCACTTATCGCTTGGATGATGCTGATCATAAGCTTATTCACCATGCCGAAATTTCTTTGCATCCGGGAGCAGGGCCGCGTCATCTGTCGTTCCATCCGAATGGTAAGTTCGTCTATGTCATTAATGAGGTGGATTCAACAATTACATCGTTTACATACGATAAAGAAATCGGCCAGTTGACGACTTTAGCAACCGTTAGCACTCTTCCGTCGGATTTTGAAGGTGAAAACTCTTGTGCTGAAATTACAGTATCTTCAGACGGCAAATATGTATATGGTTCCAATCGCGGTCATGACAGCATTGTTGTTTTCGCAATCGATGAACAAACGGGTGCTTTGTCGCTTGTTCAGCACATTTCGGTTGAAGGCGGACATCCACGTCATTTTGCACTGACGCCAAACGGCAATTATTTACTTGCTGCAAACCGAGACACAAACAATATCGTTACATTCAAAGTTAATAAATCAAGTGGACAATTGGCCTTCACTGGGAATAGCGTATCGTTATCTAAGCCAGTTTGTGTAATCCCTGTTTATTTAACGATGTAAATAATTAATGACGTAAGCATAGAGAGAAAAGGGGAATACAGAAGCGTGGCAACTAGCGAAGAAGAAAAACCGAAATTAAAGGCGACCAAAATTTTCAAATGTAAAAATCCGGACTGCAAGGCATGGGTTAGAGATGAGTTTGCTGCAACGGAGCAAACCTGTCCGATCTGCAAAGGACCAATGCTCAGAAGCATGAGGCATTTGCCAGCCGTTCAGAATAAGCCGAAACCTCAGCCACGTAAGCCGAAATCGGACTACTAAAATGTTTATTCAAAAAAATCCCAATCCTCTCATAAGAGCTGGATCGGGATTTTTTTATTGCACAGCGGAATCGTTCGACTAAAAATATGGTAGGATAGACATACAAACAATGACAGGATGGTACCCTATATGCTGTTTTATTTTGTCGCATTATTTACGGCAGCCGTAATTGTCATCTTAAATAATCGCAGGAGCGAATCGAATCGCTGGGCTGCTTTATTTTTGTTCAGCGCTTCAATTGGCGGACTCTCAGAAGTATTAATAGACTATGGTTTATTCTTAATAACTGATCTACTGCAATTTCTTAATTATACATTCACGCCTTATGCTGTTTTCGTATTCTGCCTACTTTATGCGTCTGTTCTAGACCATAACCGAATGAGAAAAAAACTGAAATTTTATCTTTCCATTCCGATTTTTTTGATGGCTTTATTTGTTATGATTTCTTCTGATGTGCAATGGTTTTTTAACCTTTTGCTGCTATGGAGCGCACCTTATTATATAATTTCCTGTTATTTATTAGTCGCATCCTTTTGGAAAGAGCGTGATGCAAGGATAAAGCGAAGTCGCTTTATCACCACAATCATAATGGTTCCAACACTGCTTGCTGTTCTAATCTTCATATATGTGGCAAAGGTGATTACGCCGGATTTTGAATTTTTTAATTATATTTCAGTCTTTATGATTTATTCGTTGTCGGTCGCGCTGTTATGTACCTTCATGTATGGTGTTCTTGGTGTTAAACTCCGCTTTGAGCATGATCCAATGGAAAGTACGATGCGAGCAGTTAGCACTGGCACTACGATGCTTAATCATACGATAAAAAATGAAATTGGAAAAATAGCCATCAGTACGGAAAATTTAAGAAATCTGCTGCCTGAATCGAATGAGCAATCTATGCAGCATATGCAGATCATAACGAATGCATCCAATCATATGCTTGAGATGATCAGCCGTATTCATAGTCAAATAAAGGACATTACCCTGAAAGAGCAGGCGGTTCAGCTCGATCAGCTCATCGAAAAAGTTCTTTTTCAGCATGAGGGTCTGATGCAAAATAAAGGAATTTCGTTAACCGCGAAGTATGAGCTGCGTCCTATCATCCAATGTGATCCCATTCATATAAGCGAGGCATTTGGTAACCTGCTCATGAATGCAAGTGATGCAATGCCAAATGGGGGAGCTATTGTAGTGAGGCTTGCAGCGTATAAGAATGGGGCGGAGCTTTCTGTGCAGGATAGTGGCATGGGCATCCCGGAGGAGAAGTTAAGCCAGGTGTTTGATCCCTTCTATAGCAGTGGGAAAAGTGGACGGAATTTCGGACTCGGCTTATCTTATGTATATAATGTTATGCAAAAGAGCGGTGCAAAGGTCATTCTGACCAGCCAAGAAGGTGTAGGAACACGTGCAGCCTTAATATGGCCGCGAAAAAAGATTTTAAAATGAGTAGAGAAGGAGGGAGCAACCTTGAGTCATATCAAAGTGTTTATCGTTGAGGATGACACGGATTGGATTAAAGCGCTCACTACTTTTTTGAATAAAGAGTCTGATTTGCTTGTTGTAGGAACGGCAACTAATTCTACCGATGCGATCAATCTTGCACACACGCTTACGTTTGATGTTGTACTAATGGATATTCAGCTGGAGGGCAGCAGGCTTGACGGCATTCATACAGCAATTCTTATGCATGAGCATTCTCCCGCCAAGATTATCATGTTAACGTCATTAAATGATGAGCAGACGATGACTCAGGCCTTTACAGCGGGTGCTGTACAGTATTTGGAGAAGACACGCTTTCAGGAGCTGCCGCAAACGATTCGTAACGCATATCATCATTCTGCTCCTATGGAGGCTTTACTTAACGAGCTGACTCGGCTAAAGCGCGAGGAGCAGCTTAAGGAATTAACAGGCGCAGAACGTGAAGTATTCGAGCTTATTGAAGCCGGCTACACGCAATCGCAAATTGAGAAGAAGCTTTACAAGGCAGAGAGCACGCTCAAAAATCAGGTCAATAAAATGCTCAAGAAGCTTGGCGTGCGCAGCAGCAAAGAAGCTGTGGAAAAAGTGAAGCGAAGAGGATTTTTCCAGCGGGATGAGAAGGAATAACCTATTTTACATAGCTAGAAGGCAAAGGGGTACTACATAACGTAGTACCCCTTTGTTTGTCGTTCTATGAAAGATGGAACTGCCGTTACTATACAGCTTGCGGTTAAAATAAAACGAGAGAGGGAGCGATTTAACATGGAAGCAATAACCTCACACAACGACGAAGCTGCTGTGCTGCTCATTGATGGAAATTGCATGTTATGTAATAAAATTACTCACTTTGTCGTGAAGAGAGATAAAAAGAAATATTTTCGATTTGCTGCGCTTCAGTCGCCTGTTGGCCAGCAGTTGCTTAAGGATGGAAATTTGCCTATAGATGATCTTGATACGTTTGTAATGGTGCAGTCGAATCAGTACTATACCAAATCCGAAGCGGCGCTTCGAGTATTTCGCAAGCTTGACGGCTGGTGGAGGTTGTTGTATTGGTTTCGCTTCGTACCGCTTGCTTGGAGAAATTATGTTTATCATATTATTGCGCGAAATCGCTATCGTTGGTTTGAGAAACATGAAATGTGCATCATCCCGACACCAGAGTTATTAGAGAGATTTTTGGACGATGGAATAGGAGGAGCATGAATGAATAGAAAACCGATTTACGTCGAGCTTGAAATTCGTGCAACACAGGATGAACTGTGGGCGTATACTCAAATCCCACAGCTGCATGAGCAATGGGATCTCCGATTCTCGAAAATTCAATATTTTCCAAAAAATAGTGAATCCGACATCCAGAAATTCCAATATGAAACGAGAATTGGCTTTGGTCTAAACATTAGAGGCACAGGAGAAACGAGCAGCACAATTTTCAAAGATGGAAATGAAAGAGTATCAACGTTAACTTTTGCTTCAGAGCAGCCAATCTCGCTTATACGAATCGGAGGCGGTTATTGGAAGTACAAGGATCTTGGAGACAAACAGTCCTTTATAACATTATTTAATTATCAGACTCGTTTCGGTATTGCAGGACGAATTTTGGATCGCTTTGTATTCCGACCCCTATTTGGCTGGGCTACCGCATGGAGCTTCGATCGATTGCGAATATGGCTTGAGGAACGTATTCCTCCTTCTGTAGTTGCAGAGCGAGCTTTGCTTCATTATTTGAGCGTCTGCTTCATCGTTCTGCTCTGGTGTTATGAAGGCCTTGTGCCTAAGCTCTTGTTCCCAGAAACGGGAGAGTTGACAATGATGAGGCAGGTGGGTTGGTTTAAAGGAATGGAGCTGCAAATGGTTCAATTGATCGGTATTGGAGAAATGGGACTTGGTGTGCTAATCGCTTGTTTCCATAGGAGAAAATGGATTTATATTATTCACGTATTGGTACTTATTTCATTAACAATGCCAGCGCTTCTATTCTATTCAGAATTGCTGAAGTCGCCTTTTAATCCAATTACGCTTACGTTGCCAATGATTGGTTTAGGCTTAACAGCCTATTTAAGCAGACGTCACTTGCCGCAAGCGAGCCGCTGTAAAAGACAATTTAAATAAACAGAATAGAAAAGGGGAAATCACGATGCGTTCTATATATGAACAAGCGTTAGGAGCTGATTTTCAAAAGCTCCATCCTCGCATACAGAAGCGTTTTGGCTTTTGCAGTCAAGATCGTACCGCGTCCATAGGCCATGGTGTCATGCAGCTAATTTGGTACAACAAACTTGCTGCACTGCCATTGTTTATTGGAACGCTCCGCCACATCATGTTCCCCCAAGGCGGCGTAAACATCCCGTTTTCAATAGAAAACTATGCATATGTAGATGCATTCGGACGTGAAACCGTCACGTGGATTCGCAAATTCAAGTTTCCAAGGACGATCCGCCATTTTGACGCAACGATGGTGTATAGCGGAGAAAGAGAGATTATCGTTGATTATTTAGGAAATAAGCAGCATTTAGCAGTCGATTTGGATGTTGCGGTTTCCACAAAGGGTGGAATTCGAATCATTTCGGGTGAGCAGCGTTTCTATGAAGGGTGGCTTCAATTTCGATTTCCTCGTTTGTTTACTGGCAGAGCAGAAGTGAATGAGTGGTATGACGATGAGGAGCGCTGCTACAAAATATCTGTGGACGTTCGGAACCCTATCCTTGGCCAAATTTTCCGTTATGAAGGCTCTTTCCAAGCTTCATTCGTGAATAGCGAGCATGAGGCGATTCCGATTGGAATTCGGCCATTACGTGAAGAGAAGAGGGAATAAACGGCTACTGCTGTTTATTCCTTTTTGTCACTTTCGTGTTTGGCGTTGTATAATAGAAGCTGACACGATAAGCAGGTCCAAGCTAACGAGGTAAATGCAGCTGGATCCATGGGAAACGGAGTACTAGACTAATGAAAAAATTTAAAAAGTTTTATATAGAGACGACAAGTATTTGCAACTTATCATGCAGCTTCTGTCCGCCCACATTGCGAGCGAAAGGTTTCATTAAAGTGGAGGATTTCAAAAAAACACTGGATCAGATCAAGCCGCATACGGATTATATTTATTTTCATGTAAAAGGCGAGCCAATGCTGCATCCTAAAATGGACGAGCTTCTTGATATTAGCCATGAGAAGGGCTTCAAAGTAAATATTACGTCCAATGGCACACTTATTACGAAAAACAAGGAAAAGCTACTGAACAAGCCAGCCTTGCGTCAAATCAACTTCTCGCTGCACAGCTTTGACGGTCATGCCGGTTCTACGAATAAAGAAGGTTACCTTGCTGAAATCTTAGCCTTCGTAAAAGAAGCGGTCGCAAGCAGCAATATTATTATTTCGTTTCGGCTATGGAACTTAGATATGGACAATGAAACGAATCAGCAGAAAAACAAAAACCGAGAGCTCCTGGGCATGATTGAGAAGGCATTTAATCTCGATTATAAAATTGAAGAAAAATTCATACCCGGCTCAGGTGTCAAAATAGCGGAGCGCATTTACCTAAACCAAGATCCTGAGTTCAAATGGCCGGATTTAAAAGAGCCGGAGTATAATGGGAAAGGCTTCTGCCATGCCTTAAGGAATCAAGCTGGCATTCTCATCGACGGAACAGTCATCCCTTGCTGCTTGGACGGAGAGGGCGTCATTAATTTAGGAAACATTCATGATACTCATTTCTCGGAAATTATTGAGAATGAGCGATCAACTAATCTCTATGATGGTTTCTCAAGACGGGAAGCTGTCGAGGAGCTGTGCAGGAAATGCGGCTATCGCCAACGTTTTGGGTGATTACTAGGATTATGCTAGTAGGTCAACAAGGCAATTTGTAATGACAAAATAACTATAGTAACGATTATTAATGAAATAAGTTATGTGAATTATAGGTATTGCGTTGGAATTGTTGAGTGGGGTCGTTTTGTGTTATGATTTATTCCGTGCTGTTCTTTGTCGTCTTTCTATCAATCAGAGAGTTAGGAGATTCAACTACACATGGATTTTATTACGATTTTAAAAGCGATTATTTTAGGTATTGTTGAAGGATTAACGGAATTTGCACCTGTATCCTCGACAGGACATATGGTCATTGTTGACGATATGTGGCTTCAAACGGAACAGTACTTGACGAAGTACGTTGCGAACACATTCAAAATTGTTATTCAGCTCGGCTCCATTTTAGCAGTAGTCATTATTTTCCGAAATCGTTTTATTGACTTGCTGGGCTTGAACAGAGGCAGCAAGGACGCTGCACAAGCTTCTTCTCAACCGAAGAAAAAGCTAAAGCTAACACATGTTATCGTTGGTCTCATCCCAGCTGGTGTACTTGGTCTATTGTTTGACGATTACATTGATGAGCATTTATTCTCGATACGTACAGTGCTAATTGGTCTAGTTATCGGAGCTATACTTATGATTATTGCCGATCGTTTTGGGCCTAAGAAACCTAAGATCGAGTCAGTTGACCAGATCACTTATAAGCAAGCCTTCTCCGTTGGGCTTATCCAATGTTTATCCCTCTGGCCAGGCTTCTCCCGTTCCGGTTCCACTATTTCCGGAGGGGTGCTGCTAGGCATGAGTCACCGCGCTGCTGCTGATTTCACTTTCATCATGGCTGTGCCGATCATGGCTGGTGCGAGCTTGTTGTCCTTGGCGAAAAACTGGGAATACTTCACGTTAGAGTCATTGCCGTTTTTTATCGCAGGTTTCATAAGCGCATTCGTTTTTGCACTTCTTTCGATTCGTTTCTTCTTGAAGCTTATTAACAAAATCAAGCTTGTACCATTTGCAATATACCGCATCGTGCTTGCTGCTGTAATCTATATCGTTTATTTTTAACCAATAGAAAAAGCCTGCTCCCTTATGATAAGGAGCAGGCTTTTTTTCGATTTATGGGCGCAACTCAATTGGTTTTTGAGCTTCATAGATGCCGATTCGACCTGAACATATAAATGCGATTACGCAGCCGATAAACATATAAATTGCACCTTCAGCCCCAAATAATTCAATGCCCATGATGAAGCAAGCGATTGGCGTCTTGGCAGCGCCGCTGAATACGGATATGAAACCAATGGCAGCGAGCAGGGGGACGGAGACATGGAGCAAACCTGCAAGTGCGCTTCCTAGCGTTGCACCGATGACAAAGAGTGGAGTTACCTCCCCGCCTTGAAAGCCTGTCCCAAGCGTTATAGCAGTAAATAGTGTTTTCAATAAAAAAACAAACGGAGAAACCGCCTCTTGAAAGGACTGCTCTAGGAGCGGGATGCCTAGTCCCAAATAATCACGTGTTCCGATCGTATAGACGAGAGCAATAATGAATAGTCCGCCCAAAAAACTTTTGAGAACAGGACTTTTAAACCATTTACTAAATAAACGTTTGAATCCTCGTACCAGCTGAGTGAATAATAATGCGGCTAGACCAAAAAGCACAGATGCAATGAAAACTTTGACAATGAGCAGCCAATCGAGCGGAGGGACATCGCCCATTGAATAGGAGATATGTTGAACTCCCCACGCGGTAGCAACCAAATGGCCAACATAACTCGCGATAAAGCAGGGGAGCAGCGCTTCATAACTGATGACGCCGATTGCAAGTACTTCTAGTCCAAAAATTGTTCCAGCTAAAGGTGTGCCAAAGACAGCACCAAAGCCGCTGCTAATGCCGCACATCAAAATGATTTTGCGATCAAGCGGGCTGCTTTTAATTAGCTTGCCAAACCATTCCGCTAAGCTGCCGCCCATTTGTACTGCAGTACCTTCACGACCAGCAGATCCACCAAATAAATGGGTGATTAAAGTTCCAATTAGAACAAGTGGTGCCATTCTTAATGGGATGAAGCCATTACCGGTATGTATTTGCTCTATGATTAGATTATTTCCTCTACCTGCTTCTTTCCCAAACTTGAGATAAAGATAACTTACGAAGGCACCGCCGAATGGCAAAAGCCACAATAACCACAAATGTTGTATACGCGTTTCGGTTACGAATTCAAGACTGGCTAGAAATAATGCGGAAGCAGAACCAGATAGGATGCCGATCACTCCAGCAATGAACAGCCATTTCAACATATATTTGGCAAGTGTGAGCGGTGCGAAATGCCTTACATCAATCATGCATGTGAACTCCTTCGTTGGCTCCCTGAGAGAAGGAATATGTTGTATTGTTTCTATTAGCTATTATACAACACTCCTAGAAGAGGTAAAGAAATTCATATCAGCGAATCAAGTGAAAACCAGCCGTCATAGACACCGTAAGAAATCCAAACCAAGTGATAAATATTGACGAGAAAGTAGATCAATACCGTAATAAGAATACATGGGTTGATCCAATACCGATTTTTCATTCGATAATAAATGAGGATTAGCAGCAGCGGGAGCAGCAGCTTCATCCCATAGTAGCTAACGATATTCCAGTCATAAAGTTTTTGTACGAGTGGATTGAGCTCCTCGATTAATGATAGCCTCAAGCCTATATCTGTAAATAAAGCGTCGGCAAAGCAAAGAAACAGCAATCCGAACAGCAGCGGTTTTAAGTCCCATTCTTTGAGAGCAGTAATGGCCATTAAGCCTCCATTCTGAAAAAATGATCTGGGTTTTGCATAATAGATGCATATGCCTCATATGGATTATCATTCCTAAGGAATTTCTGTGGAATAAAGGAGGCCTAACGTTGAAGCGAATATTGATTGGAAGTCCCATTCGCCAAAGACCGACCATATTGCGTCACTTTTTAGCCTCGCTTGCGCGAATCGAAGCAAGCTCTTTTAAAGTAGATTATTTCTTTATTGACGACAATGATAATGAGGAGTCCTCGCAATTGCTGAGCGATTTTATATCGAAGCAAAAAGAGAACAATGAAAGTGAAACCATCTTAATAAAAGGCGATTCGATAACACCATATGCCAGGGATGAGTTTACTCATTACTGGAGCAATGATTTAATTGATAAAATCGCAAGCTGGAAGGATCATATGATCCAAACAGCGAGAGAGCAGCAATATGATGGACTATTCCTCATTGATTCGGATTTGCTGATTCACCCGGAAGCAATTGAATCTTTGATTTCTTCCGAAAAAGAGATCATTTCCACTATTTTCTGGACACAGTGGCAGCCTAATACGATGGAAATGCCGCAGGTTTGGCTGAAGGATACGTATTGGCCGTTTCAGTCAGATGGAACAGTAAAAGCCGGTGACGGTGCGGAAGCGGCTGTCATGTTTCTAATGAAGCTTAGAGTACCTGGTGTTTATCAGGTTGGCGGCCTTGGTGCATGCACGTATATCACTCGCTCAGCACTGGAGAAGCCGATATCATTTCGGATGATCTCGAATGTATCATTTTGGGGCGAAGATCGTCATTTCTGCATTCGAGCAGTTGCTCTTGGCATCGATTTGTATGTGGACACCAGATACCCAGCCTTTCATATCTACCGAGAATCGGATATTGAGCGCGCTATATTGTTTATGGAATCCACGCAGGACAAAGCATATACAAATTCGAATATGTTGCCAGCACAAGGACCTACGATCATTGTGCCCACAGCAGGTCCTAAGCTTACGTTATCTATGATCGTAAAAAATGAGGGAGAGCGCTTTTTAAAGGAAGTGCTTGAGCATCATAAGGAATATATAGATCATGCGGTCATTATTGACGATGGAAGCACGGATCATACCGGGGAAATCGTTCATGAATGCCTTGCCGGCATTCCGTTGACCTATATTAAAAACGAAAGCTCGCAATTTCATAATGAAGTAAAGCTAAGAACGCAGCAATGGGAAGAAACGATTCGCATTCGGCCGCAGTGGATTCTGAATATGGATGCGGATGAATATTTTGAGCAAAAATTCAAGGAAGAGCTGCCAGTGCTGCTAAACGATACGGGAACGTTCACTTATTTGTTTCGATTATTTGATTTTTGGTCGGAAGATCATTATCGCGAGGATGTATACTGGAATGCCCATAGCGTGTACCGCCCATTTTTATTGAAATATGTAGAGGGATTTTCTTATGTGTGGAAGCAAACCCCTCAGCACTGCGGGAGATTTCCTGAAAACATTTATTCACTTGCTAATAAGACGTCAAACCTGCGAGTAAAACATTTCGGCTGGGCGCGGGAGCAGGATCGTTTGCATAAATACGACCGGTACAAGAAGCTTGATCCTGATGCGATTTATGGCTGGAAGGAGCAATATGAATCCATTTTGGATGAGAAGCCGAATCTGGTGAAATGGATAGAGTAATAAAGCAAATAAACCATAACCTTTGACTAAGCATACACTCTAGTGATATATTTGAGTGTACGATTAGTGCAGGAGATTTCACAACCGGCTGTGTGTCCGCATACAGCCGGTTGTGCCTACTATATGGAGGCAAGCAACCTTGAATAAATATCCATTTGAGTTTGACCCGAAACAACCTTTTATACAACAGGCTAGCGATTGGATCGCTGATGTTTTTTATGAGAAGCTGCCTGAAGCTGGTTTTGAAATTAGAGATGAACAAATTTATATGGCTTTTCAATTGGAACGTGCTTTTGCAGATAAACAAACGATATTTGCTGAAGCTGGAGTTGGAACAGGTAAAACATTCGTTTACTTGTTGTATGCGATCACCTATGCTCGGTACACAAGAAAACCAGCAATTATTGCTTGTGCCGATGAATCCTTAATTGAGCAGCTTGTAAAGCCTGAAGGCGATATTGCAAAGCTTGGAAAATATTTGGATCTAACGATTGATGCTAGATTAGGCAAATCAGCAGATCAATATATTTGCTTGAAAAAGCTGGATAATGCGAGAGCTGGACAAGATAACGCGGAGCTATATGACAATATATATCGTGAACTTCCAAGCTTCGTCCATAAGCAGGATTCTATGCAAAGCTTCCATCCATATGGAAATCGCAAGGACTACCCAAGCTTAAATGATGAGCAGTGGAACGAGCTGGGCTGGGATGTATTTCAGGACTGCTTAGTGTGTGACGTTAGACATCGCTGTGGTCAAACACTCTCACGCGACCATTATCGCAAATCTGCAGATGTCATTATTTGCTCGCATGATTTCTATATGGAGCATATATGGACATATGACGCAAGAAAACGTGAAGGCCAGCTTCCATTGCTGCCAGAGTACAGCTCTGTAGTATTTGATGAGGGCCATCTGCTTGAAACAGCCGCACAGCAAGCGCTGACTTACAAGCTGAATCATGCTGTTTTTGAAGGAATCGTCATAAGACTGCTGCAAGAAGAGATTCGTGAAACTCTTGCTGTAGCTGTTGAGGATGCGATTGCCCAAAGTGAATTCTTATTTAAAATGTTGAATAAGCACAGCCAGAAGGTTCCTGCTTCGGATCGCAAGGAAATCATTTGGAGTGCGGAGCTTATTCGTGAAATTAATCGTTTGCAGGATACGCTATCGGTTATAGAAGAAGAGCTCGTATTCGAAAGCGGCTTATACACAATCGATACGTATCAGCTAAAAATCGTTGAAGAGCATTTGGAAATGATTCAATTTGCGCTTTCCTTATTCAAGCAAGCGGACAAGCCAATTAGCTGGGTTTCGCAGGATAAAGAAGGAACGTCACTCGTCATCATGCCAAAAGTGGTGAAGGAAGTGTTGAAGGAGCAAGTTTTCTCTCGTAAAATGCCAATCGTATTTTCCTCAGCAACGCTCTCGGTTAACGGCTCATTTGAATATATGATGGACATATTGGGAATGGATAGCTCATTATCGTTCTCGGTTCCATCACCATATGACTATGAGCAGCAAATGACTGTGGAGATTCCAAAAGCTGAACAGTTTACGGCGCTTAACGATAAGGTAAATGAAACGTATCGCTTGCTTAAGCAATCAGGCGGAAGATCGCTTATTTTGTTCCCATCGATGGAGCAGCTAGAGCAATTTAAGGCAGAATCGGACAAGCATGCGGATTGTGCGGCTTATACTTTCTTTTATGAGGGCACAAGCGAAATTAGCTATTTGATTGAACAGTTTCAACAGGATGAAGCCAGCATTTTATGTGCAGTGACATTATGGGAAGGTTTAGATATTCCTGGTCCATCTCTTTCCCAGGTTATTGTGTGGGAACTTCCGTTTCCTCCAAATGATCCATTATTCGCAGCGAGACGGAATGACTCGGAATTACCATTCGAACAAGTGGATATGCCGTATATGCTGCTTCGATTACGTCAGGGCATTGGACGTTTGATTAGAACACGTGAAGACAGCGGGAAAATCGTTATTTTTGGCCAAAAAATGAATGATAGCTATGTGCGTGAACAAGTGGAAGGTGTGCTTCCGAAAGGTGTAGCATTAAGTTATTCCTAAAAAGAGAATAAGGTTCAAATAAGGAGAAGGGGAAACCCTTCTCTTTTTTTTATTCCTGCACTTTGAACGAACATAAGTTTATAACCTACCCATTACGGCAAAAATAGGAATAATTCGACAAAAAACAACAAGGAGTGTATGTGCTATGGCTTTACACGATCAGATAAACATTCCTAATTGGACGGTATGCGTACAAGCTGTTGTCACCCTCGTGATTCCTCTTCTTATCTCATCTATTTTTAATCGTTATCGCCAAGCTGATGATGAATAATCCGATGAGCGAAAATATTCAAGTTCGGCTGAAAGCCATTCATGAACAAATGGAGTTTCATTCCGATGTTTTGGTGCGTGAGTGCTCTATTGGGGATACGGGTATAAGCGCAGCTATTGTTTTTGTAAATGGATTAGCAGATTGTGATTTGATTGATCAGCATATTTTGAGAGCGTTAATGTCTGTTCAAGGAGAAGGCAAAACCGTCTCAAAATCGTTTTTAACCAATCAGATATTAACTGTTAGCCAATTAAGTGAAGTCCATTCTTTAGAAGAAATGCTGCCAAAAGTATTAATGGGTGCAACAGCAGTGCTCGTTGATGGAATTGATGAAATTATTATCATTGGCACTGCAAGGAGCAAATCCCGAAATATTGAGGAACCAATCTCTGAGGCATTAGTTAGAGGGCCGAGAGCAGGCTTTAATGAGAACTTATCCGACAATACTGCGATTCTAAGAAGACATGGTGAAAATGCCAGCCTATCATTCATGAGCATGCATGTTGGCACACGTGCTAAGAAGCAGCTCATCATTGCTTATATTAAAGATATTGCTGATCCTGAATTAGTTGAAAAGGTCAGGCACAGGGTAAGCAAGATCGATATTGATAATTTACCCGAATCAGGATACGTTGAGCAGCTGATCGAGGATAATTTTTTGAGTCCATTTCCACAGGTGCAGAGTACGGAAAGGCCCGATCGGGTCATTGGCGCGTTGATGGAAGGCAGGGTTGCTATTCTGCTCGACGGTACCCCTTTTGCGTTGATTGCTCCTGTTACATTTAGCATGCTTCTGCAATCACCGGAGGATTATTATGAGCGTTGGATGGTTGGCACATTGCTCAGAATGCTGCGTTTTCTTGCCGCTTTGATCTCATTATTGACACCAGCGATGTACATTTCCTTTATATCGTTTCATCCAGGCCTTATCCCAACTAAATTGGCGATTTCTATCGTTGGGGCTAGGGAAGGGGTGCCTTTCTCATCACTAGTTGAAGCGCTCATTATGGAGGTAGCGATTGAAATATTGCGAGAGGCAGGGCTTCGACTGCCAAAACCAATTGGACCGGCCATGGGAATCGTTGGTGGTTTGATTATTGGTGAAGCGGCTGTTCGAGCTGGAATCGTGAGTCCGATTTTGGTTATTGTCGTTGCGCTAACTGCGATATCGTCGTTTGCAATTCCGCAATACAATGCTGGGATAGCGCTTAGAATGCTGCGTTTTGCTGCAATGTTCTGCGCTGCTGCATTCGGTTTGTATGGCGTAATTTTGTTTTCCTTAATGTTATGCGCTCATATTGTCAAACTTAAGAGCTTTGGCGTCCCCTATGCGAGCCCGGCAGTTCCATATCGCGTTAAAGATTGGAAAGATTTTATTGTTCGCATGCCGATATTTATGATGAAAAAACGACCTGAAATGCTGAAGCCGAAAGATAATACACGCATGAAGAATTGAATTTGGAAGAAGGCATTATATGAAAAAGATGTCCAATGATCGTATTACAACCGTTCAAACCGCTGTGATCATTTCAAACTTTATGCTGGGTTCAGGAATTCTTACGTTGCCTAGAGCTTCTGTTGAAAAAGTAGGGACACCAGATGTATGGATATCGGTACTGATCGGGGGAACGGTTGCCTTATTAGTAGGCGTGTTTATGGCTGCATTGGCAAAATTGCATATCAATCAAACGGTATACCAGTTTACTCAGAAGCTTCTCGGAAAATGGATAGGAGGCATAATTGGCATCGCGTTTGTTATTTATTTTTTCATGACAGCTGCTTATCAGGTGCGTGTTTTATCTGAGGTTACGGAATTTTTTCTGCTGGAAGGAACGCCTCCATGGGTCATTGTCATGGTTTTTATTTGGGTTAGCTTCTATTTGATGACCAGCGGCATTAATCCGATTGCGAGGTTATTTGAGGTCATTTTGCCGATAACTATCGTTATTTATGTATTAGTCATGTTAATGTCTTTACGGATATTCGAAATCGATCATTTGCGGCCTGTATTAGGGCAAGGAATCATGCCTCCTCTCAGGGGGGTCCAAACAACCTCACTGTCCTTTCTAGGCGTAGAAATTATATTGATTTTAACTGCATTTATGGATAATCCGAAAAAATCGGTAAAAGCCGTCGTCTATGGCACAGCGATTCCGTTCTTTATTTATTTGCTGACCGTAATTATTGTAGTAGGCGGGCTATCGATAGATGTTGTCATTACGCGGACGTGGCCAACACTCGATCTTGTACGCAGCTTTGAGCTTTCTGGACTAATATTTGAAAGGTTTGAATCGTTTTTCCTTGTCATTTGGATTATGCAAATCTATTCTTCTTTTGTCATTACGTATTATGCTGCAGCCTTGGGATTGTCACAAGTATTCAAAGCAAAAATGATGAAATGCTTATATTTCTTACTGCCCATTGTATTTCTAGTTTCCACGCTTCCCAAAAATACGAGCGCTCTGTTTGTATACGGCAGCTTGCTAGGCAATACCGCTCTTTATTTGTTTGTCTCTATGACCATCATATTGTTTGGTATGACGAAGTGGAAAAAAAGGAGTGTAAAATGATGATGATCCACAGCAACAGTCGGGGACGATTTTTACTAGCATGCCTATGCACGCTAACGCTGCTTGTCCAAACGGGTTGTTGGAGCAAGGATGAGATTGAGGATCTTGGGCTATATGTCGGAATAGCGCTTGATGTTGCCAGCAAAACGGAAATTGAGAAAAAAATGGATAAGCTGAGTACCTCTAATCGGAAAAAGGATCTGATCACCTACACGCTGCAAATTATAGATAAACAATCAGAGGGGAAAGACAGTGAATCTTCAGGCGTTGTAGCGGCTAAACCTTATATAAATGTTTCGGAGACAGGAGATTCGCTTTTTGAAATGGTGAGAGGATTTTCAGCTCGAATGGAGCGTCCTGTCATCGGTCATCATTTGAAGGTGATCGTTATAAATGAGATGTTGTCTCGAAAATACAGCATGAATAATCTCCTTAGCTTTATGTTGAGGGATAATAATATTCGGCCGAATAGCTTAATTGTCATGAGCAGCGGAATGGCTAGAGATGTATTTGAATCAAAAGGTACTAACATTATACCTTCGTTCCGTGTAATTGAGATGATCGGTAATCGTTATCGTACATTGAAGATCATACCTCCGATGTCGCTTATTGCAGTAGAGGGTAAAATGCATGCAAAGTCCAGCTATTTACTTCAAAATATCGTAGCTGCTGAAGGTGAGATTGAATTTTCAGGTGCAGCCGTTATTAAGGGGAAAACCCAAAAATTCAAAGGGCTGTTATCGGAGGAAGAATTGTTAGGCATAATGTGGTTGACTGGCGAAGGCAAAGGCGGTTTAGTAAAAAGCTATGATCCTGAAACGAAGCAGGTCATTGCCTATGAGATCAAAACGCTTAAAAGTAAAATAATTTCACAGGTCAAGAATGGAAAAATTAGTTTTCACGTAAATATAGAATCGGATGGTCGACTAATTGAAGAGTGGTTAATTGACAACGAGCCTCTGGATCATAAATTTGTAACCAAAGCTGTACATTCATCAGAGAAGGAAGTAGGCCGACTCGTGAATAGAGCCTTACATAAAATTCAAAAGGAATATAAAACAGACGTCATGGGTTTCGGTACTAAACTAAGCATATCGCATCCAAAAGTATGGCAAAAGGTTAAAGAGGATTGGGATGAAGAATTCAGTCGCATTCCGATTACGTATAGCATTAAACTAGCTATTACGGATACAGGAGCAAAACGGAAGCATTGATCGCTATTTTTATCGAAAAAATCATCATTTCTGCGGATAAAAAACTGCGTGAAATACATATTTCACGCAGTTTGCTTTTATATCAACTTTTAAGCTATCATAATAGAGTAATGGTCACTTAAATAGAGTGTGAAAATAGGTTTTTTATGGAGGATTTGCTTGCGAATGGGACAACATGAGGTGACGGATAGCTACGGCTTGGAAATGGACTTATTTTCGATTTGGATGAAAAATAAAGGGATGACCAAGTCCACACATCAAGCCTACATAAATGATGTTCGTTTTTTTCTACAGACGGTACATCCAACAGAAACAAAACATATTACGAAAATGGATATTATGCGCTACATGGCCGTTTGCCGCGAGAAGGGGGCAGGGGATGAGGCGCGCAATCGCAAGCTTTCTTCTTTGCGTTCATTTTTTAAAGCGCTGATCGAGATGGAGCATTTGGAAGGCAATCCTGCTGCACTTATCGCAAAGTCCAAGCAGGAGAAAAATCGTATTCCGGTTTACTTGGAAGAAAATGAACTCGAAGCGCTTCTGCAAGCCATACAGGGGAAATATTATATTCGCAATGTAGCAATTGTTTTATTAATGTCCTATGCCGGTCTTCGCGTCGGTGAGGTACACCGGATGAATGTACAGGATTTCAGGCAGGATGGATCGATTCATATTCTCGGGAAAGGGCGTAAATGGCGCGTTATCCCATTGCCGGATGCGCTGCAGCATGTATTGAATGAGGCGCTTGCTGAACGCAAGGAATCCAGGCAGGGTAAGGAGCAGCCGTTTTTTGTATCGCAGTTTGGACGAAGATTATCTATACGAATGATACAGACCGTCGCTGATGAAACGATCAAGCTGCTAAAGGAGACGATGCCTGCACTTGCGGATAAAAGGCTATCGAGCCATAAGCTGCGGCATTCATTTGCAACGATGCAAATTCGCAGCGGTACAGACATACGAACTTTGCAAGAGCTGCTTGGGCACGCGAGTATTGAAACAACACAAATTTACACGCATATTGATAATAAACAGCTTCGAAATGCGATGAACAACATTTCCAGAAAAATCCCAATGAAATTTCAGAATAAGGATACATAATAATAATTATGTAAACAAATAACGAAATTATAAAATAATGCAGCAAAAAAAGCTGATGTCAGGTATATGTAGTATCTGACATCAGCTTTTTATATTAGTGGACGCCAGCTGCAACCAGCTTGCGTCTTTCTTCACGTTCTTCTGGCAGCAAACGAGGGCAGGTATAACATTTCACACCATCAACACGACAATCGTACATACAGCATGAAGAGCGAAGAACGATTTGCGGACCTCCAGGTGACCACGGATCGTCGATATACCGAGGCTTGTGAACAAAAGGGTTCCGTTTCCGATTAAATACCTCAGCAGGCAGACCGAGAATGACCTCAAGATCGCGCTGTACAATTGTCAACAGTGACTGATCGTTCATATTATTTTTCAGAAAATCAATCACACCCTGCAGTTGTCCACCGGCCTGGTTCCAGATCATGGCGGATTTCACATCGGCGCTTATGGCTACAGCTTCGACGATATCGTTAATCTCATCCGTAAAGCTAGTTCGGAAGGCATTCTCTAAAAACTGCTTTCTTTCTTGTTCTTCGGTTGGCACATCTGTCCAGCGAAGCTCATTAATTTTGAAGCCCAGATGGGCATGATATTCGTGTTTCTCAAGCTGATAAGTTAAATTATGTAGCGATAAATCCAAATAACGGTTGTATTGGGCAGCAAAAAATAGATTCGTTATGCACAAATTAAAGAAGGACATGCCTACAAAGGAAGCAGCTAGTTGCATGCCCGTTGCTTGCACCATTTCTCCGGCTTTTACAAGTGTTGCATGAGCAGTTTCTTTATCATAAAAGCTGGTCGCTGGCAGCTCAAGCAAGGGATGAGCGGCACCTTTCGGAGAAATGTGAAAATATGTTTCTACAAGTGTAAAGTCCATGTCATGTGCCATGTATTTGTGCCCCATTTCGGTTTCTCAAAATATACTTATAGAGTAGGTATACTCGATAATGATTATCATTATTCCACTCTATAAGTATAGGAGGGGGCTAGCGGACTGTCAATATTAATGGCTCTACAATTGCTTTAACTCGGTTAAGCCCTTCCCACATATCTCCTGGGCCATCGTATATGAGAACATAAGCACCCTTAAACCCAACTCGTTCAACCTCAGTAAGATAGGAGACTAGCTCGTCCTTATCAGGGACACCGGCATCATCATAGGTAGGCTTAACATGAACAGAGACGCTTAGTGGTGCTGTATCGCCGATTTCACTGATTTTGTCCGCGCTATGATAGTTGCCGAAGTCGGTTATAAAGCCTACTGCTTTACCCGCATGCGCAAGCAGCTTAAGACTGCTTTCCGATGTCGACGTAAGCGCTTTGAAATTTTCAGTTATAACATGAACATTTCTAGAAGCAGCATATTCAGCTAGCTCGGACAAGGAGGAAGCGGACAATTCAATGGCAGCATCATCACTTGGTGAAGATTCGCCAGCAATGACACGAATTTGTTTCGCCCCGCATTGTGAAGCAACATCGATCCAATCCCGTATGAAACTAAGATCTGCTGTTCTTTTAGCCGCATCTACTGTTGTTATGTCGCCATAGTCGAGCAGCAAGGTATCAAATTTAATCGCAGCATTATCGAAAGAGAGGCGAAGCTGCTCAAGATAAGCCGGATCTGTTGAAGGAAAATGAAAATGGCAAACTTCAAGCGCTTGATAACCTCTAGCAGCTGCCTCAACTGGAAGGTCTAGCAAAGTCGTAAGCTGCGGTTGTTCTTGTACACGCGTTTGATGAGTATTCGTTTCGGTATCCCATACCGTCCAGTGAAGAGGTCCAAGATTGCGATGTAAGCTCCATGTGCTGATTGATAGATATGACACTATATATCCCGCCTTTACTATATTATTTAATCCTAAGGCTAGCATAGCACGCAGCAAGCCGAAAAAAAGCTTCGCTTTTGGCATATTACTCCTCTAGTTGGTCATTTTTGTGGGATATTGAAGTGAAAGAATGAATGCTCTTCAGAATAAATTCATATTTATCCTCGCTTTATCCGCACAATTTCTTGTTAGCATGAGGAAAAGAAGCGAGGGAGTGACCAACAATCATGGGAATAAAACAATCGTTAAAGGAAAAATGCTTGTTTCTGTATAAGTTTTTATATAAGCCTATGGAAATCGGCAGTGTCATGCCGAGCTCCAAGTATTTGGCCCAAAAGATGGTCGAGAGCGTCCCATGGCATGAGGTACTGGCGGCAGCGGAGCTTGGTGCTGGCACCGGTGCGATAACAAAGCATATTCAGGAAGCTGCTCACCAACAAACGAAAGTTTTGCTTTTTGAGACAGATCCGTTTATGTTAAAAACATTGGAAGAAAATTACCCAAATTTTGCATGTTATGAGAACACGACAAACTTGCAAGCAGCCTTACAGCAAGAAGGAATTGAGCAATTGGACTGTATCATTAGCGGCTTGCCTTTTTTCAATTTCCATCAGACACTGAGGGATGTGCTGATCGCGCAAATAGTAAACTCCTTAAAGGATGATGGATGGTTTGTTGCCTTTCAGTATTCGCAGCAAATGAAGAAGCAATTAAGTTTACATTTTCATATTGAAAAGATCATTTTTGTACCTATCAATGTTCCGCCTGCTTTCGTATACGTTTGTAGAAAAAAATAGCCTTTATAAGCATGTCGTAAAACTTCATTTAAGGAGGCAAACAAGTGAGCATGACGATTTTGGTTGTTGACGATGATCCGGAAATTCGTGATATACTACACATTTATTTAAGGAATGAAGGATATCGTGTAGTGGAAGCGGTCGATGGACAGCATGCAGTAGAGGTTATCAACCGCGAACCCGTCCATTTGATTATTCTGGACGTTATGATGCCCAAATGGGATGGGATTAAAGCTTGCCTCAAAATTAGAGAGGAACACGATGTCCCCATTATTATGCTTTCTGCAAAGGGCGAAGATATCGATAAAATTACAGGCCTATCCACAGGGGCTGATGATTATGTTACAAAACCGTTTAATCCATTGGAGCTGCTGGCGCGAGTCAAAGCACAGCTGCGAAGGCAAAGCTTGACGGTTCAGGCGGCGAGTGCTTCAAACGAAATTACGATAGATGCGCTTATCATCAATAAGGATCAGCATTTGGTTACAGTAAAAGGCCAAGAACTAGCACTAACACCTATCGAATTTGCAATATTGCTGCTGCTCGCATCGCACAGGGGGCAAGTCTTCAATATCGATAAAATTTATCAGAACGTATGGAAGGACCAATCCGCCTTTTACTCCGAAAATACGGTCATGGTTCATATCCGCAATATTCGAGAGAAAATCGAAGATAACCCAAGAGAACCGAGATATATAAAAACGGTATGGGGAGTTGGCTATAAGATTGAAAAATAATGTGAGCAGTATGCTAATGGGACTGCGCAGCATTCGTGGTCTTATGCTGTGGGTGCCCGTCCTAAGTTTCATCATTGCCGTCGTTTTTATCGTGGGAATGGATCATTTTACTCGAACACAGTTTGGGTTTATACTCAATAATTTCATATCGTTGCCTTTATTTTTCGGTATATTTATTTTTTTCTTCTTTGTTTTTACGCGTGGTGTGGTCAGTTACTTCAAAGAAATAACGTATGGGCTAATCATAATAGCTGGTGGTGATTTGGAATACCGCGTTCCGTTAACAAGGCAGGATCAACTGGGTATCGTTGCTCAAAATATTAACCATATGGCTCAGCAGCTGCAAACGCAGCAAGAGCGAGAACGAATGCTCGAACAGTCGAAGATGGAGCTAATCACACATGTTTCGCATGATTTGCGGACTCCGCTTACGAGCATTATCGGATATTTAGATTTATTGAAATCACATGCCTTTCAAGATCCAAGTGAGCAAGAGCGATTTATAGACAATGCTTTCCACAAGACGCAGCAGCTTAAGAAATTGATCGATGATTTGTTTGAATATACACGACTGACTGGCGGAGATCACAACTTCATTAAGCAATCCGTAGATATCAACAAACTAGTAGAGCAGCTTATTATTGAATTTGAGCCTGTTGCTGCCGAGCAGGGAATCATTGTGGTGAAAAGCTTTTGTGCAAGACCGATATGTGTAGAGAGTGATACGCAGAAAATAGTCAGAGCTATTGACAATCTTTTAATCAATGCGCTCAAATATTCGATCAAACCGAGTGTGATGACGGTAAAAGCAACTGCCTCGAACGATATATTTCGGTTAACCATTGAAAATGAAGGAGTACCGATTAATTCTCATGAGGAAGCGCAATTGTTTGATCGTTTTTTCAAGCGGGAGTCGAATGATATTCGCAGCTCTATGCCAGCTGGTACAGGTCTTGGACTTACCATTGCCAAACAAATAGTAGAGATGCATGGAGGAGAGATTGGCGTTATTCATGACAACGGCCATTATATTTTTTGGATTGAAATGCCGATAAGTTTTGGCTAATTAGCAAATTAGCATTATAATAAACATAGAGGCTGAATAGTCGCAGTTTTATAGAGATTTCTTAATGGAAGGAAAGAGAAAGATGGAAACAAAACGTGTAACGACAGATGAGCAAATGGAAGAAGCGTACCTGATTCGAAAAACAGTCTTCGTCAAAGAGCAAGGCGTTGCGGAGGAAGTAGAGCTTGATGAATACGATGCAATCGCTGATCATGTTCTTGTATATTACGAGAATGTACCTGTTGGAACAGGCAGAGTGCGGATCGTCGATGATATGGCAAAAATAGAGCGGATTTGCGTATTAGCTTCACACCGCATGCATAAACTCGGCAAAGCAATCATGGATGAGCTTGAGTTGATCGCGCGTGAAAAGGGGCTTAAGAAAGCGAAGCTGCATGGACAAGTTCAAGCAGCAGCTTTTTATGAGAAGCAAGGTTATGAGGTAGCATCCACCGTCTTTATGGAAGAGAATATTCCACATGTTAAGATGGTTAAAGATTTATCACATTAAATAATAATGATGAAGAGAGCCTGCTCCTGCAGGCTCTCTTTTTTGAAGAAATTAGACAATTTCTTTGCGATAATGACTAGGAGATATCCCTTTCACTTTTTTGAACATTTTCGAGAAGAGAAGAGGGTCGTTATAGCCGACGGAGTGGGAAATATCAGATACCGAAAGCTGTTGATTGTTCATGAGATCACAAGCTTTATCCATTCGATAATGCAATAAGTAGGTTTGCGGCGATTGGTTTACTACTTCCTTAAATAAGGCGGATAAGTATATGCGGTCTATGCCGATGAGTCTGGCCAGCTCAGTAATGCTTACTTTGGTGTAGTAATTCATTTTGATATAATCGATCGCTTTACGAACATAAACATCCTTTGCTTTAGGCAAATAACCGATTTGATTAGGGGCAGTCAGCATATCGATCCAATCCGAAATAAGGCGATAGAGCAGGCTATGAACGACAAGACCGCTGTTTTTCTCAAGTTCCCCTGCATCATTAAACTGTTCTAACCAAGGCTCAAACCAATTTGCTGGAGCATACGAGAATGAAGGTGCCGTTTTGCTTAAGTGGACCTGTTCAAGTAATCCGTCAACACATGTTCCTTGAAAAGCAATCCACGAATAGACCCACGGATCTTGAAGATCCGCCTTCATATGGCATATCGTATTTGGAAATACCATAAAGCCTTGTCCTTTTTTTAAGGCATATGTTTTTCCGTTAATCTGATAGGTGCCTTTACCTTCATGAATAAATAGAATTTTGTAATGATCCTTAACGCCGGGTCCCCAGCTATAGCCAGCTTCGCAGAACTGCTTCCCATGATAATAATAGACCAGATCATAATGCTCGCACATTTGTTGTCACTTCCTCAATTGTAGCTCTTCAATATATTACATTATGACATATATGACTTGCATGTGGACATTCCTTATTGCAGCAAAATTAAGCTATACTTTAAAAGCAATGATGTTGCAAGTAATCATTATAGCATGTATCAAACAACGAAATCATTCTAAAAACAAAGGGGAATATGATAAATGCCTTATGCTGCTGATTCATCACGTTATTCCGATATGTTGTATAAACGCGCAGGCAAAAGTGGAATTAAGCTGCCTGCGATATCCCTTGGTCTATGGCAAAATTTCGGCGGCAATCAACCGCTTGAAAACTCACGTGCAATGCTTTTAAAAGCGTTCGATCTCGGCATTAATCATTTTGACCTAGCAAACAACTATGGACCGCCTGCCGGTTCTGCTGAAGAAACGTTCGGAGCAGTATATAAGAAGGATTTGGCTCCCTATCGCGATGAGCTTCTAATTTCTACAAAAGCGGGCTATTACATGTGGGAAGGTCCATACGGCGAATGGGGCTCACGTAAAAATTTGCTGTCCAGCTTGGATCGCAGCTTAACGAGAATGGGACTTGATTATGTCGATATATTTTATTCCCATCGTCCTGATCCAGAAACGCCGCTTGAGGAAACAATGGGCGCGTTAGATCATGCGGTAAGACAGGGTAAAGCTTTGTATGTAGGTTTATCCAACTACAGTGCGGAGCAGACAAGCGCTGCTGTGAAAATTTTGAAACAGCTAGGGACGCCTTGCCTGATTCATCAGCCGAATTACTCCATGCTGAACCGTTGGATTGAAGACGGTTTGCAGGATGTACTTTCTGAGAATGGCATAGGCTCGATCGCTTATTGCCCGCTTGGAAGAGGACAACTGACGAATAAGTATGTCGATAAAATCGAAGCGGAATCGAGTGCAGCTTCCAGCGCGATGAAACCAGAAGCGATCACGGCAGAGCGGGTTCGAAAATTCCGCAGCCTAGAGCAGCTAGCGGCAAGAAGGGGACAAACCTTATCCCAATTGGCATTAACATGGGCTCTGCGTGAAGGTGGAGTTACCTCAGCATTGATCGGTGTCAGCCGCGTAAGCCAGATTGAAGAGAATGTAAAGGCACTGGAGAGTGCTCCGCTGACTGCTGAAGAATTAGCCCAGATCGACGCTATTATGAACAATATTGGAGATATTCCATGGTAATACCAAGCCCAGGCGCATACGCCTGGGTTTTTCTCTGCTTTAAACGTTGTAAATGAACCCAAAAGCAGGAAATGATACGTGTTTTGTGGAAATAAACGAAGGAAATCAATATAAACGAGTGAGGGAAACTATGACCCATCTTACTGAAGCTTTCATCGATGCAATGGCGCCCAATGCGGGAGCAATCAAAAACGGTAACGATCTCGTACGCAAAAACAGCTTTCAGAAGTTATGCCGTACGGAAGACGGATTGTTGCTATTTGGAGAATGTAAGGGAAGCGGCAAAGAGCCCTATAGCTGCTCCGTTGATTTCGTAAAAGCCGAACAACCTGTATTTCGCTGCTCCTGTCCAAGCCGTCAATTTCCATGCAAACATATATTAGGACTTTTGTATGCATATGCTGGAGGAAAGGCTTTTTCAACGGAAGAGATACCTGCGGATATTGCAGATAAGCGCGAGAAAGCGGACAAGCGTGAAGAGAAAAAGAAGGAAGCTGCCGCGATTCCAGCAGGTACAGAGACTAAACGCAAGGTTAACAAAAACGCTCTTATCAAGAAACTCGCTTCACAGCTTGAAGGGGTCGAGCTCGTTCACAAGCTTGTGCAGCAAATCGTGCAAAGCGGTTTAGCTTCGTTGGATAAACGCTCTCTTCATATGTATGAGGAACAAGCAAAACAGCTTGGCAATCACTACATACCCGGGCTCCAAGCAGCATTTCGAGAGATATTGGTTTTAGTAGGCTCAAGTGAGAATCCGGAGACGATTTATTCGGAGGTTTGTGAGCAGCTTGCTGCTATGCATGCTTTAATTAAGCGCAGCCGGGATTATTTGAAGGCGCGAATGGAAGATTCGAGCATCCCAATGGATATCTCAAGCCCTCTTGAAGAAAAAATTGGCCATGCATGGCAGTTAGCTGAGCTGCGTGAGCATGGACTTCTCCGTGAAGCAGCTGAGCTTGTACAGCTATCTTTCCGCTCCTATTCCGACGAAGCACGCGGTGAACATGTGGATGAAGGGTATTGGATGCAGCTTCAAGATGGAGAAATCGTTATCACACGCAGCTATCGGCCTTTCCGAGCAGCCAAACATATGAAGGAAGAGGATAGCTGCTTTATGGTTGTCCAAACGAAGGAGTTATTCGTTTATCCAGGCGATTTGAATAAAAGGGTTCGCTGGGAAGAGATGACCATGCGTGAATGGATTCCAAGTGATCGTGTTGTTATTCGTTCTTATGCAGAGCGATCCTATTCAGCGGCAGTAAAAACGGTGAAAAATCAGCTCAAAAATCCATTAGCTGACCGCAACCCGGTCATGCTGCTTCATGCTGCGCAGGTGGCAAATTCGGAAGGCGGATATGTTCTAGTTGATGAGCAAGGAGCTAGGCTTCCACTTGATGCCATCTCAAAGCTGAATCATCCTACGTTACCTTTACTACGTTATTTAGATATAGAACTGCTTGCAAATGTGGCGGTACTCGTCATGTTCGAGGATCGACTCGCAGAAGGAAAGCTGCTGGCACAGCCTTTGGCTCTAATTACCGAACAAGAAATGATCCGCTTATTCTATTAATGGTTGACGAAGGAGCAAAACATGAGTATTCCATTATTGCGAGAATTGTATGAAGACGTTCGCCGTTTAATCATAGCAGGTGCGGGCATGGCGGCAGATGATGCGCGTTTGAGAAGATCGCTCCCTCAGCTGCAGCAATTTGGTGAAAAGGCACCCATTTTCAAACGAATAGCAGAAGAAGTCGATAGTGTTACGAGGTCTAAGCAAGAGAATGAGGCTGACAAGCTGCTGGATTTATCGGTATTGCTGCAAGCGGTCTTGCATACACAAAGCTCTATTGAAGCGCCAGGTGAGCTGCTGCCCGTTGGCATAGAAGCAGCAAATAACAAAACGATCACGACGACCCCTTATCGAAAGCTTAAGCCGCTTATTGATTCGCTGACGCTTCGCGGTCCCAATCGGCTCGAAGCCATTAAACAAGGGGTTGAGGCAGGACTGTTCAACGATGTAAGAACATTCGCACCAGCCGTCAACGCTTTGAGAGACGGCTATTCTGAAATTGCTGAATATGTCGCAGATCATGTCATCCCACTTCTTGGTTCAGCTGCCTTGCCAATTCTGCATGCGGAATTTGATATGCAGGGAGGCAGCGGCGACGCGAGAATGCTCGTATGCCTTTATAAGCTGGCGAAGGACGAGAAGGAACTATGGCCAACTCTGCTGGCAGCGCAGAAGGATGGAGGATTGCCGGTACGTATAGCTGCGATATCGCTTACGGCTGGTTTGCCTAGCTTCGAGGAACATTTGCTCGATCTGTCGCATGATCGAAAAAAAGAGATTCGCAGCGCAGCTTTAATGGCATTGTCCCACTTCGATTCTACACAAGTCGTTGACCGTTTGATGGAATCACTAAAGAAAAAAGATACAGACATCGCCATAGCTCCCATTCAAGCGTGTGAGCTTCCTGCATTAACCGAGCAATTGTTGGTTTATGGTTTAGAGCTGGCTGAACATGTCGTTTCAGCTAAACAAGATACGGGCTTCCAAGAAAAGTTCAGCAGCGTCATCACTTGCTTTCAATCCAAAGCAGACATTGTTGCTGTAAGAGAATTTCTGATGCAAATGTTAAATGATGATGAGCTTTATTTTCAAGAGATGGAACCGATGATGAGCCAAGCAGCTCAAATATTATTAGATTCCAAAAATAATGAGGCATTAGTGTTTCTTCATGAGCTTCGCAATCGCCGCGCCTATTTGATCGCGTATTCGTTCAAAGCCGCACGACAAGTATTAAGCCCAGCAGATGTTTTTGACAGGTATGAAGGTTATGTAGAAGAGAAAAAGAGTAAAGTTGCACGCGAGCTAATACAAGCCATATATGAACTTACTCCTCATACGGTTGTGCAAGCCGCATTTACGCAACATCAAAATCAGTGGAGCTGGGATGCGAGATGGGCAGATCGCTTTATCACATTAAATGAGGAAGAGCTTGTATGCCGATTAGTGGAACGCCCTAATGAGAGGGCAATCCACTATTTAGTCGACAAAGCGAAAGTAGCGCCACAACTGATGAAGCATCGATCAATTCATATTTTGTACACGTTATTCCGGCTCGGACATACTGATACGCCAGAGATGCTAATGTCATCACTGGAGCTTTCTACGCAAAAATCCTTTTATTATATGGACCGAGATTTGCAGCTATTAATTGCTATGCTTCCGAGGGAATTTGCGGATAGGCTTCAGCAAATCGCGGATAAGATGTCAAGCGAGTACTCTCGTGACCAATTAAAGCAGCTAGCCGAACACATTGCCGCTAAGCCAGCGGAGCTTGAATCGAAACCAGAAGGAGCGGGATTTCTAGCATGGATCAAAAACAAACTATCTTAAGGTTGCCTGCAGAGCAGTTATATGCACATGAACTCGAAGCACTGAAGAAACATGATACTGGAGAGAAACCGGCAGGCTGGCAGCTGTCACCGCGGGCAGTATTAACTTTTATTACAGGTGGCCGAGCTGGCAAGGTAGATATTACGCCAAAATACATTGGTCACACAAGACTCGTTGAAATTGCGATTGCGACACTGCTTACTGACCGAGCCTTATTGCTTATAGGTGAGCCGGGAACAGCAAAGTCATGGCTCTCGGAAAATTTGACGGCGGCCATTCATGGCGATTCATCTAAGGTTATTCAAGGAACCGCTGGTACAAGTGAAGAACAGGTACGATACTCATGGAATTATGCAATGCTTCTTGCTAATGGTCCGTCCGAGGAAGCGCTTGTCAAAAGCCCGATCTATCGTGCGATGGAGGCAGGAGGAATTTCGCGGTTTGAAGAAATATCACGCTGCGCTTCAGAGGTACAGGATGCTTTAATTTCCATTTTATCGGAGAAGACGATTTCTGTACCTGAGCTAGGCAGAGATATTCCCGCTGCAAGAGGTTTCTCCATTATTGCAACCGCAAATACGCGTGACCGCGGTGTCAACGATATGTCCGCCGCTTTGAAGCGTCGTTTCAACATCGTTGTGCTGCCGGCACCATCAGATTTGGATACGGAAGTAGCCATTGTACGCAAACGGGTAAGCGAGATTGCTTCCAATTATCGGCTCGGTGAGGTTGTTCCTGAAGAGGAAGCTGTACGCAAGGTTGTAACCATTTTCCGCGAGCTGCGCAGCGGGATGACACTAGACGGCAAAGAGAAGCTGAAGCAGCCAAGCGGTGCAATCTCAACTGCGGAAGCAATATCCTTGCTTATTAATAGTATGGCGCTGGCAAGCAGCTTTGGGGATGGGCAGGTTGCTGAAGAGGACCTCGCTGCCGGTCTGCTTGGAGCTGTCGTTAAGGATGAAGCAAAAGATGATGTGGTATGGAAGGAATATTTGGAAAATGTGATGAAAAAACGTGGAGCCGAGTGGCGAGGGCTATATCGTGCTTGCCGTGAGCTGAGTTCGTGAGTACGGCTGCCGTATCCAATTACGGCGTTCATTTGTTCGGCGTAAGGCATCTCTCACCAACCGGGGCATTTCATCTGCAAACTTTTCTTCAAGAAGTAAAGCCGCAGCTGGTACTCGTAGAAGGGCCATCAGATGCAACGGAGCTTATTAGTCAAATCACATTAAAGGGTGTAAAGCCGCCCATTGCCATATTAGCATATACCGATCAATTGCCAATCCGTACGCTTGTTTTTCCGTTAGCAGAGTATTCCCCTGAGTATCAAGCATTCGTATGGGCAGCTAGAAATGGCGTTGAAGCCAGATTCATCGATTTGCCGTCCGATATATCGGTTAGCCTTCACTTGAAATTAAGTGCTGCTAGTGATAAAGAAGATTATGCCGAAGGTGCCCGCTCGCATCGTGAACAAATCAATGATCGTTATGAGCAAGTGGCTATATCAGCGGGAGAATCCGATTACGAAACCTATTGGGAACGTTCGTTTGAACATAGCAGCGAGCCTAATACCTACCGCCATGCTATTCATGCTTTTTCAAGTGAGATGAGGCAGCTATCTGAGACGGATGAACGGATATATACACCGCTAGAGGCCGCTCACAATGAAATTCGCGAAGCTTACATGCGTGCACGAATTGCTGAGGCGATAGAAGGAGGCATTCCAGCTGAGCGAATTGTAGTTGTTACCGGAGCGTATCATGTTTCAGCACTCGAAGCGGAATTGGATGGTATGACTGAGCAAGAAGCAGCAGCATTGCCTAAGATTCAGACCAAGCTGACGCTTATGCCCTATTCGTATTATAAGTTATCCAGTCATTCAGGCTATGGAGCGGGTAACGCGGCACCGTCCTATTTTGAGCTTGCTTGGCAATGTTTAGTCAGTGGTGACCTTGGAAAGTTGTCTTCCGCTTATCTAGCAACGATTGCAGGTTATATGCGGCAGAGCGGGAATTTCCGTTCCGCAGCTTCTGTTATCGAAGCAGTAAGACTAGCTGAATCACTGGCATCCCTGCACGGAGGAAGATTGCCGACGCTGCGTGATCTTCAAGATGCCGCCATTACTTGTCTTGGATATGGCGAGCTTTCGATTGTAGCAGATGCGCTTGCAAGAACGAATATTGGTACTGCTATTGGTGCTTTGCCAGACGGTATCAGCCAAACCCCTATTCAAGAGGATCTTAATCGAAACTTGAAATCGTTAAAGCTGGAAAAATATAAAACGACGGTAGCAACTGACCTTGAGCTGGATCTACGAGAGAACAGAAGAGTGAAATCCGAGGATGCTGCTTTTCTTGATTTAAGAAGATCTTTTTTTCTTGAGCGCCTTCAGCTCCTATCGATTAGCTTTGCTAAGAAACGCGCAGTCAAGCAGGACGGCGCAACATGGGCAGAACACTGGGTGCTCTGCTGGACGCCAGAAGCCGAGATTGAGATCGTTGAGTCCATCATGAAAGGGGAGACGATCGAACTAGCAGCTGCTTTCTCTATTAAGGAGTCTTTAGCGCAGAGCACTAACATATTAGACGCTGCGTCGCTCGTTAAGGCAGCATGGCAATGCGGGCTGCCCGCATCTATGGAAGATGCGCGTCGCACACTGCAAGAGCTGGCAGTAGAAGCGGGTGACTATACTCAAATTGCAGCGACACTTCGTGAATTGTCTATTCTAGTACAATTTGGCGATGTTCGAAAAATGAATACGGATGTGTTAGTACCTCTTCTTCAACAGCTTTTTTTAAGAGGTACGCTGCTCCTTGTTGATTCGTCGATTTGCAGTGACGATGCCGCGGCAAATATGGCTTCAGCAATTATCGATATGCATGCTGTATCACAGCAGCACTTTGAGGTCGTGGATGACGAGCGATGGGTACAGCAACTAGAGGAGCTTGCTTATCGCGATGATCGGAATGCTAAACTGTCAGGTCTAGCATTTGCTTTGCTGCTTGAGCGCAACCTCATCGATCATGAACGGTTAGCACGAGAGGTATCGAGACGATTATCCCCGGGGATACCTGCTGATATTGGAGCTGGCTGGTTTGAAGGCATGTCACTCCGCAATCGTTACGTGCTGCTGTCTCGGAGGCAGTTATGGGAACAGCTCGACCTATATACAAGATCGCTTGATGATGAGCAGTTCAGACGATCGCTTGTTTTTCTTAGAAGAGCTTTTTCATCCTTTGAAGCTAGAGAAAAAAACGCGATTGCGCAATTATTAGGTGATATATGGGGTTTTGGATCCTTAGAGGCGGCCGATGTATTGCAGCGCCCACTGAGCAGTGAGGAGCAACAAAAAATAGATGAGCTCAATGAGTTCGACTTTGGAGACTTATAATATGAGCGATAATGAGCATTTCGAACAATTAAAGCGTTGGCGCCTCATTTTGGGACATTCTGCAAACGACAAGCTATCGGACATGGCGAATGGCCAGGAATTGCTCGATAATGAACAGAGCTTGATGGATCAAGCTCTTGCAGCCATTTATGATGAAACAACTGAGATTATGACGGACAAACCCAAAAACAGCGGTGGTCGTTCAGCTGGTCTTGGCGCATCATCGCCCAAATTAACCAAATGGCTAGGTGACGTTCGCAGCTTCTTTCCATCTGATATTGTATCGGTCATTCAAGCGGATGCCATTGAGCGGAAGGGTTTGACACAGCTGTTGTTCGAGCCGGAGACGCTAAGTCAGGTGAAGCCTGATATTCGGATGGTTGCGACACTCATTGCGTTAAAAGGCCGTATCCCTGAGAAAACAAAAGAAACAGCAAGATTACTCGTTCGCGAGGTCGTCGATGAAATTTTAGCTCGCTTGGAGCATGAAATTCGGCGAGCCGTTACAGGCGCTTTGAACCGAAGAAAACATTCACCGTTGCCTTCGATGACAGGGCTGGATTGGAAAACGACAATCCGCAGAAATTTGAAACATTATGATTTGGATAGCCAAAAGCTTATTCCAGAACGGTTTTATTTTTTTGAACGCGCTCGGCGGAGTAAGGAATGGACCGTTATCCTCGATATCGATCAGAGCGGTTCGATGGCGGATTCGGTCATTTATGCTTCTATTATTGGTTCTATTTTTGCGAGCTTGCCTGCCTTGGATACACATGTTGTCGCCTTCGATACTGAAGTTGCTGATTTAAGCGAGCAATGTGCCAATGATCCAGTCGATATGTTGTTTGGCATTCAGCTCGGCGGCGGCACAGACATTAACAAATCAGTTCAATATTGCGAGCAGTTTATTAGCGACCCCAAGAAAACATTGTTTATTCTAATTTCAGATCTCTATGAAGGCGGCAACCAAGCATCACTTATTAGGCGGATGGAAAATATGCGGCAATCCGGCGTTAGCGTAATTTGCTTGTTAGCCTTGTCGGATAGCGGAGTTCCTTCTTATGACGCTGCGCTTGCAAAGAAGCTGTCCACATTTGGCATTCCATGCTTCGGCTGTACGCCGGACAGGCTTCCAGAGCTGATTGCAGGCGCGTTGCAAGGGCGAGATTTGCAGGAGCTTGCTAGCGCAATTGATCCAGCGGGTAAATAAACCTTATAAACAGTTTATGGAATCTTAAGCTTTAATTAAACTTTACTTACAAGCCTCTTAACGATTGATTGTTATCTTTAGTAATAGATAACAAGTCGATTTTGGGAGGTTTTTTTTTATGCAAACAAAACTATATGTCCTATACGGCGGCAAATCCGTCGAGCATGAGGTTTCATTAAAAACAGCATACACCGTTATTCAATCCATAGATGATTCTAAATTTGAAGTATTCCCCATTTACATTACGCGAGAAGGACTATGGTGTACGCCTGACAAGTTAAATCAAGAAGGACTTCAATTAACCGATCTTATAGCTTTGCCCAAGCTTAGGAGTGAAGCCGAGTCCATTGGACAGGTTTTAATGAGTCAATTCGCATTGCCAGGAAAAAAAGTTGTCTTGCCGCTGCTGCATGGCTCATATGGAGAGGATGGAACCGTACAAGGGCTGCTGGAATTGCTTAATGTTCCTTATGTTGGGAATGGTGTATTATCCTCAGCGCTTACACTGGACAAAGCCATCTCAAAGCAGCTATTAGAGCAAGCAGGCATTCATCAGGTCGACTACCGTGTTTATCGATATGATCAATGGCTCGAAGATCATTCAAAGGTACTTCAAATGGCAGAGGAGACCATTGGTTATCCTTGTTATGTGAAGCCAGCCTCACTTGGATCAAGCATCGGCATCAGCAGATGCCACGACAAACAAGAGCTGGTGGCTGGCATTACCGAAGCATTTAAGTATGACAACAAAATTGTGCTTGAGCGTGAAGTGATCGGCAGAGAGATTCAAGTGGCTGTTATGGGTAATGAGAAGCCGCTTGCATCACTGCCAGGCGAATTCATCCATGACCATGTCTTCTTCGATTTCGAGTCCAAATACATGGATAAGCAGCTAAAGATGTCGATTCCAGCGCATCTATCCGAAGAAATCACGTCGCAAATTAGGCAGCTAGCCATCAAAGCATACCATACTCATAACTGCTCGGGTCTTGCACGGGTAGACTTATTCTTAGATGGCAAGGGACAGTTGTATTTGAATGAAATCAATGCACTGCCTGGCTTTACGAATTACAGCATGTATCCGGTCATGTGGGAGCGGACGAATGGAACTCGATATTCGGAGCTTGTCGAGAAATTAATTGATTATGCTATCATGCGTCATGCTGAAAAACAATCGATACAGTACACGAGGTGATCGGTATGCTTAGAGATACTTGGGCTGACATTCATTTGAATTATATTCAAGACAATCTTATTCAGATTCGCGAAACGCTGCCAAACCATGTCAAGCTGATGGCAGTTGTGAAAGCAAATGGCTACGGACATGGCGATCTCGAATCTGCGCATATGGCTGAACAAGCAGGCGCTGATGTTCTGGCTGTTGCTTATTTAGAGGAAGCGCTCCGCCTTAGATCCTATGGCATGAAGCTGCCTATCCTTATTTTGACACCAATAGACGCTGAATATGTACACTTAGCCATCGAGAATGATTTGATGTTAACCGTTACAAATGCCACATGGTTTAAGGAAATGAGAAAATACAAACCGACTGCATCTGCCAAGAAGCTTCTTATCCATGTGAAAGTGGATACGGGGCTCGGGAGAATTGGTATTCAATCAATAGAAGAGTGGGACAAGCTTGTGCCATGGCTAAAAGCGCCAGATATCGAAGTGGATGGATTTTACACTCATTTTGCAACCGCAGGCAAAGTAGATACGACATTTCTTGAGCTGCAAACGAAACGCTTTATGGAGATGATGGAATGGAGCAAAAAGTCCGGTCTTCATATTCGTCATTATCATTGTGCGGGGAGTGCAGCTGCACTCCGATTTCCTAATCTTGCAATGGATATGGTACGCATAGGGGCGGCGATGTACGGCTTTTATCCTGAAAAGCTTGTGCAATCTGTGAAGCTCAAGCCTGTTTTGAGCTTGCACAGCAAGCTCATACAAGTAAAGAAGCTGCGCAAAGATGAGTGCCTAGGATACGACAATTCCTATCAGGCAGAAGAAGAGCAATGGATTGGCACAGTTCCGATTGGATATGCAGACGGCTGGTCACAAAGCATGCAAAATTCCGAGGTGCTGGTCAATGGACAACGGGCAAAAGTCGTCGGCAAAATATGTATGGATCAGCTCATGGTCAAGCTGCCAGGACCTTGTGCGGAAGGAACACAGGTGACTTTAATCGGACGACAGGGAGCAGAAGAGATCACATTTACAGAGCTAGCCGCCCATATTGGGAGCGTAGCACAGGAAATATCAACGTCGCTAACAGCTAGAGTAACAAGGAAATACAAGGACGTAGAGGAGGCTTGGACGAATTGGGGCAACCGAACCAAATTGAAACCATTCAAGAAAGCGGTTATGTAAAGCATACAGCTGTTCAAGTTAGTCGTGCAGAAATGTATGAAGGACATCTGGTATTGGTTAATCAAGCCAACCCTATAAAACAGTCCATTTCACTCGACAAGTTGATCCCGCTTCATACTAATCCTGATATAAAATTGCTTGAGGAAGGTTTGTTGCTAGAGAAAACATGCTTGCAGGATTTCAATATACTTCTAAATGAATCTCAAGCCATGAATGATATTATTGCAGTTAGCGCTTATCGCTCGAGAGAGGAGCAGGAGCAAATCTATGAAACCTCTCTAGTGGAAAATGGAGACGAGTATACCGCTTGTTATGTGGCTTTGCCAGGTCATAGCGAACACCAAACGGGACTTGCCATCGATGTTGGGAAAATAGATGAGCATGTCGACTTTATTGCGCCATCTTTTCCAGATAGCGGCATCTATATGGCATTCAAGAAGCTTGCTGCAAAAAATGGCTTTATTCAGCGGTACAAAGCAGGAAAAGAGGCTATAACAAACATCTCTTGTGAGCCTTGGCATTTTCGTTATGTCGGTTATCCTCATGCCGAAATTATGGAGCAGCATGATTTTTGCTTGGAGGAGTACATCGATTTTGTCCGAAAATATACTTATGGCGGGAATTATCTCACCGTAGAAACAGATAGCATGCTCGTGCAAATTTATTATGTGCCGGCAGAGGATGGACCTTCCACGACTGTTCCCATCCTAAATGGTGATCTATATCGAATATCAGGAAATAATAGGGATGGTTTTATCGTTACGGCTTTTACTGGAAAAGGGCAAAGATCACATGGTCTCTAAACCCAATTATAGTGGGCTCGACTGGCTTAAATTTATAGCGGCCCTATTCGTTATTGCCAATCACACCAGTCCGCTGCTCTCGTATAACGAATATTTTGACTTTCTATTCAGCGGAATCATCTCGCGATTAGCGGTGCCTATATTTTTTATGTCAACGGGCTTCTTTTTCTTCCGAAAGCTGACAGGATATAAAGTTAAAGATCAAAAAGCGTTGTTCAAGTATTTAAAGAAAATCGGAATCTTATATCTGATTGCTGTCTTATTGTACATTCCTTTGAATATGTACAAAGGTGATTTTTCTACTCATTTTACCTTTGGTTCCTTTATAAGAGATATAGTTTTTGACGGTACGTTTTATCATCTATGGTATCTGCCTGCGCTAATCATTGGACTTGTTCTTACGTATTATTTGCATCAGAAAATGTCGCTTTCCATGCTGCTCGTTGTTGGTTTGTTGCTCTATATAGTAGGACTCTTCGGAGATAGTTATTATGGAATTACGGAAAACATAGCTGTTCTAAAACATGTCTATGAATGGCTGTTTCAATTTTTTGATTATACACGCAATGGTTTATTCTATGCACCGATTTATCTCATATTAGGCATATGGGCAGCAAAACGTCCACAGCCTGCTAGAACGCCGATAAACTACGCGGGTTTGTTTCTGATTTCGTTAGCACTAATGATAGCCGAAGCATCCCTTCTGAAAGCAATACAATTTCCGCGGCATGACAGTATGTACGTATTTGCATGGCCAGCAACCTACTTCTTGTTCCACTGGGCGTTATCCTGGAAAGGCCGGTCTGGAAAAGCATTTAGGGAGTGGCGAGTATGGATTTATATATTGCATCCTATCGCTATCGTACTCGTTCGAGGAGCAGCTGAATTCGTGAAGCTGGAAGCTTTATTCATTACAAATAGCCTCATTCATTTTGTCGCTGTATGTCTTGCATCTATCGTTATGGCAGCACTCGCCGTACGAATATCCGTCATAAAATTTAAGTTACGACCATAGATATGATAATGGGAGATGTTCGTTAAGCAAATGAACGAGAGGAGAAGCCGCAGCGAAGGAGCATTACATGCAGCTGGGAGGGATTGCAATGAGTAACGAACTGCTCATTCAACTACTCGTGCTTATCGTAATGATCATCGATATGGCTAACCGATCCAAAGATTCGTAACGTTAAAAGGCAAAACATCGAAAGTGGTGTTTTGTCTTTTTTTTCGTGTTTGTATGAAAGGAGAGGAAAAGACAGCGCAGCAACGAATATGTTTAGATGTTGAGAAAATAAGAATCGTTCCCTTAAGCTTACGTTTTGAGAACGCATTAGATAGGAAGGAGCAACGCCGTGATTGAATGTCCTTGGTGCGGCAGCAGCGTTATACTCGAGCATAATTGTTGTCCGGAATGTAAACAAGAGGTTCTTGATGAGCATTTAGATCCCTTTGTTGATGAGCAAGAGAATGAGCTTGAAGAATCAGATCTCGAACTGGATGAGTATGATATAAACAACAGCATCGCGAATTCATTCAAATGCACAAAATGTAATCATAATGAGTGCGATATTAATGAATTGGCTATGACAGGTGCGGGATTAAGCAAGCTTCTAAACATTCAATATCAACATTATTTATTTGTTTCTTGCATGCAATGCGGATTTGTTGAAATATATGATCCAACGATATTAAGACGACGCAAGTGATGCTATTTCAAATTCAGCTTTAATGGAAACATACAAAGAATTTAGCTTGAAGGAAGGTTATAGTCCATTCATGCTTAAAAGGTTAACAGGAGGATTTTCTAGTGAAATACGAAGTTATTTTGTTTGATGCGGACGATACCTTATTTGATTATTCTTTAGCAGAGGCGCATGCCCTTAAAAGTGTTTTCTTGGAGTTTCAAGTCGACCTTCTACAATCACATATTGAACTCTATCGCTCAGTTAATCAGCAGCTGTGGAATGATTTTGAAAAGGGTGAGATTACTCTTGATTTTTTGCGGCATGAGCGATTTAGAAAACTGTTTGCAGAAGTTAAAGTCGAGCTTGATGCTGTGCATTTTAGCGAGCGTTACGTTCATTACTTGGGAGAGGGCTCTTTCTTAATCGAGGGCTCGGATGTTCTTATTCAGCAGGTTCTTCATAATGGGCATCGCATTGCAATCATCACAAATGGGATTAAACAGACACAGCATAGTCGAATTGGCAGGTCTGCTTTAGCTCATTCGTTCGAGCATATTATCGTTTCTGAGGACACTGGTTTTTCGAAGCCGCAAACGGGAATTTTTGATTTTGCATTCGAGAAGCTGAATCTGATCAATAAATCAAAGGTGCTTATGGTCGGAGATTCATTAACATCTGATATCCAGGGCGGCCTCAATTATGGCATCGATACTTGCTGGTACAATCCGAAGCGAAAGCCTAATCGTACAAGCATTATTCCAACGTATGAAATTCATCATTTAAACGAGCTGCTGCAACTACTATAAAAAAGCTGTTATCGTATAAAATTGGATCAATCATTCATTCGTAATGTTTCCCTGCATCGGGAAACTTTCCTTCTGGCGGCATCCAAGAGCTTTGGAAAATGTTTTTTTCATTAACTACTGAATAGGTATAAGTCCAACCCTTTTCGTTTATAAAATTAACGTTTAAGTGATAAGGGTTATATTGTCTACCTACTTGTCGACTAATTTCCCACTTTTGATTAGGGTACCGTTCCTCTAAATATAGATTTAGCTGTTTTGTTTTATTTGAAACTTGATAATCAATCCAGTAGGGACGAATAACAAAAAGCAATAGCAAAAGTACAGTTAATGAACAAGACATACATAAACTCAGTTTTCTAACCTTCTTGGGTAAAAGTAATGCGATAACAAACATAATCATGACAAACACAGTCGAAGCTGCAATTTCAAATATGGTTATTGGATGCAAAGAAATCCCCACCTCAAATTTTCATTTGTAGGATATTAGTTCTTCCATCATAGCCTATAAACAAGAACGATGCAGGCGACAGCCAGCATCGTTTTTTGTTTCTAATTAAGTTCCCAATCCTGCAGCAGCATAATGGCTGCCCCGGCGGTAACGGCATCCTCAGTCAGCTGTCCTTGCGAAAATTTCGGTTCATATTGCGGTGAATAATAAATGTTGCTCCGCGCAACTTGAATGACCGTTTCATAAATCGTTTTATCGACATTGACGAGCGGGCCACCTAAAATGACAGCCTCGGGATGCAAAATATTAATGAGATTGGCGATACCAATGCCGAGATAGGTAGCCGTTTGTAGAAATTGCTCCGTAATGAATGCATCTTTTTGCAAATACGCTTTCCGCAACGCGTCAAATTGAACTTCCTCTGGCGGAATACCCATTAACGTGCTTGATCGGCCAAGCTTCAGTTGTGAGCGTATTTTCTTCTCCAACGCTGGAATCGAAACAAGCGCTTCAAGCGCGCCATAATTTCCTTCGTCGCCAAGCCTTGGACCATCAGTCTGAATGATCATTTGACCGAACGAGCCTTCCATATCTACTGCGCCTCTAACGATTTGTCCGCCTGACATCATCGAGGTACGCAGACCAACTCCCGCATGAACATAAAGCATGTGTTCAACCTCTTCATTGCGCAGCGCCCAATGCTCGCCGATAATAGCTGTGTTCGCTCCATTATCGAGCAGGGCAGGCATGCCAAGCCGCTGTTCCAACCAGTCACAGATGGGAACATCAATCCAGCCTCGTGCAGGAAAATAACGGGGTTTTAGCATAACGCCATCTTCACGGCTCAAAGGACCAACGGCGCCTATCCCAATTCCAATCACTTTGTTGCGATCAATGTGAAAGTCACTCATCATACGCTCAGCAATTTGAGTGATTTTGCCCACAAGCGTTTCTGGCGTCATTCTTTCATCCATCTTCCATCGTTCAAACGCGAGCGGTTTTAAATTCAAATCATATAAACCGATAGAGGAGGAGAAGCGGGATATTTCTAGCCCAAAGACAGCACGATGATCTGGATTGACGCGATACAATATAGGCTTTCGCCCGCCTGTAGATCTTCCCAGCTCTGAAGCAAGAATTAGACCATCCGTTAGCAGTTCCTCCAGCAATCTCGACAAGCTCGTGGATGTTATCGTTAGTCGCGCCATTAAAGCAGCTTTGGAAACGAGTCCATCGCGAATGATCAGATCAAAAACTTGTTTTTTTATTGTAGGTACTTTTACATTCATATTTGAATCTCCATTTGTCCAAGTAATTATATCGGATATTAATCAATCTCTATTATATGCTCTAGGAATTTGCATGACTAGACAAAGTCTTAAAATATTTTATAAGTCATTTTAATCTTATGTACCATTCGTTTTGATCAGATGCTTATTCACAACCAAGCCGCAGTATATTTGTCAGTTTTCGACAAAATAATCGGTTGTCATAGCTGGGAATAAGTTCTATAATCTTGTTACAAAGCAGATTATCGATAATCGATAATCGGAAACGGAGAAGTGAATGTTATGTTTGAGAACATGTCAATTCCTTCGGTTAGCTCCATTAGTGATCAGGTTTACACAGCATTAAAGAAGGAAATTCTAGCAGGCGAGCTGCAGCCGGGAGCTAGGTTGCTCGTTCTTGAGATTGCAAAGAAATTCAACATCAGCCAAGCACCGGTTCGTGAAGCGCTGGAACGACTGAAATCAGCAGGATTTAGTACGAGCATCCCCAACAAAGGTTCAATTGTTTCATACATAACCGACAAGGAAATAAAAGATATTTTCGAGCTGAGAGAGATCATAGAAGGTTTTGCGGTTCGGCAATCTATGAAGCAGCTAAACGAAAATGATTTTAACTATTTAGAAGATCTGATACGTCAAATGGATCTTGCTCATGAGCAAAACGATATTTTGAACATATTAGAGCTTGATATGGAGTTCCATGGCTTTTTTTATAGACGCTGCGATAACCATATGATTCTCGATCTTTGGAATCGGATGCGAATCAAAGTAATGCGGTTCATGGCTATTTCCAATCGTCATTACTCCACAGAAGAGCTGGCGGATTGGCATCTTCGACTCGTAGACGTTCTGCGCACTGGCGACGCTGCACTAGCAGAAGAAGCTTTTACTTTGCATATGCACTCTTACAAAATGATTCATCTCAATTAAAGTCATTCATTTCACAAGTCGACCTTACAAGAGGGGGAAATGGAGAATGTTAAGCGAGGGGTTATTATTTAAAGAAGATGTCATTCTTACGTGGATGAGGGAGCGTTTCTTGCGAAACCTGGTGTCTAATGCCCGTGCAATGAAGTCGGATTTAAAAGAAAGCTTATCCAGGCTTCAGCTTAATCCCTATTACACTTTTCCTGTTATGGCTTTGGTAGAACCGACGATCCCATTTGAAGATGAGCATGAGAAAATCATTTATTTGGAGCAAATTCGGGATTATATGCAAAAAAAAATGACCGAAGGCAGCGTCGTATTTGTGGATGAGGAGGGCAGAATTGGCATGCTCTTCTCATGGGTATCGAAGGAATCTATCGAGAAGATGCAGACTATGCTCAAAGAGCATTTTCTTCATTCCTTTAATGTCGGGGTGGGCAAACCATGCAGTCAATTATATGATATTGTTCATTCCTATCGACAGGCTGCGCGCGCGCTGCAGTATAAATTTTATAGTGGAACGGGCAAAATTAATTATTTCAGCGAGCTGGGACGCTTGGAATCGCTGCAGCAATACCCATCAGATAAGGAGAAGCAGCTTTTTGACGTTTACAAAGCCGCAGAGACAACCGCAGAGATTGAAGAAAGTGTTCACCTTTTTTATGCTGAGCTGCTTCATGATGGACCGATTGATACACAGAGCGTATATGATGTGACCGTTAGGCTTCTCGTCGGAATAGAAAAACGTGTATTATCAGAGACAGAGCATGTTAGCATGTATGAGCGGTTTGACGTGATGTCGATCGTGAAGCTTGCGACTTTGGATGAAATTAAACAGTATGTCATTCATTTTTTAATTGGATTGAAAGAAGTGTTCTCGTACAACCAGAAGGAGAGCCACCGCAGCATTATCAAAAAAACGATTCATCATATGGAGCAGGAATGCCAATATGTATCCTTGCAAAGTGTGGCACAGAAAGTGTATATGACGCCAACCTACTTAAGCCTGCTATTCAAAATGAATACAGGAAAAACGTTCATCGAGCATTTGACGGACATTCGAATGGATAAAGCGAAGGACATGCTAAAGAGCACCCATTACAAAAATTATGAAGTAGCAGAGAAGGTCGGCTACCAAGATCCGCGGTATTTCAGTCAAATCTTTAAGAAAAAGGTCGGGCTCTCGCCTAGTGAATATCGGGAAACGATTGGTAAGTAAAAGCATGTCATATGAAAAGGACTCTAGCGGCGGCGTGATCCAGCTAGAGTCCTATTTCTCATATTTAAACCACAATTGCTAGTTTCGAACGAATTGCCTAGAGCCGAACATCGCTTTGCGGTCCGTTTCGATCCCTCATTTGTGCTTCCTCAAGCTCAGCATCCCAGTTTAGATGACGATATTCCTCGGCTGCGGCATCATTTTCGAACCAGTTCAAGAAATCTGTCCAAAGCGCAACGTCCCATCCGGCATCAATTTGTGCTGTCGAGTATACGCTGTCACGCAGTCTAACGAAACCAAACACATCACGTACTTGGGATTTTTCTGCTTGTACGACCGTCAGCTCAGCTAAATGAGGCGGAATAAAAATAACGCCAGAAGGAGTGCCGAGTACTACATCGCCAGGCATACAAATAGCCTTGCCAATTCGTGTTGGAACGTTCATGCCTACCATTGTAACGTCCGCAATCGCAGTAGGATCGCTGCCGCGATAATACACATTGATATTATCGATTTCTACGATTTGCTGATTATCGCGAATGCCGCCCCAAATGACAGCACCGCCTCGCTTCGTGCGTGTGGAAATAGCTGTAGATAAATTCCCGCCTACGTAAGTGCCGAGATGCACTTTATCAAACATATCCACTACTGCGACGTCATCTTCTACAAGCGAATCAATAACCCATTGGTTGAAAAAGCCTTTTCGATTTTCTTGCTCATGTCCATAGTTAAGCAGCGTTTCATGCAGATCAGGTCGTTTAGGCACCATTACAGCTGTAACAGCGCGTCCAACCATTATTTTATTCGGATGGACAATTTTGAAATCACCTTCGAACTGAAAGGCATAACCTCTGTTCCAGAGAGGGCCCCAAGCCTCTTCCAAAGTGATTTTGCGCATGCGCCTTAGAACATCTTCGGATACTTTAGGACGTCCATTCGGAAAGCGTTCACCCTCCCAAAGCGGCGTAAGCTGGATCATATCTTCCGGATTGTCAAATTTCATCTGAGCACCTCTTTCGCAATAGTGTGTTTGAAGGCTGCTGTTATTTGCTTTCTATGTCTATTGTTAGGGACATTCCCATATTTGTCGATGCGACTTTCTTAAGATATTTATGGGGCAATCTATGAATTTTTCACACTATATAAAATCAAACGATTTCATAATTTCTTCACCTTCATTCATGTAACCGCTTTCGTATAAAGTAAAGGAACATTATCTAGGAAAGGGGACGAGATGATTAGAGTGAATACAGAAACTGTTATACCTAAACGAAAGCAGGCAAAAACGAAGCGCAAACAGCAAGGAGCTGCTCATTTAGCCGGATACATTTTTATATCCCCTTGGCTAATCGGTTTTTTGCTGTTGACGCTTTGGCCCATTGCACAATCGTTTTATTTGTCTTTTACCGAATATTCTTTGCTGGAGGACCCGGTATGGACCGGCACGGACAACTACACCAAAATATTTACTGGTGATTCCACTTTCACGAAATCGCTAAGCGTGACGTTTATGTTTGTATTATTCTCCGTACCATTAAAACTGTTTTTCTCCCTTATGGTCGCATTGGCACTCAATAAAAACATTCGAGGCATGAATATTTATCGGACGGCGATTTATTTTCCATCCTTAATCGGAGGAAGCATTGCGGTAGCAGCGCTTTGGCGCAATATGTTCGGGATAGACGGTTATATCAATCAGGTACTCGCTTGGTTTGGGATTGAGGGGGTAGGCTGGATATCCAATCCGGATACCTCGCTCGGCACATTGATTTTACTCAATACGTGGCAATTCGGATCAACCATGGTTATTTTTCTAGCTGGGCTTAAGCAAGTGCCGCAAGAGCTTTATGAATCAGCCTCTGTAGACGGTGCCGGCAAGGTAAGGAAGTTTATAAGCATTACGCTGCCGATGCTCTCGCCGGTTATGTTCTTTAATCTCGTGCTGGGCATTATCGGATCGTTTCAAACGTTTACCTCAGCGTTCATTATCACAAAGGGTGGCCCTATTAATTCAACCTATATGTACGCTATGTTCCTGTACGAGAAAGCGTTCAAGCATTATCAAATGGGTTATGCGTCTGCACTTGCTTGGATATTGCTAACCATTGTTGCGCTTCTCACGCTTATTAACTTCGCAGCCTCGAAATATTGGGTGTTCTACGAATCAGATGGGGGGAAAACCAAATGAATTCGCTGCGATCGAAGCTGACGAGCCATTTGTACCTATCCCTGTTCTCTATTCTGATGCTGTATCCCGTCATCTGGTGGGCAGGAGCCTCTTTAAAAAAGACAGAGGAGCTAAGCTTGCCGACGATCTGGCCGAAGACACCCATGTGGAGCAATTACTGGGATGGCTGGCACTTCTCATCGGAATATACGTTTGCACATTTTTTTGGCAACACACTGCTTATGGAGCTGGGCAATGTCATTGGCGGCGTTGCTACGGCTGCGATCGTAGCTTATGGCTTCGGAAGGCTAAACTTCAAGCTGCGCGGCTTCTGGTTTTCCATTTTATTGCTGACCATGATGCTTCCAGGACAGGTAACCGTTGTCCCGCAATACATTTTGTTCAACAAATTAGGATTTGTGGACAGCTATGTACCGCTCGTTCTTCCGCATTTTTTCGGAGGCGGCGCATTTTTCATTTTCTTGCTTGTGCAATTTATTCGCGGAATCCCGAAAGATTTGGATGAGGCCGCAACGATTGACGGAGCAAGCGTTTACGGAATCTTTTGGAGAGTGATCCTGCCACTGCTGAAGCCCGCACTTGTTACCGTAGCTATCTTCACCTTTATATGGAGCTGGGACGACTTTTTTGCACAAGTGCTTTATTTAAGCTCCGTTGACAAATTTACTGTTGGGCTGGCACTGCGCATGTTCATCGATCAATTCGACATTCAGTGGGGGCAATTGCTAGCCATGTCCTTGCTGTCGATCTTTCCTTCGGTAATCATCTTTTTCTTTGCACAGAAGCATTTTGTCGAAGGAATTGCTACTACAGGATTAAAAGGGTAAGTCATTTCATTTCACAAAGAAAAAGGGGATGTAAGAAGATGAACAAAAACGGGTCAAGAAGCTTGGGGCTGTTGATGCTGGCATTACTGCTCATATTGACCGCTTGCAGCGGAGGCGGAAGCAGCAATGGAGGGAAGCAAACGAATGAAGGTACGAATAGCACAGCAAAGCCGGACGATGCAGGCGGCAAAGCAGCTGGCGCCAAAACAACACTCAGCATTATGTGGTGGGGGCCGGATGCCCGGCACGAGGCAACAAAAAAAGCGCTAGACATTTACTCCCAGCAAAACACGAACGTATCTTTTAAGCCGGAGTTTATGGCATGGGATGCATTCTGGCAAAAGCTTCCGACACTTGCTGCTTCGAAGTCAATAACAGATGTACTGCAAATGGACGCTGCCTACATTCAAGAATATGTATCGCGCGGTCAGCTAGAGGATCTCTCTGACATTGACCTAAGCGGCATTGTTGATCCATCCGTTATTTCTAATTTGCAAATAGATGGAAAATTGTACGGTATTCCACTCAGTCAGAATGCGCAAGGCTTAGCATACAACAAAGCGGAGCTGGAGCAATACGGGATCACGCTTCCGCATAAGGATTGGACTTATGATGAATTTTTCCAGTGGGCAAGAGACGCTCGTGCGAAGCTTCCTGATGGGAAATATCCGATCGGTGATACAACCACTTGGGATAGCTTCAACTATTACCAGACGTCGATGGGCAAACCGCCCGTTATGTCCGATGGCGGGAAAACATTTACGCTTGATAAGGATTTGTTTATGACCTTCTACCAAACGTATGAAGAGTTCCGCAAAACGAAAATCGTACCTCCTGCAGAAAAAGCCGCTTCATTTCTGGAAAATGACCCGCAAGCTGATCCAATGGCATCCGGCGTCGTAATGACAAGAGGTGCAACAACCGGCTCTGTCAGCGCTTTAGAGCAGCTTATGCCAGGAAAGGTAGGCGTAGTGAATCTTCCTGTTGGTCCTGCAGGTGGCGGCTGGGCGCAATCAACCATCTTCTTAAGTGTAAGCGCGAATTCCAAAAACAAAGATGAAGCGAAGAAATTTCTGAGATGGTTCGTTACCGATAAGGATGCAGGCAAAGCGCTTGGTCTCACACGCGGCATTCCGATCAACCCTGACATTTACAAAGAGCTGGAGCCAACTCTTGAGGCTAAAGATAAGCTCGGCAAAGAAATATATGACCTTTCACTAGACAAGGCTTTGCCGTTCTATCCGCCGGCAGCAGGCTTCTCCGAATGGGTTGATACGTATAAGAAGGAGATGGAGGCTGTAACATTCGGCCAGCAATCGATTGAAGATGCCTACAAGAAAATAGACAAGATGGGCAAGGAATTGGCAGCAAAAGTGGCTGGTTAAAAAATATGGAGGTGGTATCTGGATGCAGCTAGCAGAGTTTTTCTCATCGCAGCCAGCAAGATTATGGCTTTTGGCAAAACAGCTTGGCATTGAATACGCAGTTGGAGGACTTCCATGGGAGGAAAAGCAGGAGAAACCATGGGATCTGATGCCGCTTATTCGTATGAAACAGAGGTATGCTGATGCTGGTCTTACGCTTAACGTGATCGAATCTATGCCTCCGAGCAATGAGATTAAGCTTGGAACGGCAGGAAGAGATGCCGAAATCGAAGTGTTCCAGCAATTTATTACGAATATGGGTGCAGCCGGTATTCCTGTCCTTTGCTACAATTTTATGGCTCAGTTCAATTGGTTTCGAACATCGACTACCACACGGACGCGGGGCGGAGCACTAGTGTCCAGCTACGATCACAGCCTCATGAAGGATGCGCCGCTTACCGAGGCTGGCCTTATTAGTGAAGATCAGCTTTGGGAAAATCTTCAATACTTCATGGAGCGAATCGTCCCTGTTGCAGAGAAAGCAAAAGTGAAGCTTGCGCTACATCCCGATGATCCTCCGATCTCACCTATTAGGGGGATATCGCGTATTTTGACAAGTGCAGCTGCCCTGCAGCAAGCGATTGATTTAGTTCCAAGCGCCTATAACGGCATTACCTTATGCCAAGGAACACTCGCAACGGCTGGAGAACATATTCCGAGCGTCATCCGCCATTTTGCAAAGCAGGATAAAATGTTTTTCGTCCATTTCCGTGATGTGAAAGGAACGCCGGAAAAGTTTGAGGAAACGTTCCACGATGATGGGCAAACCGATATGCTCGAGGCGATGCATACGTACTATGAAGTAGGTTTTAACGGACCAGCAAGGCCAGATCATGTGCCGACGATGGAAGGCGAGGATAATGCGAATCCCGGATATGAGCTGTTGGGACGCTTATACGGTATCGGTTATATCCGAGGTTTAATGGAGGCAGCTGCTGCTGCTGCGCGATTATCAAATGAAGCTAAGACGAGTGTTAACATTTCGGGATAACCACCATACGTTCATAAAGCAAGCACCTTCAACTCCACATATCGTGTGGAACTGGAGGTGCTTTTTTTAATGCTCATCTTTTCTCAATGCGCAATCGATACATCAAACATGAAAAAACGGAACGCTATTAAGCGTCCCGTTTGATCCCCACAGTATTAACATACTAGCTCCAAAGCCGATCATTGGAATGGTAATGATTCCAATTGTCCGTATGCTCCCACAGCCCTGGGATTTTTGGATGCAGATGCTGTGCTAGTACCTCATCGTTCAAGTCGTCAATACCCAGACCAGGCGCATCTGTCATATGAATGAAGCCATTCTGAACGAGCTTGTTCGGAAGCTTGCTGCTAATGATAATATCATCCCACCATGGCACCTCACAGGAATGATACTCTAGCGCCATAAAGTTCTCTGTCGCTGCTGCTACATGTGCTGCTGCGAGACAGGCGATAGGACTCTCAGCCATATGGATCGCCATGGCCACACCGTATTCCTGTGCCATATCACCAATTTTTTTCGTTTCCAAAATGCCGCCAGTCGTCAGAACATCTGGATGAATGACCGACACCCCGCCAGCTTGAAGCAGCGGCCTGAAGTTTTCTTTCAAATAGATATCCTCACCTGTACATATCGGCGTTGCAACAGCACGCGCGAGCTTCGCATACTGCTCGGTATACTGCCATGGAAGCATATCCTCCATCCAAGCCAAATTAAATTTATCGACGCGGCGGCCAAGCTTAATGCAATCTTCAAGACCAATATGACCAAAGTGATCTACAGCAAGCGGAACCTCATAACCAATTACAGCGCGTACATCCGCCACATATTGCTCCAGCATATCAAGCCCTTTATCCGTTACATGAATCGCCGTGAAAGGGTGGGGGATGTTGTGAATATCATAATGTTGATTTCGGATATCACGAATTTCTTCTTCGGTTAAGGTGTCTTGGTTTGCACTGTAACGGTTTTTGGAAGCATTTCGCATTTCATCAATGAAGCCTATCGGAGCACTTAAAGTACCAGGCTCATTAATAATTTGACCGATGCCTAGATCCATCTTTAGGAAAGTGAAGCCTTCCTCCATACGCTTCTGAAGCGCGAGCCCCATAGCGGTGCCTGTATCCTTGCCGACGACCTCGGTATCGCAGTACATTCGAATTTTCTCACGGAACTTGCCGCCGAGCATTTGATAGATCGGTACACCATATGCTTTTCCAGCCAAATCCCATAAAGCGATTTCAAGCCCGCTCACACCACCGCCTTGACGAGCATGACCGCCAAACTGCTTAATGCGGCGAAATAGCTTATCGATATTGCATGGATTTTCGCCTAATAACCGACCTTTCAGCATTTGCGCATAAACTTTATCAGCTCCGTCACGTACTTCACCAAATCCGATTAGGCCTTGATTCGTATACACTTTAATCAAGCTGCTATGAAACGGCCCGCCTACAATATCGGTGAAGCGAATATCCGTAATCCGAAGTGCGGAAGGGCTTGCATGCTTGCTCACATGGGCTAACGTTTCTTCATAAGAAGGATTGTTGGACACGAAAGGTCACTCCTTGTTTATAAGTTAGGTATTGAATGGGGTTGAACTCATTCATTCAGCTAAGCTAGAGCAGCATGCTGCCGCCATCAAGTCGAATGGCTGAACCGGTCATGAATTCGCTTTCATCTGATGCAATGAAGCATACGAGCTGAGCTACGTCGAGTGGACGGCCAACACGGCCAAGCGGGAATTTATCTTGTATAGAGCGGGTCGTTTTTTTACGCTTCTCGACGTCCTCGGCGGACATGATTGGCTTCGATTCTCGGGCACTTTGCTTGCCGACGTCCACGGCTCCTGGCTCAATCGTATTAACGGTAATCCCATACCTTGCAAGCTCAATTGCACTTTCTCTGCCTAACATGCGAATACCGCCCTTGGTCATGGAATATACGGCATCGAAGTCGGTGGGACGCTTGCTATGAACAGAAGACATATTAATGATGCGTCCTGACTGCTTTTCCTTCATATAGGGAACGACGGCTTGTATGCATTGCCAGTAACCTTTTAAATTAATTTTCATCATGCGATCGAAAGAGGCTTCATCATGCTCAAAAAATCCATAATTCAGCTGCAATGCGGCATTATTAACCAAAATATCAATACCGCCATAATGCCCAGCAGTGGTGGAGACCATCCGTTCGATTTCATCTTTTTGCGAAATATTCGCTTGCACGATCATCGAGCTTCCACCGAAATCATCAATCATCTGTTTGGTATGAAGCGCACCAGCATCGCTCTGATTATAATGAATGGCAACCATAACCCCTCGTCGTGCAAGCTCGATTGCAACGCCTTTGCCAATTCCTGTTCCAGCGCCGGTAACTAAAGCGATTTTGCCAACGATACTCATTATTCACCTCCATACCGGCGATTACGGTTTTTTCATTTTGAAATTCATATAATGAAGCAAAAAACCGCCATCCAGCCTTATATCTGCACCATTAATGAGTCTCGCCTCATCGGAAGAGAGAAAATACACAAGCTCGGCGATATCTTCATTGCTGCACAAAACAGCATTAGGCACCTTATATTCGTAATCGTTGTACAAGGTGGATAGGTGACTGTGAAACAACTCATCGTCGCCAGCAACAGAACCCACTTCAATGGTATTGACACTGATCCCATATCGCCCTAACACAAGAGCTGCTTCTTTGGACAGCATTTTAACTGCACCTTTTGCAATACTGTAGGTAAACGCTGAACCAGTCGGTTTCTCAGCATGAATGGAAGAGACATAGATGATTTTCCCAGCTTGCTTCATCATCATCTGTTTGCCCACAGCCTGCGTACAAATAAATGCCGATTTGGCGTTTACTGCGATGCTTTGCTGAAAAAGCGCTTCATCTCCATCTTCAATTGTGCTTGGAAAAATCTCATTATTGTTGTGAACGAGAATATCAACCGTACCAAGCTGCTGCTCCGTGAATAGAAGCATATCCGTGACTTCAGCTGTTTTACAAAGGTCAATGGTAACTACGACCGCCTGCAAGCCTGCGTCCTGTACTAGCTTTAATTCTGACCCAATCGCAGAGCCTCCTGAATGACTATTCAAAATAAAATGCGCTCCGCTTTCCTTTAAACGTCGAATGATCGCTTTCCCGCTGTCACTGTCTGAATCCGTAATAAATACAACCTTATTTGGCAATCGCATAGATCCCCTCCAAGGAACAGACATAAAATGATGTATATAGCCTTATTTTAGTTACTTTGGTTCAAGCATAGCGATGCTGTAAATTTATGATTTTGTTTGATTTCTTGCATAATCCGCCAATACTGCAACAACCCTATGACTGCATTCGTTATTAAGGGAGAATAGGAATCCAAATGGAAGGGAAAGCCATGCGCAAAATAAAAAAAATCATTTTCATCACGCTTCTAATGATTATTTTAGTTCCGTTTATTTTGAGCTACTCGAACTATCGAATGACTAGAGTCAATAACGATTATGAAGTCTTATTCACCGAGCAGCTTAAAGCAGCTGTACATAAGGGAACCACATTTGATATGAAGGAAGTCGCGCCATTTGATTGGGATAAAATGTTTGTTTTTGAAGCTTATCGCTCAAGAGAAGAGATGGAGAGAACAGTCGGACGAGAATGGACCAATGAAGCCTCCTACGCCGGATATTGGATAGATAGAAAGATAAGCGGACAATATCCTTTGCTGGATGAGTCGGTACATAAACTGGTTTTTGTGAAAGGGAATAAAGTGGTGTTTGATACTACTCTAGACCGAGCAATAGCTGACTTCTCGGTTAGCAGCAGCATGATTGATCGCGAGCATTCCCGATATACCATTATGAAAACAGAACAATCATTTGCTACGGTTTATAATGTATTAGAAGAGTAGATAGATTGATAGACTAGGGAGCATCTAGAAAAAAATGACAGTCTAGAACGATTACTCCTGTTCTGGACTGTCATTTGTTTAAATCATTGATGAACAAACTAGGAAACAGGAGGGAGCTTAGTCTTCGTTGGCTTGGCATAACCCTCTTTATACGTTTCGTCGATAATTTGGCGAATCCGATCTACTTCGATCCCTGAAGACTTCATTGCTGCGGTTGTTACAGCAATTTCGATGCATACGCCGCAGCGAGTGCCATGATCGTCCCAGACAACAGAGCCGTCTTCCTTTATTTCGGCGATAAAGCAATTGAGATTGCTTTGGTGTCCCGCGCTTTCGCCACACCCGCAGTAACAAGGGATATAGGGCAAAACATCCGTAACCGTTGCAGCGGTTTGATAGGCGATACGCAAGTTGTCAGAGGCGCCATCTAGAAAAGCTGGTAAAATATCAAGCGATGCTGTCGTCTCTTGCAAATCGCCAGATGCTGTTTGATGATCACCATGATTGCCGCCATTTGCTTCATGTGCGTTCGTTGCTGATCCAGCTGAATTTGTTTGGCTGCTGCATGCGCTGAGCAGCATCGAAGAGAGCAGAACCGAATAGAGTGTGGTTTGGGCTAATCGTTTCAAGTATAGCAGCTCCTTGTTTCTATTAATTGGTTTTATTATAGCATTTTCAAATATTAAAAGAGTAACGTATATGGTACTATTAATTGACGATTTAGATCGTTTAAGCCGTAAGCTCTCCCGTTTAATCGTAACAAATGCCAAGATACAAAAAAGGAGCGATTGTCGATGAAGGTATTGTTTATTGGTGGAACAGGATTAATAAGTGAAGCTGTTTCTAAGCTCGCGTTAGAACGCGGAATTGAACTTTATCTTTTTAACAGAGGGAAACGAGACGAGTTTGTGCCAGAAGGGGCAAAGGTCATCAAGGGTGATATACGCGACGCCGAGCAGGCTGCTGCTGCACTTGAAGGCTATCAGTTTGATGTGGTAGTCGATTGGATTGCCTTCACGCCGGAGCATGTCAGCACGGACATTGCGTTGTTCCGTGGACGCACGAATCAATACATATTTATAAGCTCAGCCTCTGCTTATCAGAAGCCGCCAAAGCACTATATCATCACAGAGGATGCAACACCGCTCGAAAATCAGTACTGGCAATACTCGCGCGACAAGATTGCATGTGAACAGCTGCTGCTCGATGAGCAGGCGTCATCAGGTTTTCCAGTTACTATCGTAAGACCGTCATTTACCTACGGCGATACGATGATACCCGCTGCCTTAAATAGCTGGCAGCATCCATGGTCTCTGATCGCAAGAATGCGTGCGGGGCAGCCAGTTATCGTGCATGGTGATGGCTCTTCTTTGTGGACAATGACACATAATACCGATTTTGCCAAAGGTTTTGTCGGCTTGCTTGGTCGTGCTGAGGCGATCGGAGAGGCGTATCATATTACTTCAGACGAAGTCCTTACGTGGAATCAAATCTATGAAGCGATTGGTTCAGCAGCTGGCGTAGAGCCGAAGCTTGTCCATATTTCTTCCGAGTTTCTTATTTCGCATGACCCTGATCTCGAGGGCGGCTTGCTTGGCGATAAATCTGTCACGAGCGTATTTGATAACCGCAAAATCAAAAGCTTAGTTCCCGATTTTTCAGCGGATCTTTCCTTTGAGGAAGGGATTAAACGGACGGTTGCTTGGTTTGAGGCTCACCCTGAGCGATGCACCGAAGATGATGCTTGGAACGAGCAGATGGATGCGATTATCGCTGCTCATGCAGCCGGATTTAAAAAATAATGCGTAAGCAAATGACGGAAATATAGATTTTAAGCCGAACATTTTGAGCAATAAAAAAACTTTTTTGCGATTTTTATAGGTACAAAAAAAGTGCTTATCCTCTAGGGATGAAGCGCTTTTTTTGTGTTTTAAACCTCGATCCCTAAATGCTAAAAAATTTCTCATAATTTACAAGAAGCATAAAAACTCGTCTTTTGAAGGAATGAGCGACATATAATCTTCACAGACCGTCCACTGTTTCTTGATGCCTGCTTATTCTCGCCATCTAACTTATATCGTAACAGGTATACTTCATTAACTTAAGGGAGAGGTATAATCATGCGAAAAAAGTTGAACCAGCATTTATTAGTTTACTTGCTCATTTTATCGTTAGTCATTACTTTAGGCATGTACGTCCAACCTTTAAATAACGAACCGGATTCACAAGCTTTAGAAACGTCTGCAGCAGATCCATTTTCCTTAACTACCCTATCGCCGCTTGTTGTTGACAGCTTAGAGAACAATAAAAAAGTCATCGCTTCACCCACTCCAGCACCTATACCTGTAATATTCAACGAGATTAGCGCAGCTACAGTTAACGCATCTGATCAACCTCCAACCATCCCGCTTGAAACGACTCTTGAAGTTGAACAACCGCCAGCCATCGCTGAAAAACTAATGAATACATATGAGGTTACCGCGTATTACCTTAACATTCGAACAAAACCGAGCGCCACTTCGGATATTATAAAGGTTGTAGAAAAGGGAGCAAAGCTTGAAATTACAGAAGAAACAGACAATGGTTGGCTTAAGCTGCAAAATGGTGGATACGTCCATGGCGGATATGCAAAAAAGGTGAAAAGTGAAGTTTCCGTGTTATCCCTTGCTGCTGATGTTAATCGTCAGCCTGCCATTGCACTTAAGGCAAAAAGTGAGGAGCAACGCATAGATAAAATAGAAATTTTAGAAGAAGCAGTAGAGGAAGAACTTATGAAGCCAACATCTGCTGTAGAGTCTGATTCGGGCCTTACGATCGAGCATATTGAGAAAATATTCGAAGGAACAGCACTATCCGGGCATGATTTGGAACAAGCTATCCTTGAAGTGGAGGATGAATACGGCATAAATGCTTATTTTACAATAGCCGTGATGAAGCTGGAGAGTGGAAATGGCAAAAGCAGGCTGGCCAAGAGCAAAAATAACTTATTTGGCCTCAATGCGATAGATGGCGATAAATACAATAAGGCGTTCAGCTTTGAAACCAAAGGGGACAGCGTGCGAAAGTTTGGACAGCTCTTATCTAAAAACTATGTGGGCAAGGGACTGACTACCATTGAGAAGGTTGCCCGAAAATATTGTCCCGCCAACTCCAAATGGTCAAGTTTAGTGAAGAATATAATGAAAAGTGACTACAGGAAGCTCTGACATGGCAATTTCCCACCAAGTATGTTATTTTAGGCTCCTAAGCATTTGACGACTTGGAGAATAGGAGGCTGCAAATAAATGGTGGATAACGTGCAGAAAATGCCATTCGGCTATGAGCCGCCTATAGATGAGCTGAAAGGAACGATTGTATACTATGATACATTTGAGCATACAACGGAACGAGAGCTTGATCTAGCCGCAGATTGGGTGAAGGCACGTTCCTTTCGCAAGCTTGTTCTCTATCCACTGCATGAGCTAAGCATCAAGAGGATGTCAAAAGAGAACGTCAGCCCATTTTATAAGCGGGAAGATCGGCTGCATGAATGGAAGCGGGACCGAGCGGAGACGAACATCGTTGTTGAACGTTTTGAAATTAAACGCAAGAAGTATACGCCAATCGATTTTGCTTTAAGACATTTGGCCGAAACCTATCCGAAACCACTATTTGTACTCATGACGGCTGAAATGGCGAATATGTTCGCTTCGTTCTCATCATTCGAGGAATGGATCGTGAAAATCAGGCTTTTGTTGACGGAAGAGCCTGCACAGCTGCATCCACGGCTTTTACAATATCAGCATCGCTGGGAAGCCATTGTCACCAAATAAACCTTGGAATACATATGAAAAGAGCTGTCCGTGAGTAAAACTCAAGGGCAGCTCTTTTTTCTGTTGCAAATCGATTATTCGTCTAGCCGGTTGATGGGCTATTCGGAACATGGCCTTTTTGATTGATATTCTCTGCTCTGGCCGAAGCTGAATTATTTTCCGCTTCCTTGGAGCTGTCTTCAAACGCTTGATTTTTGCTTGGAATTGATTTGTTTTTGTTGTGAGCCATCCACAATAACCTCCACTAGCGTGATTGCCTAAAACTCCGAGGCTAGCTTAGGTTAACCATGTTCCAGCAAAATAACCAACATCTATAGCTGCTTACAAATTATTTTACGCTAACAACATGCTCTTCGCATGCTGTAGAGCAGAAGCCGTGCTTCGTTTCTTCACATTCCTTACATACGATATGCTGCAAATGACAGGAGTCATCCGCACAATTGATATAGGTATCAGCAGGCTGCTGGCAGTGATGGCATTTGCCAACAACAACCGCTTCATCTGTTTGATTAATGACAACGGATGTTCTCTCATCGAATACATAACATTTGCCATCAAACAGTTTGCCTTGTACTTCCTCGTCCTTGCCGTAGGTTACAATACCGCCTTCAAGCTGGTAGACGTCGTTAAAGCCTTCGCTAAGCATAACGCCAGTAAGCTTCTCGCAGCGAATGCCGCCTGTGCAATAGGTAATGATCGGCTTGTCTTTGAATTCCGCCATATTCTCGCGAAGCCATTCAGGAAACTCCTTGAATGTTTCAAGATCGGGTCTGATCGCGTTGCGGAAATGACCAAGATCGTATTCATAATCGCTTCTGCCATCTAGTACGATAACATCTTCTCTTTGCAAATACTCATGAAATTCTTTAGGTGATAGACGAGTGCCGCTTAATGTATTCGGATCTAAAGGCTTATCATAACGAAGCGTCACTAGCTCTTTCTTGTAACGTACAAAAATCTTTTTGAAAGCATGTTTATCTGTTTCGTCGATTTTGAAAACCATATCCGAAAATAAAGGATTCGCACGCATATGCGCCATATATTGTTCAGTTTGCTCGATGGTTCCTGAGAGCGTTCCGTTAATTCCTTCATCAGCAATTAAGATACGGCCTTTTACGTTTAATTCCTTGCAATATGCAAGATGTTCAGCGGCAAACTGCTCAGCATCCGGTACAGCTACAAATTTATAATACAATAAAACTCGAAAATGATTAGCTTCACTCATCGTAGTCTTTCCTTTCCGGTAAACAAATAAAAGCATTCTATATTATAGTTGACATTTTAAATAATTTCAACTTAAAACCTTTTTTGAACTTTTTTCATATACGAAACCAATGTATAGCGAAAGCAATTAGAGGAGGGGCTATATGAAAAAAGGGATAATAGTCATATTGATATGTTTGGTGCTAGCTGCTTGTTCCACCGAACAGCCAAGCGTGCCTCAGGATTTTCTAACTAATATCGAAAGTACGGATTTAAGCAAGGAGCATACTGGCGGGATAACGCCTGGGGATTCGGTACAATTACTTACGGATAAACGTGGTCAGCCAAAAGAGAAATACGATATTAAAATGAAAAAAGCAGATGATTATGATGTGCCTGTTCAGTCATGGGAGTATTTTAACGCTACATATACGGTAACTGACAGCAAGGTCGCAAGCTATAATCTGCTTCCAGATGAAGCTACCCATAAAGGGGCTAAACTGGGAAATTCTATTCAATCTGTTAAGGACATGTATGGGGATGCCTATTATAATAGAGAACATGATGATTTAAAACTACTAGGTTATATCGATAAAGAGAAGGAATGGGTACTCGAGTTTATGGTAGATCAAGAAAAGGTAACCGGCATCATGATGAGTGAATTATCCCTTTTTGAAACGAAATAATAATTGAAATTGGCACATGAGTACTCGTGTAGCGTGAGGAGGTTTCCGTATTGAAGGATTCGGACATACAACCCTTATTAGCTTCGCTTCTGGATGAAGATCCGGAAGCTTTCCGCTTGGTGTATGAGAAAACGGCTGACCATATCTATCGTACCGTCTATTATTTGGTCACGAACAAAAATGAAGTCAATGATATCGTTAGTGAGATTTACATCGCTATGCTCTCCGCTTTGCCTGCCTACGACTACAATAGACCATTTCGAGCCTGGCTTAACGGCCTAATCATTAATCAGGTTAATCATAATAATCGAAAAGGCTGGCGATTTTTACGTTTAATTAATCGCAATAAGCAATTGTATGGCGTACAGCCAAGGAAGAGGCCAGATGAATTAGCGGTCGAAGAGGAAGAAAAACACCAAGTACTTCAGCTCGTAAACAGCTTGTCTGCCAAACATAAACAAATAATCGTGCTTCGCTATTATCAGGATTGCTCCTTTGAGGAGATTGCCAGCACGCTCCAAATTCCGCTAGGCACAGCCAAATCCAGACATCATGAGGCTTTGAAAAAACTGCGAAATCGAACCTCACATTCTCAATTTTTCAAGGAGGTTTTTAATCATGTCGATTGAACAAGAGCTAACACAAGCCTACAAACAATCCGCAACGAGAATCAAACGCCCTGAGGAGCTTGATGCTCGAATCGAACAGCTGTACCGTAAGCAGAGCTTCCAAAAGCAGACCAAGCTGCACGCCGTAAAAAAATCATGGACGCTCAGAATAATCGTAGCGGGATTGCTCATAACTTCCATGGGTTTCTCTACACCCTATATTTTTCATTTTAAAGACGAGATTATTGATTACATGCTGCATAATGGTCAATTAGGAACGTATGATGCGATGTTGGCTCAGCAAATGCGAGAGTCGCTCGAAGAGGTTAAACAAACACTTCCTACCGAGGGGAAGGCGATATTCTATTCACAAAAATTAAAAAGCCTTTTGCCGAAAACTAATGCTATCCCTTTCACAATCGTCACCAATCCATACGTGTGGAAAGTGGAGAAGGATTGGGAGATGCAATTGACAGAAGCAAATCCAGATCTTCAATTGCCTGATTCCTTAACAGAAACATTGACGTTTATTGGAGGTCAGAAGGAGCAGCCGTTTGGCGGTTCATTATCCGCTGCAGACATGGAGTCGCTTCATGAACTGGAGAAACGCGTGAAGAAAGAGAAACCTGAGGAGACCTGGCTGCCTTTGAGTAAACCTGTAATCCAGAGTGTGGATCATCCTATCTATACGACGACTTATGAGAACGAATCCACTGACATTATTCATATCACCATGGAAGTATTCACGGATAAGAGCAATGTGCAATTACGTTCAAATCTAAAGGCGCAAGAGCAAATCGTTATTGGACAACAATCTGCTACGTATGCTCTAGCCCAGCCGTTTCTGTACAGTGATTCGGATCAGTATCAATCTGTCTTTTGGATGGATTCACTAGCGGATGAAACGATACTATACACGATAGGCAGCCCTGATCTAGACATAACCAAATCAGAATTAACCAGCATAGCCGAGCAGTTTATTCATTGATAACTGGGGAGAGTGTTCAATGCAACCATACGCTATTTCTACGAAAAGCCACTTCGTAACGATGCTGCTTGGCACATGGCTGGTGCTCGGTATATTCGTAGACGGTTATGCCCATAACCATGATGTTGTCGAAACGTTTTTCACCCCTTGGCATGCGATTTTGTATAGTGGGTTTCTTGCATGCGCAGCATGGATACTTGGAATGATTGTATATGTGAAAAAAAGAATGGGCTGCTCGTGGAAGCAAGCCATTCCTAGTGGATATGAGCTTGGCTTGCTTGGCGTCATCATCTTTCTTGCAGGCGGCTTAGCTGATATGGTATGGCATATTATTTTTGGAATAGAAGTGAATCTTGAAGCGCTGCTTAGTCCTTCTCATTTAGCTTTAATGCTTGGTGCCATTCTCATCTTATCAAGTCCACTTCGAGCAGGCTGGAGGGAGCTGAGTGGCGACCAGATAGGTTGGAGAAGCTTTTTCCCATACTTATTATCCTTAGCGTTGTCAGCAGGTACTGTCAGTTTCTTTCTCATGTACGTGTGGATGTTTCGGTATAATTTGCCTGCGCCAAAAGTAGTTGCTTGGTATATGAACAATTCCAGCACTTTATTTGCGCACCGGATGGCAGATGATGCCGAGGTAAGAGGATTAACGTTTATCCTACTAAATAYGATCGTATTTATGTTTCCCATTTTATTTATGCTAAAGCGCTGGCAGCCTCCTTTTGGTGCGATTACTTTTGTATTCTTACTCATTAGCACACTAATGGGTGTAATCGATGGTTTTACCCAAATACATAGTTTGATCATATCGTTTGTTGCAGGATTCAGCGGTGACTTATTGCTGCATTTAAGACGCTCTGATCTGAATCGCAGGCGAAGCAGCAGGCTGATTGCCACCATTACGCCTATTGTGCTTTGGGGTAGTTACTTCGGCTGGATGGCTGCGACGAGCGGTATTGGCTGGGAGCCCGAGCTGTGGGTTGGCTCAATCGTACAAGCTTCGCTGCTGTCGCTGGGCCTTAGCATTTTAGCCCAATCGCCTGAGCGTGTAAGTCAATGAGCGCACGATTAAAGCCCATTAGTTTGTTGCTTATATCTTTGTTCATTATCCTGTTAGCTGCAACTGGCTGTGCTTCGGGTACATTTACGAACCTTACGAACGTCGATATAGAACCGCCTAAGCGCGGATTGCTGGCTGCTCTTCAGAATGAACAAATGCCGTCACCAGAAGCTTCAGGTTATCTTGTAAAAATAAGCGAAATAAATGGCAATCCAGTAGAAGCAGGAGAAATGGAATTACAATTGGAAGTCACCACCGCGGATGGGCAGCCTGTAACGAAATTTACAGAAGATATGACCAAGCTCATGCATCTGATCGTCGTTAGTAAAGATTTATCATCGTTTCAGCATGTGCATCCTGATTATGTGAAAGACAATGTTTTTCGGACAAAGCTTAATTTACCATTTGCAGGCTCGTTTTATGTAACGACTGAATTCAAGCCTCATAAACAAAAAGTTGTCATTCATAAGCAATGGATACAGGTTTCTGGCGAGCCATTATCTAACGAAACAATAGTTCCTGACACCACATGGATAAAAAGTATAAGCGGCTTAGAAGTTTCATTATCGGCAAGTCCCGGGATTGGTGAAATAGAAGCGGGACAGATGGTTATGTTGCTATTCCGATTTATTGATAAAGAGACGGGAAAGCCGATTAAGCAAATAGAGCCATTTCTCGGCACTTCCGGCCATTGTGTTATTTTGAACAGCACAGTTGACCAATTCGTGCATGCACATGCAATGGAAGCGATGAGTGGTGGTGCAAACGTCATGTTCCACACGGTATTTCCTGAGAAAGGCATCTACAAGTTATGGGGGCAATTTCAATTTAAAGGCGAGGTGCTGACGGTGCCATTTGTCATCACCGTTAAATAAGGGGTGGTTCTGAATTGATTTAATTTTTCTAAATGAAAAAAGGATTGTCTCTTAAGCGATGGCTGGAGACGATCCTTTTTGCTGTATGATCATTATAAAGTGAGTCCAAATCGCTTGAGCTCAATAAAGATGGGTTCCAATCGTTTACCTTTTTCAGTAATGGTGTATTCTACTCTTGGGGGGACTTCAGCATAAATGGTTCGACTAACGATGCCTTGGTCTTCAAGCTCCTTCAAGCGAAGGGAAAGTGTTTTCGGACTGATGCCTTCGAGTGATTTCAACAATTCACTAAAGCGCATCGTTTCTTCGACCAGCAGGTCACGAATAATGAGAAAGGTCCACTTCGTACCGATAATGTCTAGTACCTTACCTATAACGCAAGGAATACCATAAGTACCTCGCTCTAGAACGAGCAGTTCACGTTCATCCATCAGATCACCTCAACTAATTTAACTCCATTTCTTCAAGTATAGTACAAAAGTAACTTTAGGGAAACTATATGAAAAAAAGTTCACTACTTTCGCATTTATACTTACTGTGGTAAAAATAGAATAATAACTACCCACACTAATTAACGAAGAGGTGCATAGATCATGACGTTTAAACATTTGGATACACCATTTGAACTCAAAAGTCTTAAGCTTAAAAATAGAATTGTAATGGCACCTATGTGTCAATACTCTGTAGATGCAAAGGACGGGATACCTAATGAGTGGCATTATGTTCATTATGTTTCACGTGCGATAGGCGGTACGGGTCTTATCCTAATGGAGATGACCGACGTTGATCCAGATGGTCGCATTACAGATCATGATTTAGGGCTTTGGTCAGATGAGCATATTCCAGCTTTCAAACGCATTATTTCAGAGGTTCATAAACATGGTTCGAAAATAGGCATTCAAATCGCCCATGCTGGACGCAAAGCAGAGGACGCTGAGCAGCCCGTTGGTCCATCTGCCATCCCAGCAGGACCAAACTATAAAACACCTAAACCACTTTCTGTCGAAGAAATAAAAGTTATTGTGAATCAATTTAAAGAAGCAGCTAGAAGAGCAGTAGAAGCGGGTGTAGACACAATTGAAATACATGGTGCTCATGGTTATTTGGTGCATCAATTCCAGTCTCCTGGCATTAATAACCGTAAGGATGAGTACGGTCAGGATTTGGCTAAATTTGGGGTAGAGGTCGTTCAAGCAGTGAAAAGCGTAATGCCAGCGGATATGCCACTCATCATGCKAATCTCTGCCATTGAATATATGGATGGTGGTTATGATTTGAACCATAGCATCGAGTTCAGCAAACGCTACAGAGATGCTGGAGTTGATGTGTTTCATGTATCCAGCGGCGGGGAAGGACCAGTCGGAGTACGGCGCCCGGGCAACTATCCTGGTTATCAGGTGCCTTTGGCACGTGCTCTGAAAGAAGCGCTGCAGGTACCTGTCATTGCCGTCGGCAAGCTGGAAGATCCACAGCTGGCTGAAGCGACGATTGCGAGTGAAGATGCAGATTTAGTAGCTGTTGCTCGCGGTATGCTTCGTGATCCTTATTGGGCATTGCATGCAATTCAGGCTGTAAAAGGTGAGGCATTGCCAGCAAAGCAATATGAAAGAGCATACTGATCATTATCATGACAATAATAAGAAGAGCCTCTTGGATACCGGGAGGCTCTTCTTGTTATTCAAGCAATGCAATAAACCGGTTTGCGATGATGGGAAGAGAAGAATTGCGCCTAGTGGCAAAACCTACAGAACGTAATGGAATGGGTTCAATTGTCTGAAGTCGAAATAGTTTCTTATTCTCAAGTTCTTGATCGATAAAGGATTGTGTAACAAATGCTGCTCCATATCCGCGAATAGCCATTTCAATTAGCATATCCATGCTGGACAGCTCCATATCCGCATCTGGCGTTATGCCTTGTGAAGCAAACCACTGCTCAATAAACAATCTTGTACTGCTCGCTTCAGAGAGCAGCAAGAGCGGCAATTGGGCTAAGGCTTGAGCCGAAAAGGGGGTATCGACTAAATGACGATACGCTTCTCCTACAACAAAGCAGTCTTGAATCTCCGTTAGATGTGAAACGACAAGTTCATGATCAGAGAGGGGCAAGTGAACAAGACCAATATCAATTTGACCATCTAACAATCGATCCCGTATATCCGATGTTTTCCCTTGAGAAAGCCGAATGCGTACATCGGGATGCTCCGCATGAAACGTATCAAGCAGCGGCAGCAGCAAATGCTTGATTACAGGTCCGCTAGCCCCAATGCGCAGCTCGCCTGCCGTAAGGTTTTTGAGCGCTTGTAATTGGATTTCACCCGCATGCAGTATCGTAAACGATTTCTCTACATAAGCGAGAACTTCCAATCCTTCCGAAGTAAGCTTTACTCCTTTGGACAATCGATCAAACAGCTTCACTTCAAGCTGCGTTTCCAGTTGCTTAATTGCGTAACTGACTGAAGGCTGTGTAATATGCAGCTCTTGTGCTGCTTTTGTCAAATTTCCTAATTTGGCGGTATGGAGAAAAATGCGATACCATTCCATATTCATTATCATGATATAGTTCCTCTCTATGACAATATTCGAAAATTCCGATTTCATTTATTTCATATTCAAAATTATAATAGACAAATAACGAATGCGTCAAAGCATTCCATCGGGAGGTAAACATAATGGCAGGAAGCACATATGGGGAAAGCTTTAAAATTACGACATTCGGTGAATCACACGGGGAAGCCGTTGGCGTCATTGTAGATGGTGTAACACCTGGGGTTGAGCTGGATGAAAAATATATTCAAACGCAAATGGATCGAAGAAAGCCCGGTCAATCCTCTGTAACTACCCCGCGCAAAGAATATGATGTCATTCGTATTATGTCTGGCATGTTTGAAGGGAAAACAACGGGAACGCCACTTTTCATTATGCTGCATAATACAGATATGAAGCCTGAAGCATATAACGATATACAAAATTCCTTTCGTCCAGGACATGCCGACTATACGTATTTGAAAAAATACGGCTTGCGTGATCACCGCGGAAGCGGGAGGGCGTCGGGAAGAGAAACAGCAGGCCGTGTTGCTGGCGGAGCGGTTGCCCGCAAGCTGTTAGAGAATCGAGGAATAAGTGTTGTTGCTTATACCAAGGAAATAGGCGGTATTAAATGCGAAACGTACGTCGAGGATGAGATTGAAAAAAATGCGGTAAGAGCATGTGATCCAGAAGCAGCGGTTCGTATGATCGAGAAGATCGAACATTTAGCGGCTATTGGAGACAGCTGCGGCGGTATCGTGGAATGCAGAGTAAGAGGCGTTTTACCTGGGATTGGCGAGCCAGTATTTGATAAGCTGGACGCTGAGCTTGCAAAAGCAATGCTATCCATCGGGGCTGTTAAAGGCATTGAGTTCGGGGCAGGTTTTGCAGCAGCAGAGATGCTCGGCAGCGAGCATAATGATGCCATGAGCAAAAACGGGTTTTTAAGCAATAACGCGGGCGGAATTGTCGGCGGCATCAGCACGGGTGAAGAAATTGTTTTTCGTATAGCGGTTAAGCCCACTTCATCCATCTCTTTGCCGCAGCATACGATTGATATCCACGGTCAAGAGAAGATGATCGAGACCATTGGCAGACATGACCCATGTATCTGTCCTCGTATTATTCCCGTTGTAGAAGCGATGGCATGTATCGTTATTGAAGATCTAATCAAGCGCCAAGCAGCAATGAATGGATAAACTGTGCTATGCTTATAAATGACAAATGCTGAGAGGAGATTGCTAATGAAACCAACTGTTTTCATTGATCGACAGATCCCCGCTGAAGTAGAGGCGTTTATAGCAGAGCACTGTATAATAGACAAATGGGAAGAGAAAACGCCCATGACCCGTCAGCAGCTGCTTCTGAAGATGGCGAGTGCAAATGGTTTATTAACGGCAGGAGCAAAAATTGATGCTGAATTAATTGACCATGCGCCGCATTTGAAAGTCGTAAGCAGCATAAGCGTCGGCTATAATCATTTTGATGTTGAAGCAATGCGTACAAGAGGGATAGTTGGAACGAATACGCCGCATGTCCTGAATGACACTGTAGCGGATCTTGCACTCGCACTCATTCTGGGAACAGCGAGGCGTGTTGCGGAGCTGGATCGATACGTAAAGGATGGCAAATGGAAAACTGGCGATGGCGTCAAGCTGTTTGGTACAGATGTCCACCACGCTAAGGTTGGCATTATTGGAATGGGGAGAATTGGTGAGGCGGTTGCCCGCCGCGCTAGGTTCGGGTTTGATATGGATGTCGTTTATTATAATCGCAGCCGTAAGCCAGAAGCGGAAGAGAAGCTGGGCGTTCGTTATTTTGAATTAAATGATCTGCTTGCTTATTCAGATTTTGTTTTATTATTAGCACCTCTGACACCAGAGACGGTTAAGCTAATTGGAGTAACGGAGTTTAAATTAATGAAGCCATCATCGATTTTTATTAATATATCGAGAGGGCAAACGGTGGATGAGCAAGCTTTAATTGAAGCTCTCGAGCAGGGTACGATTTCAGCTGCGGGCCTTGATGTATTCGAAAAAGAACCGATTGAAGCGGATCATCCTTTTCTGACGATGGCTAATGTATTAACCTTGCCTCATATCGGCTCTGCCACTTCGGATACAAGGTTTGATATGGCTATGCTTGCGGCTCAAAACCTAGTAAACGCGTTGACTGGACAAGTCCCCCCAAATGTCGTTGACGAGCTGCTTTAACAGAATAAACGTTGTTAATAAGAGGGGTACATATCATGACAGCTTCAAAGTTATTACTTCTCGGAGCAACAGGCAAGACCGGTCAATTTATTGCGAGTTATCTTGAAGATAGAAACGTTCCATTTAAACGATTTGTAAGACTGCCTGAGCAAATGATCGATGAGAGTTACCTCGGAGATGTACGTAATCAGCATGATGTTTTTGAAGCCATGGTTGATGCGAGCGGAGTCATTTGTGCGTTGAATACGGAAGGCAACGGAACACTTGTCAGCGGCATCACAAATTTGATTGCCGCAATGCAGCATTACCGAGTGAAAAGAATCGTTACGATAGGTACAGCGGGCATCTTGCAGAGTGAGCTGCAGCCAGAGCTGCTTAGATACCAGTCCAGTGAAAACAGACGTTTAAACCATGATGCAGCCAAAGAGCATGAGCAGGCTTATAGGGCACTCGCTAACACTGATTTGGACTGGACCATCGTCTGTCCTACAAGGCTCGTTCAAGAGGAGCTGCGCGGCGGTTATCGTGTGCGAAAGGAAATCCTGCCCTCTGGAAGTGCATCGATTTCTTTTGCAGATACGGCCGAATTCGCTGTTTCGGAATATTTTAACGGTGCTTATGTGCGAGAACGTGTTGGTATTAGCTACTAATTCATAGGCAAAAAGGTAAAAACACCTGAGTTCCTACTTTTCGTAGGGACTCAGGTGTTTTTGGTTATCTATTATTGAGCTGCATCAGCTTTCAAAACTTCAACGCGATTCGAGAAAAATGTAGCACCGCCGCCCATATCTGCGAGTCGCTGCGGCGTCAGTGTATTCACGGCTTGATGGCCTTTTTTCTTGTCTTCCCACCATAAGCCTTGCGTGACGAGTACACCTGGCAGTACATCTTGACCAACGCGCAGCGTCATCTCCAGTTCACCACGATCATTGCGTATCTTAACACGTTCCCCGCTAAGGAGCCCGAGTGCTTCTGCGTCATCCGCATGCATATGAAGGAGAGGCTCCTTCTCAAGCTTTTGCAACTTCTCTTGGTTGGCGAAGGTCGAGTTAATGAAGCTGTGATTCGGGCCAGTCGTCAGCCAAAAAGGATACGTCTCCGGCTCTCTAAGCGGCGTATGATTGGGTATTGGTGGCAAGCCGTTCATAAGCATTTTCTCCGAATAAAGCTCGATTTTACCCGAAGGAGTCGGAATCATCGAGGTATAGGAAGGAAGCTCATTACCGCCAGCCTTCATCCACGTATTAGCTTGCAGCGCTTCAAAAGTAATGCCTTTAAGAAGTGGATTATTTTCGCTATCAAGTGCCTCGCTTATCATTTGCTGCTCAGAAATGTCAAATAGATGAGGCTCAAAGTCAAGTTTAAGCGCGAGCTCCTTAAAGAGCGTAAAGTTTGATTTGCATTCACCCATTGGTTCCATAATCGGCTGGTGAAGCTGCAAATACAGATGCCAGTAGGAAGTGTATAAATCCAAGTTTTCAAAATGAGAAGTTGCAGGCAATACAATGTCCGAATATTTGCAGGTGTCTGTTAAGAACAAATCATGTGTAACCGTAAATAAGTCTTCACGAGCCAATCCCTCGCGCACTCGGTTCTGGTCAGGCGCTACGACTGCTGGATTGCTGTTATAGACAAACAGCATCTTTACTGGAGGAGCGACATCTAGAAGAGCATCGCCGAGCTGATTCATGCTGATCGTACGGACATCCGGATCAGGCATTAAATCAGGGCGCTCAATTTTCTCACCGTTGAGCCGCGAATACCAGCTGTTGCCTTTCATTGCGCCGCCACCTTGAACATCCCATTGCCCAGTCAATGCAGGCAAGCATGAAATTGTTCGCACGATCATTCCGCCATTATCATGGTGCTGAAGTCCGTTGCCAATGCGGATAAAAGAGGGAGTGGTCGTTCCATACAGCCTGCTAAGCTCCTCGACCTCCGCTGCCGGTACGCCCGTAATAGCTTCCACTCGTTCAGGCGTATATTCAGCTGCTTGCTTCGCGAGATCCTCATAACCGAGCGTGAACTGCTCAAGAAAAGCTTGATCAGTCAGCCCGTCACGGATGATGATATGCATCATGCCGAGAGCGAGCGCTGCATCCGTTCCCGGACGCAAATGAATGAACTGATCCGCCCAAGTAGAGGTACGATTGCGATGCACATCAATATGAATAACCTTTGCTCCGTTTTTACGTGCTTCCGTTGCCAACATCGTTTGATGCATATTTGTGGATACGAGATTGCAGCCCCATATAAGAAACAGCTTCGTGTGTATCGTTTCTTCGGGATCAATTCCTCTGGAAGCACCCATCGTATAAGCATAGCCTGTTGAGCCAGCAGCGTTGCAAATTGCGCGGTCCAATTGACTAGCGCCGAGTCGATGAAAGAACCGTCGATCCATTCCTTCTGCATTCAAAACGCCCATATTGCCATAAAAACTATAAGGCAATATGGCACTCGCTCCATGCTCGGAAATAATCCCTTTCATCCGTGAGGCAATTTCCTCATATGCTTCTTCCCAAGATATCCGTTCGAATGAATGCTCGCCTTTGGGACCTACGCGGCGAAGAGGGTAGAGCAGTCTTTCAGGATGATACACGCGATCATTTAATTGTCTTACCTTATTGCAAATTGCTCCGCGGGTTACCGGGTGCTCTGCATCACCTGTTACTTTCGTTATTTTGCCTTCCTCGAAGGTGATGCTCAGACCACAAGTATCCGGGCAATCAAAAGGGCAAACCGATTTTACGGTACCATTTATTATTGATTTGCTCATATCTATCTCACTCCATATAACAGCCATATTCACGTCGTATTATCATAGCATAATCGCATGCAGCATAGGGAGCAAGATGCAAAAAAGTGATGTGAAAATCGCCTATTTTCCGAGCTTCCAGTTTATTATCTATTGACAGCACTTTACTTGTCATGTAATATTCAATGTGCTTAAGACGTATTCCACAACTAAATAATTCGTATAACCTCACGGAGTTACAGCTTGAACAGGGTGAGGGTTTCTACGGGAAGCCTTACTTCCCAACTACGAATATGAGATCAATCATCATTGATCCTATATTCGCAGTTGGGATTTTTTTATGCGCAAATTTTCAAATTTTCATGAGGGGGATTCACACAGATGAAGTATATTTTTTCGGTTTTTCTAGGTGCTGCAAGCTATGGCATTTTATCCACTATTGTTGTGCTTGCTTATGGCCGAGGCTATGAGCTTGGTGAAGTTGTAGGCAGTCAATTGTTAACAGGTTTTTTGCTCGCTTGGATACTCACTTTCATTATGAAATGGCGTGAGAAGCGCAGCCAGAGCTCAACTAATCAAAGTAAGGTTAATACATCTATTCGCACGAGCAGCATGACATGGAAACAACGTTTCATTCTAATGGCCGCTGGAACTCCAACCGCTATTACAGGTTTATTGTATTACCAATCTCTTCGCTACATCCCAGCATCGCTTGCGATTATATTGCTCTTTCAGTTCACATGGATTGGTGTATTAATTCAAGCGGTAGGACAGCGGAAACGTCCAAACGGCATTATGTTTTTTACAATTGCTATCTTATTCGGCGGTACTTTGCTTGCAGCAGGCATCATTGAGCAGGGCACAGGTCAGTTCAATATAATGGGAGTTATACTCGGCCTGTTATCTGCAGTTAGTTACTCATTATTTATTCTCTTTAGCGGAAAAGCAGTTCCTTCTGTACATCCTGCATATCGAAGCGCATGGATGATTACCGGAGGCATGGTACTTGTATTTATTTTATTCCCTCCAACCTTCTTGTTTAATGGACTCATTTTTGGAGATTTGATGCTTTACGGTTTCTTGCTTGGTATGTTCGGTGCGTTTATTCCACCCGTGTTATTTGCAATCGGCGTGCCGCATGTCGGAGAAGGGATGGCAGGGATTTTGGGTGCGTCGGAGCTTCCTGTCGCTGTTTTGCTTTCATCCTTCGTTCTGAATGAACATGTCAGCGCCTTGCAATGGGCTGGTGTCATCGTCGTACTCATAGGGATTGCGCTTCCAGAAGTCATCAAAATGAAGCGAAGAAGATTGAGCGTGCAATAATCACATATATGAAAAAGAAGCCAGCTGCCCTGAATTAGTGCAGCTGGCTTCTTTTGAATTAGAGACTATTCCTAGCCGTATTCTTATTCCTTTGTATAAGTGGAGAGCCAGTTATAAATAATAAATAATCAACTGATGTTGTTTACACTAATCCTATTTCTGGGAGGCATTTGATGATCTATGATTGTGTAATTGTAGGTGGCGGCATTGCAGGTTTACAGGCTGCCATACAATTAGGAAGATATCGTCATCACGTTGCGGTTATCGATTCCGGCAATGGAAGATCTTCGGTATGCAGAAGCTATCATAATTTAATCGGTTTTCCTGATGGCATTAGCGGGGTGGAGCTTCGCCTTGCAGGGAGAAAGCAAGCAGAGCAGCTTGGAGTCACATTCATACAAGCTGAAGTTGTACATGCGGAAAGATTAAATGAGGCTTTTTTTCTAAAAACTTCGGATATGAAAACTTATCTTGGTAAGAAGCTGCTTATTGCGACAGGTGTGAAGGATCGGCTTTCGAATTTGGATATGCTTATTCCATGTTTAGGAACGAGCGTATACGTATGCCCTGACTGCGATGGATACGAAGTACGAGACCAGCCTACGATTGTTCTAGGTTCTGGAAATGCCGGAGCACAAATGGCACTAACACTTACGCATTGGACGGAGGAGCTCATTTATGTAAATCATGAGCTCACACCGATTGAAGAAGAGCTACGACTCAAGCTTGACCAAAAAAGAATCCCCTGTATAGAACAAGCCATTCAAACCGTTCTGATTGAGCGTGAACAATTTATAGGGATAATTCTTGCGGACGGTTCATCTATTTATCGTCAGCGCTGTTTTGTTGCTTTTGGCGGTAATGAGGTTCGTTCCTCCATTGCCAAACAGCTTGGAGTAGAGGTTATGGAGAACAATCATATTGTCGTTGACCCGCGTACAAAGCTTACAAGTGTCGAAGACATTTGGGCCGCTGGAGACGTAACTGCGCATTCTGAAATGTTGACCATAGCAATGGGGGATGGCAGCCAAGCGGCAATATGGATTCATAAGAGCTTATTATCTACATAGAGGTGATGACCTTGTCGATAATTCCATATTCCAATGCCTCTTCCGATGACATATAATAATCACGATCCATATCCTTTTCGATTTTCTCTATAGGCTGTCCTGTTCTTTCTGCACTAATTCGATTCAATTTAGAGCGTATATTCAAAATCCGATTTGCACTTATCGCAATATCACTAGCTTGCCCTTGGACACCGCCATGGGGCTGATGAATCATAATCTCGCTATTAGGCAGCGCAGCACGATGACCCTTCTCGCCAGCAAGCAGAAGTATAGCTGCAAAAGAAGCAGCGAATCCCGTGCAGATAGTGTGTACTGGAGCTTTCACAAATTGCATCGTGTCAAGAATGGCGAATCCGGCAGAAGTGGAGCCGCCTGGGCTGTTAATGTACATCGAGATTTCTTTCTCAGAATCCTCCGCGGTAAGAAATAATAATTGAGCAACGATGCTGTTAGCGACTACATCATCTATTGCAGAGCCCAAAAAAATGATGCGATCCTTCAGCAATCGCGAATAAATATCGTAGGATCTTTCACCGCGGCTGGATTGCTCGACTACATAAGGTACATAATTACTCATCGTATTTTACCTCCAAATGGATGTTGTTTGGTTTCGATTAGTAAACGAATAACAATTAAAAAAAGATACGGGAAAAATTTTTGAAAGAAGCGTATCTTTTGACGCACTTCATTCGTTTACTTCAATAAGGATGTTCTCCTTTTTGAGAAGATGAAGAGAGGTAAATGCCGAGGAGGTATAATGATGAATGAACTGAAATCTTTACCCCATACAGTAGTAAAAAGCACAGAGGCTGACCTTGATCAGCTTCAAAAAACACTTGAGCGATATTGTTTGTTTTTAACAAAATCAAAATGGGATGCAGAGGATTTAGTGCAGGATACATGGCTAAAAGGGCTGCGGGCAGCTGTTGATTCAAATCACAATAATCCGGAAGCTTTGTTGCTGCGCATCGCCAAAAATACATGGATTGACCAGCGAAGAAGAAAAAATCAATATCAACTTCTCATCCAGCAAGCGAAGCCATTGGATATAGCAGCTTATTCAAGCAGTCTTGACCATGAAGAAGCGATGTACGCGCTCTTGCAACATCTGTCACCTTTACAACGAACTGTGTTTCTTTTGCGCGATGTGCTTCATTTTTCAATCGAAGAAACTGCCGAGCGGCTAAATACGACGCCTGGTGCAATCAAGGCTGCCCATTACCGCGCGCGTGAAGCCTTGCAAGCAGTCAAGCGGGAACTGAAGGCAGAGGCTGTTATACTACCTGATGATGAGTATTTGCGAAGCTTCTTAAGAGCGATGGCGGTTGCTTATCAGACGGGGGATGTAGCTCTTTTAGTTGAGCTTGCACAACGAGATATTTCTGAAGCGCCAATCCTAGTAGGTATCGCACAGAACAATAAGCGCAAAGCCTCAAGAAGCGGAGCACATGTGTTTGCTGCTAACCCAGTGAATGTGCAAATGGCTGCATAAGCAATAAAGAAAAAAACCGATGCCAGCAGGCGTCGGTTTATTTGCTGTATGCAGCTCCACGCAGAATTTTATGAAATAAGCTATAATAGAGGAATAGAATATGAAGGATTGAGGCAAACAATGATGACTCGCAAGCTTATTTTTTTTGACATTGACGGTACCTTGGTTGATCACGAGAAGAAAATACCGCCATCTACGCACCAAGCGATTGAGCAATTGAAAGCAGCTGGCCATGAACTCGTTATTGCGACGGGAAGAGGGCCCTTTATGCTGAAGCCCATTAGCGAACAATTAAACATAGAATCCTATGTTAGCTTTAATGGCTCTTACGTGGTGTACAATGGAGAAGTTGTGTACAGCCATTCGATTAATCCTGACCGACTTGCAGAGCTTACGCAAATTACTCTAAATAATAATCATCCTTTAGTCTATATGACACCGGAAGGTATGCGCTCCAGTACACATGAAACCGCTTATTTAGAGGATGCCCACGAACCGTTAAAAAAGAAGCTGCCGCCTATGGAACCTGATTATTATGTAGGAAAAGATATTTATCAGTGCCTGCTTTATTGCAAGCAAGAGGATGAGGGCTGCTACAAGGAAAATTTTTCTGAGCTCGGCTTCATTCGTTGGCATTTGTTTGGCAGTGACATTTTACCGCCTGGTGGCTCAAAGGCAAAAGGAATTCATGCTCTTGTTGAACGATCCGGTTTCGACCGTGAAAATATTTATGCATTTGGCGATGGTTTAAACGATCTGGAAATGATGCAATATGTCTATCACAGCGTTGCGATGGGCAATGCACCCGATGAAGTGAAGCAAGCCGCACGTTATGTAACGAAGGATGTAACGGAGGACGGCATTATGTATGGCCTGCGCATGCTTGGTTTATTAAAAGATTAGGGCAGGCACGCCTCGCGGTTCTTCACATGTGTAAAATAAAAAAAGGCAGATCTCTTTAATAGAGATCTGCCTATTATCGTACTATTTAATTACGCGTCTAGCAGTTACATAACGCTTGTCCCATGTGCTGCCTTTGAATTTGGAAATGGTTACGCCTACACCTACTCTGTAAGTGTGAAGGAGTTTATCATTACCGATATATATGCTTACGTGATTGATGATGCCATCACGATTCGTGTCAGAGAAAACAAGATCGCCTGGTTTAAGATTGCTTTTCGAAACATAAGTGCCTGATTTCGCTTGCTGTTTAGAAGACCTAGGCAGACTAATGCCATTTTTCTTAAATACGTACTGCGTGAAAGACGAGCAGTCAAACGCGCTAGTAATACCAGATTTTGCACCAAATTTATAAGGCACGCCCAAATATTTTTTTCCAGTTGCAATGACACTTTTTGCTTTGGACGTACTTGATACCGTTGCTGCATTTGCTTCTTGAGGCGCTATGACAGGCACGCTGGCAATGGCAATAGATAAGCTGATTCCAATACCTGCGATAAGTCTACTAATCTTTTTGTTCTTTGTGTTATTCATGATGTTCCTCCTTGAAATTAGGTAGTCTGTGTGATGTGCTAGAAATACCATAACATACATTAAATGCCCACTAATTACCTATGAGGAAGCAAACCCTTGCTGCTGCTGAATAAAAACAACTTTATTAAAAAGTGATGATAAAATACTCACTTTTTCTCACTTGACAGCTGTCCATTTGGTAAAGTTCATTTATAAGTGTTTTTACTCTATCGCCAAGCTGGATACAGGATATATACTGATGAAGTCGGGCCGACGAATCTTGAGGAAAGGAGCTGATCGATTTGATTAACAACTTGGAGGTGATCTCCGTTTAACGGAGATCGCTCATTAGAAGGAGACCGCAAGGTCTCCTTTTTACTTTTAAAAATGTTCTAACCAATATTAATGGAATTATTGTTAAACATTTCTTGTCATCTGAAAATGCTTACAATATAATAAGAAAGTGCAACAAGAAAGAAGTTCAAGTGGAGGGAATAACATCCATGGCTTTTATTGCTTGCAACAAAAACTCAGCGTTACCAAAAATCGAAAGGAGGAAGCAAAAAATGTTGATTAACACTACTGCTGCAAACAATTCTAAAAAGATTAGCTTGTTCGAGGAGGACATTTATTGTGAACTACAAAAATGGGAGAGACGTGCTTCCCCCTAGTCTATTGCAAGAGCTGCAAAAATACATTCAAGGTGATTTGATCTATGTGCCTAAGCTTGCGGAGAAACGTGCGCATTGGGGTGAGGTAAGCGGCACACGGAAACTGCTTGCCGAACGAAACAAAGAAATTTACCTGTATTATTCGAATGGTTGGACTGTTGCTGATCTAGAGCGGAAATATCATTTATCGTGCGAAAGCATTCGTAAGATCATTGTTAAATCACGATAATGAAAAAATATTGAAAAAAAGCAGATTGCCGCGAGCATCTGCTTTTTTTGTTGTCATTATTGAGTAAAAAGTAGGATTGACACAACTAAGACAAACCTTTAAGAGGGATTTTTTGTCGAACGTCGAAATGTTAATGGATGTATTTTTGGCGATAGATGTCGAATGAACACTAGAACAAATGGCAGTGGAGGATTAAGAAAATGAAAACATTATTAATTGCAGAAGATGAGCCGGTTCTGCGCATGCTTATTATGGATACGCTCGAAGATGAAGGTTATGCGCTCGAAGAAGCGGCTGATGGGGAAGAAGCGTTACAAAAAATTGTGGACACTAACTTTGATTTAATTATTCTAGACTACATGATGCCAAAGATGACAGGTATTGAAGTCATAGAGAAAACAAGGCTGCTGGAGGATCGCAAGCATTCATGCATTCTTATGCTGTCAGCGAAGAGCCAGCAAGCCGAACAAGAGAAAGTGCTGCTCGCTGGCGCCGATGGCTTTATGTCTAAGCCCTTCAGTCCGCTTGAGCTAATCGATAAGGTAGAGGAGATGTTACGTGGGTAAGCTGCGTCTCTTCTATAAGAAAAGAATTACACGACAGTTCGTAGCGATGATGGTGCTTGCTTTATCGCTTATTCTTATTGGGGCTGTTGCCGTGCTGACAATCTCGGTTATTATATTAAAAAATTATGAGTCCGAAACGGTTCAAATGAGAGAGAAGCAAGAGCTTGTCGCGCAAATTGCCGATCATTCCAATGATATTATTTTGAGAGCGCGCGGTTACTATGTCTATTTAACAGATTTCGAATATAAGCAGATTTTTTCGGAGAAGAAGCTGCTGGATCAATCTCTAGCAAAAATCAAAACCTATCCGATTAATGCAACGGAACAAGAAGTGATGAACAATATTGAGTCCTTTTTCGTTAATTACTTTGAAAACATTTTGCCGAAAGCGATTGAATATTCAAAAGCTCAAAATTATGAAGCGCTTCGCGTCCTTGTATCCGCAGGTGAGGATAACCCTGTAAATAAACTAATTAGCTATTCACGTGATTTTGAGAAACAAGTACAGCTGCTTGCTGAACAAAAAAACGATGAATTATTTCGCAGCCTAACGCTCCAAGCCGTTATATTAATAGGCTACATCATTATTATCTTAATTATAGCTTCATTTATTACGAGAAAAGTGGCTAGAGATATTGGCGTGCCGCTCATGAGATTGACGAACCACGCTCGTGAGTTCGCGAATGGTGAATATTCGGAGCCGGAGGATCTCACAAGAGAAGATGAGCTTGGAGAGCTGGCACGAACCTTTAAGAAAATGATGACGCAAATCCAAAGTAAAGAAGAGGAGCTTCTCGCTCAAAACGAAGAACTTATTGCGCAGCAGGATGAGCTGCAGGCGCAGCAAGAGGAACTGCAGATCGCCGTAGGCGTAATGGAGCAAAATGAGAAATATTTGGAGAAGCGCAACCAGCTTGTACAATCCCTCTCTAATACCCTCGATAAACAAGAGCTGCTGCAAAGCATCATTTCTAATATTGTCGCTATCACCGATTCCGATAAAGGCTTAATTGTGATGATGAATAGAGAGCATGATTGCGCATCCGTAGGGATTTCAAATGCTTCAGCCAATCAGTTTATTGAGCAAATGGAAGATGGCATCGTATTACGTGCCTCACAGACCAAACAAGCATACAGTATGATTCGTGAATGTTCACTTGGTGAACAGGGATATCACGATTCTGCTATGAAAGCTACCGATTTAATCTTGCCCATTTTGAATGCATCAGAAGAAATGGTTGCCTGCCTAGTCATTACGAAGGTCAATCGTACGATTACGAAGCAAGAGGAAGAAGAGATCGTTGGCATGATGACACAAGTGTCATTAGCCTTCGATAAACTGCATTTGTACGAGCTGTCGGAGAAGCAGCGCTTGATGACTGGAGATATACTGAACACCATTCAAGAAGGCATACAATTGCTTGATCTAGATGGCAGCACGCTTCAAATTAATCACAAAATGGCTGAGATATTCGGATTTTTCAATCATGAAAAAGGGACAATCAATATGCCTTTTGAGCAATTCAAAGGTTTTGTCCAATCCTCTGTTGTTGAATCTGAACCGTTAATTCAATTTATGACTGGGCTTATCTCAAATGGACATTATAATGGCTTGCGCAGCATGAACTATGAAATTACAGAACCAGAAAGAAAATTCATTCAAATTTATTGCGAGCCCTTGTACCGCAATGGTCAACAATTCGGGTTATTGCTCGTTCACCGTGACATCACGAAGGAGTACGAGGTTGACCGGATGAAATCTGAGTTTGTAAGTACAGTTAGTCATGAGCTGCGGACGCCGCTTGCAAGTGTGCTTGGATTCGCAGAGCTGCTGCTTCACCGGGAACTGAAGCCGGAGCGCCAGCGGAAATATGTATCGACGATTTATCAAGAAGCAAGAAGATTAACGACGTTAATTAATGACTTTTTAGATTTGCAACGAATGGAATCAGGTAAACAAACCTATGAAATGAAAAGCACATCATTAACGCCATTAATTAAAGAAGCCATCGACATGCAGCAAATGTCTGCCAGCATCCATCAAATCACATGGCAAAATGATGCACAAGAAGCAATTGTAATTGCAGATAAAGATAAAATGCTTCAGGTATTCATTAATTTATTGAGCAACGCTATTAAATACTCGCCAAATGGCGGACAAATCACTTTGTTTAGCAGCATTAACAAAGATATGATCGTCATTCGCTTAGAAGATGAGGGACTTGGCATACCAAAGGATGCATTGCCTAATCTCTTCAACAAGTTTTATCGTGTCGATAATTCAGATCGAAGAGAAATTGGCGGGACTGGCTTAGGCTTGGCAATCGTAAAAGAGATTGTTACAAGACATGATGGCAAAATAGAAGTTTTTTCCGAGTTCGGACATGGAAGTACCTTTATCGTGACGCTTCCACTGGCTAAGCAGCAAGAACGAATACAAAACGATGAGTTGAAGGAAAATACTTCTTCTGAGACGTCCATTCAAGTGATGCTGATTGAAAACGACCTTAATTTGTCCACTTTACTCCGTGATGAATTGAGGTCTAGTGGATTTCATGTTCACCTGTTCACAGAAGGTGGATTGGCTATTAATGCAATTGAACAGCTCAAACCGGATATCGTGGTCATCGATCTGATGCTGGAATCAGGAATTACCGGCTGGGATATTATTAGCAAAATCAAGAAATCCGATGTATTGCTAAATACGCCAATCATCATTTCGAGCGCATTCGAAGAGAAAGAAAAAGCTGCACAATGGGGAATTAATGAATTCCTTGTGAAACCCTATTTACCTGGCAGACTAAGTGCAGCAATCTCTCGTTTGCTGCGATAATTGGGGGAGCCCATTTTCATGAAGACGGAAAAATATAAACAACTGATTCAACAGCGAATTACACAGACGATCGATGATTGGTCCAATCAGACAGCAGTTGAGGAACAAGATATTCATCGATTTTTCCATAATCTTAAAGGGACAAGCGGTACGATTGGGCTGCGTGAGGTTGAAAAGTTTTCGGAATCCAAAGAACAATTGTTTTCTGAAAAAAGCAAAAAAACGTACATACGCGAGGAGTGGTCAGAGCATTTGCTGCCACTAACGGCCATGTTTCCTCAAGTACTGCAGCTGCTAGACGGACTCGACAATGCAAATGAGGGTCAGGCCGATTCCCTTGATGATCATTCAAAGCATCACAATCGTGTACTTGTCATTGATGATGATGTTGAATTTGTAACCTATGTCAAAGAAGTTTTAGAGAAAAATGATTATCCAGTAAGCATTGCTCTGAATGCGGAGCGCGGTTTAAAGCTGTTCTACGAATGGAAGCCTAATCTCATCCTTCTTGATATCGTGTTGCCCGATCGAAGCGGCATGTATGTTCTTAATCAAATCGTTGATAAGGCGAAGCAGCAGCATATTCCGATTATTATGGTCAGCGGGAATGTATCCGTCGAAAAACAAGTTAACGCCTATCGATCCGGTGCGATGGACTTTCTTGCCAAGCCGTTTGATGTTGAGCTGCTTAAGGCTCTCATCGACAATCGATTTGCGATGAAGATGGACTGGGAACGCTCGATCATTATTGATGAGTTAACAGGCGCTTACAATCGCAAGCATTTCAATCAAATGATGCGGCAGCATATCGACAGCTTTAAGCGCTCAAACGATATTTTCTCACTCGTTATGATTGATTTGGATTACTTCAAACTTGTAAATGATACCTATGGTCATCTTCAAGGGGATGAGGTGCTTCAAGCCTTTGTGGCAACTACACAACATGCGATCAGGCCAAGAGACATTTTATGCCGATATGGCGGGGAAGAATTTGCTCTTATTTTACCGAATACGGATGCAGTTCAAGCCGCTTACCTTATGGAGCGTCTGCGCACTAAATTTAATGCTATTAAATTTCAAACGAGTGATTCTAACTTTCAAGTCACATTTTCATCAGGAATCACAGAAATAACGGAACTTAATAGCCATTCTGCTACCCTGGTAGATGAAGCGGATCAAGCTTTATACAGTGGGAAACGCGGAGGACGAAACCAAACGGTTGTTTATTCCAAGGCATTAAACCATTCCAAAAACGAATCGATATTAAACATCATTGTCGTTGATGATGATCCATTAATCCGAGAGATTATCATCAATCGATTTTTTAACTGGAAACCTACGAATCATACGAAGGTAAAAGCAGAAGGTTATGCAGACGGTAGAACGTTCTTATCCTCCAACTGGTACAAAGAGAGTGAAAAGTATATTATCCTGCTCGATGGCTCTATGCCTGATTTGGACGGATTAGAGGTATTAAAGGAGCTGCGCCTCAATTATCCTGAACAACAGCTGTTGATCGTCATGCTGACGGCCCGCAATAATACTTCTGATATCGTCAATGCACTACAAATTGGTGCAGATGATTACGTCGTTAAGCCATTTCATATGCAGGAGCTTGTGCTGCGAATCGAACGATTGGCTAGTCGAATCGTTAACTAGATTAAGGAATAGCACAAAAAATCGCGCTTCGATAAGAAGCGCGATTTTTTTTATAGGGCATCCTTTGATTACAGACTTGCATTCCCTATTAGGGAATAGTATGTTTAGAAAAATTAAACCGAATCAGCGATGGACGGCTTCCGGTAATTCTACAACGGTTTGGGGATACTTATAATCGTTCTGATAACAGTTCGTGTCTGAATCATAAGTAGACTGTGAAAGCTTGTGAGAGATCGCGAATATGGGAAGTTTCGGGTTGACGTGCAGGGAAGAATCATAAAAAGAGCATCGTTCAAAATTAAAGTCCAGCGTAGTGATAATGATGACGCAGTTCGAAAAGGTACACCCGATAAAGCTAAATCCGTCAAAAGCAATCGTTTCATTCGTAAATTGTTCATTCGAAATTGTGTGCATAATCAGCGCTCCTATTCTGTGGTGGGACAACCTAATTGCTAGTCTACCAGATTCGTGATGTGATGTTTGTCGGTTGATGCATGTGAAAATTAATAATTAACGACATAAATAGCGTTCATTTGAGATGACTCTCCATTAATATAGTGAGTACAATATTTTTTTACAAAATACGATTGATTGAGTGAAGGAGCTGTATAAATGGACTCAAAAAAATTAGCCGCCGAAAAAGCTGTCGAGTTTCTTAAGGACGGAATGGTCGTGGGATTAGGAACAGGATCAACCGCTTATTGGGCGATTCAAAAAATCGGCCAAAAAGTAAAGGAGGGCCTATCGATTAAGGCGATTGCTACGTCGAGAGCTTCTGAAGAGCTTGCGATAGAGCTTGGCATAACGATGCTTCCATTCGCAGAGATTGAGCAAATTGATGTGACAATTGACGGCGCAGATGAAGTAAATAACGAATGGAACTTAATCAAAGGCGGAGGAGGCGCGCTGCTCCGAGAGAAAATCGTAGCTGCCGCCAGTAAGCAGCTAATTATCATCGTAGATGAAAGCAAGCATGTCGCGCAATTGGGACGTTTCCCGCTCCCGGTAGAAATCGTTCCGTTTGGTTACGAAATGACAATAAGAAAACTGCGTAATCTCGGCGCTGAGACGACAGTGAGAACGAAAGAAAATCAAATGTTTGTAACGGATAATGGCAACTTTATTGTAGATTGTCAGTTTGGTATCATTTCACAAGCAGAACAGCTGGAACATACATTAAATCTCATCCCTGGTGTCGTCGATAACGGATTGTTTATCGGTATGGCAACTAAGGTCATCGTAGGTTATACCAATGGTACAGTGAAGCTGTTGTAAAGCTGTCTAATAGATGTATGCTGCACTTAGCTTGACACATCACCCGAAAGTGGTTTACAACCATATACAGAGGTGAGCGACATGAGCGTCATTCGGTTGGAGAACGTAACGAAAAAGTATGAAGATACACTTATTTTTCGAGATATTTATTTTCGTATAAGCAAAGGGGAACGAATCGGTCTTATAGGCCGTAACGGCGCAGGAAAATCGACCGTATTTAAACTTATTTTAGGCAGAGAAGAGCCTACAGCAGGGAAGGTAGAGGTTGATCCGAAGGTTAAGGTGAGCTACTTCTCACAGTTCTCAGAGCTTAGCGGCAATCGTTCCGTCAAACAAGAGCTGGAGCTTTGTTATGAGCATATTTGGAGCATCGAACGCGAGCTTGGGGAAATCGGAGAAAAGCTTGGTATTACCGTTGATGCTGATGAAATGGATCAGCTGCTGAATCGTCAAGCAGATCTCTTCGAGCAGATGGAGCATCATAATGGCTGGAATGCTGCTGTAGAGATCGATACCGTACTCACTAAGCTTGGATTTGATGAGCAATCGCGTCAACAGCCTATCGATCAATTGTCAGGCGGCTGGCGCAACCGCGCCGCACTAGCCAAAATGTTAATTGAGCTGCCAGACGTCGTACTGCTGGACGAGCCGACGAACTTTCTAGACCTCGACGGGCTGGCTTGGCTGGAGCAATGGTTAAATCGCTTTAGCGGCACAATGATTTTGGTATCTCATGATCGGCAGTTTATTGACCGGGTAGTGACTCGTACCATTGAGATTGAAAATTATCATTTTCAAGAATACGAAGGCAATTATACCGATTATATTCGGAAGAAGAAGCTGCGCAAGAAAGAACTTGATCGGCAGTTCGAATGGGAAGAGGAGCTTCTGCTTATGGAAGCCGAAGAAATCGACAACCGTTCGAGCAGGAAGTCTTCCAAAGATCGTCTGTCGCGGAAGCTGGCTGATATGAAGAAAAGAGTAGAGCCGCATCCTGTAAACGTTCTGATTACTGATATTTATGAAAATTTGCGTTTTCCAGACAACTTATGCACTGTCGATGCAATAAGCAAAAACTATGCTGAGCGTGTTATCTTTCAAGATGTCAGCTTTGATATCCAGAAGGAAGACCGGATTGCTATTATCGGTTCAAATGGCAGCGGAAAATCCACTTTAATTAAAGTGTTAACAGGACAAGAACCGGCTGATTCAGGTGCCGTGCAGTTTAGCAAAGGCGTAAGCTACGCCTATTTCAATCGCATGTGGGACGAGCTCGATCAGAAGGATACGGTAAGCCATGCAGTGAACATCTATGGCCTTGGCCTTAATGCCCCTCGCAAGAAAGTGAATAAATTTCTTTCTATGCTGCAGTTCTCGGAAGCAGACCTTCAAAAAGTGATCGGAAGTTTATCCGGCGGTCAACAGGCACGTGTGGCACTCGCAAAATGTTTACTGTCCGGCGCCGAACTCATCATATTGGATGAGCCTACCAATCATCTGGATTTGACCAGCATACAGGTGATGGAGCAGGCGTTAATTCATTTCCCTGGAGCAGTACTCACCGTAAGCCATGATCGTTTCTTCATTGATAAAATAGCTACAAAGCTGCTGACCTTCGAACCGGGTGGAGTAATTACTCAACAAAGTGTATAGCTCACAGCAAAACATAGTATAAGCCAACCTAATGGGGTTGGCTTTTTTTTGTTTATCCGAGCTCAAATGTTAAAGATAAGCTGCATATAAGGCGAGAGATCGAAGTCATTTTTCAGCGGTCTGTCTTCATATACTACGATACGTGCGGATACCGTCGAACATTGTCCACTAACCATGCCTCTTATAAGAAGGAGTGGAGTGAGATGCAATTTTCTATATCCGATGAGCTGGAAATGACTCGCGCAGTGTTAAGGGAATTTGCAGAAAGCGAGGTTGCAACTAGAGCAGTCGAACGTGATGAGAAGGAGCAGTATGATCGATCGTTATTTGACCAGCTGGCTAAACTAGGCATAACAGGCATACCTATTGATGACTTAAATGGCGGTGCCGGCAGCGATTGGATGACTTTCATTATTGTGATAGAAGAACTGGCTCGTGTCTGCGCTTCTACAGCTGCTCAGCTTGCCGCCCATACGGTTTATGCTGCTATGCCGATTTTCACTTTTGGCGGCGACGCTTTAAAAGCTTTGTATCTTAAGGACCTCGCAAAAGGTGTAAAGCTGGGTGGATGCGCTCTGCCATCGACAGTAGTGGGGAACGAGGGATTGAGCAGCAGCATTTCAGCACGTCGACGAGGAGATCACTGGGAGCTATGTGGCGAGCATAAATGTGTCATTCATGGAGATATTGCGGATTATTGCATTGTTATTGCAAAGACGGAGTTAAAACGAAAGAAATCGTTATGTACTGCTTTTTTAATAGAAACGAGTACAGCTGGATGGCAAATTGGGCAGCGAGTACGAACGATGGGATTGCGTTCTTTCCACATTTCAAATGTGAAGCTGGATAAATGTGAGTTATCTGAGACAAACAAAATCGGAAAAGATGGTCAAGGATTTGAAATCATTTTGAATTCCATCGATATCGGGCATTTGAGTGCAGCTGCGCAATCCATTGGCATTGCCCAAGGAGCTTTTGAAGCTGCAGCTGCCTATGCCAAGGAACGCAAGCAATTCGGTCATTTAATTGGAAAGCAGCAAGGCATCTCTTTCAAGCTTGCAGATATGGCAACTCAGCTGGAAGCAGCCAGGCTTCTCGCTTATCAAGCGGCGTGGCGCAAGGATGAAGGCTTAAGTTTTGCAAAGGAAGCCGCCATCGCGCGTAAGTTCGCGGCAGAAATGGCTGTTGCCGTTGCGATTGAGGCTGTACAAATATTTGGCGGTTATGGCTATATGCAAGAATATCGGATGGAACGGTTTTTAAGGGATGCAAAATGTGTGGAAACGGGGCTTGGCACAGGCGGGATGGAAGTGGATTGCATCCATCGGATGCTGAAGGAGTAGGAGGTATATCACCATGCGCCAGACCGTTATTATAGGAGGGAAACGAACAGCATTCGGAAAGCTAGGCGGCATGTTCAAAAATGAGAAAGCAGTTGAGCTGGGCGCTGCCGTCATTAAAGGAGCCATGCAGCAAACGGGCATACACGCAAGTCAAGCTGATGCCGTCATGATGGGAATGGTGCTTCAAGCAGGCTGCGGCCAAAATCCAGCTCGACAAGCTGCCATTCTTGCCGGAATCGATTGGAGCGTTCCAGCGGAAACGATTAACAAAGTTTGTGCTTCAGGCTTGCGAGCCATCTCTATGGCAGATCAGATCATACGTGCTGGAGATGCAAACATAATATTAGCTGGCGGAATGGAGAGCATGAGTCAGGCGCCATTTGCTGTTCGAACGGCTAGATGGGGAAACAAGCTGGGAAATGCCGAACTGACGGATTTATTGATTCATGATGGTCTGCTTTGTCCTTTCGAAGATGTACTGATGGCTGTTTATGGCAACAAAATTGCAACAGATCATAATATTAGCCGAACGGAACAAGATGAATGGGCATTAAGGAGTCATGACCGTGCGAGCTCAGCTGCAAATCTGCGATTATTTGAGGATGAAGTTCAGCCTTACTACACTTCTGCAAACGCTATCTTGGCCATCGACGAAGGACCACGTTTTAACACGGATTTGTCGAAGCTTGCGCTGCTAAAACCGATTCATGGTCCGAGCGGTACGATTACGGCTGGGAATGCTCCGAGTGTGAATGACGGCGCCGCCGCTATGCTCCTCATGTCGGAGGAAGAAGCGAGACGAGGCGGACACAAGCCGCTTGCCAAAATTATCGGACATAGCACCATTGGTGCGAGTGCTCCTAATTTAGCTGCTGCTCCAGCGCTTGCAATCCAAAAGCTATTGCGAAAAACGGGCATTCCTTTAAAAAACATTGATTTATTTGAGGTGAACGAGGCGTTTGCCTCTGTCATCCTCAGCTGCGGAAAAATAGTAGGCTGGGATGAGGAGAAGGTCAATGTGAATGGCGGTGCGATCGCGCTTGGCCATCCAATCGGTGCAAGCGGCGCAAGAATTTTACTCACTTTAATTTATGAATTGAAGCGCCGCGGCGGCGGTTTAGGCATTGCTGCCATCTGCAGCGGCGGAGCCCAGGGTGATGCCATGCTCATTCAGGTGGAGGGCTAAGGCAAAGGGGGTGCTCATGATTATCCAAACCGTTACCGTAATTGGAGCTGGACAAATGGGCAGCGGAATTGCACAGACGTTAGCGCAAAATGGGTTGCAGGTAACCCTTTACGATATTGAGCAAGCTGCCGTGGCAAGGGGGATTGCCTCAATTAATACTTCGCTGACTCGACTTGCCGCCAAAGGAAATATTAGCGAGGCTGATCGAACCCAGACCATAAAATCCATCATACCTTCGACAGACTTAATGTGCGCCAATCGCTCTGATCTAATGATTGAAGCTGCGCCAGAGAATATGACGATGAAAAAAGCGCTTTTTGAAAAGCTTGATCAAATTTGTAAACCAAATGCCATTTTGGCTACCAATACATCCTCGTTATCAATTACAGAAATAGCTTCAGCAACAAAAAGAGCTTCACTTGTAATCGGCATGCATTTCATGAACCCCGTACCTATTATGCCATTAGTCGAAATTATTAAAGGTCTTGAGACTTCGAGCGATACATTTGAAAAAATAAAAGCATTGACGCTCACAATCAAGAAAACGCCGATTGAGGTTCAAGATTTCCCAGGCTTTGTCTCCAATCGAATTCTGATGCCTATGATAAATGAAGCGATTTACACGGTGTATGAGGGGGTCTCTGAGCCTGAAGCTGTAGACCAAGTGATGAGGCTTGGCATGAACCATCCGATGGGTCCGCTTGCGCTTGCCGACTTTATTGGGCTCGATACTTGCTTAGCAATCATGGAGACACTTCAGGCTGGATTCGGCGATTCAAAGTATAGACCATGCCCGCTGCTGCGCAAATATGTGCAGGCTGGCTGGCTAGGCAGGAAAGCCGGACGCGGCTTTTATGTGTACTCAAATGAGAAGGAATAGGCACATCCGAAGGGAGACGGGCGATGGAACTCCGACTTTCAAAGGAACAATTAGAGCTAAAACAAGCGGTACGACATTTTGCTGAGACAAAAGTAGTCAGCGCTGTGCCGATCATGGAGCAACATGATCAATTTCCCAGCCTTCTCATTGAAAAACTATCACAAGCAGGCTTTATGGGCATTCCAATTCCTAAGCAATGGGGAGGAGCAGGCTGCGATTTTATTTCCTATATTGCTGCGGTTAACGAAATATCAAAGATAAGCGCAGCGCTTGGCGTCATCTTGTCCGTTCATACTTCGGTTTGCACTTTGCCAATCCTGCATTATGGTACGCCTACTCAAATATCAAGCTATGTTCCCAAGCTTGCTTCGGGTGAGCGCTTAGGCGCTTTCGCGTTAACAGAGCCTCACGCGGGTTCGGACGCTTCCTCTATAAGAACAACAGCAGTATTAGACGGAGAATATTATGTTTTGAACGGATCAAAGGTATTTATCACGAATGCCGGCGCGGCCAATGTTTATGTTGCATTTGCAGTGACTGATGCAAGCAAAGGGGCATACGGCATTACCGCTTTTATTATTGAAAGTGAAACAAAAGGGCTAACGATCGGAAGAAAAGAAAAAAAATTAGGTTTGCACGGATCGAATACTTGTGAGCTAATAATTGATCAATTAAGGATACCCGTTTCCCAGAGACTTGGCGAAGAAGGCAAAGGCTTTTCCATAGCCAAAGGCTCCCTTGATGGCGGACGTATCGGAATCAGCGCCCAAGCGCTCGGAATTGCGCAAGCTGCACTAAACATTCTAAATGACCGCTTCCAACCGAAGGCTTCATTGTTGTTAAAGCCAGATCAGAAGGCAATGCATCAGCAAGTTAAACTCGCTGGCATAACAGCTAAAGTAGAGGCAGCGAGATTGCTCGTTTATCGCGCGGCGTATTTGCATCAAGAAGGTTTGCCTTGTACGAAGGAAGCATCCATGGCCAAAATGTTCGCATCTGATACAGCAGTTGCAGTGACTAGCCAGGCTATGCAAATGCTCGGATCAGACAGCTGCCTGCAAGGATCAACGATAGAACGACTGTTCCGAGATGCGAAAGCCACTCAAATTTACGAGGGAACAAACGAAATTCACCGAATCGTAATTAGCGGCAAAATACTCAAATCATTATGATTTCTAAAAAGGCGGTGGCGAGATGGGTCATACTCCCGGAGAGCGATTTCGCGAGGCGCTTCAAGTCGAGAAGCCTTTGCAGATCGCAGGCGCTATTAATGCCTTTTCGGCAATAATGGCGGAAAGAGCAGGGTTTCGCGCTTTGTATTTATCTGGTGCAGGTGTTGCTAATGCGTCGTTCGGTCTGCCTGATCTTGGGATTACAACGCTGCAGGATTGTCTTGAGGATGTAAGAAGAATAACGAGTGTTACAGAGCTGCCGCTGCTCGTAGATGTGGATACGGGCTTTGGAGGAGCTTTCCAAATTGCGCGAACGATTAAGCTGATGAACCGTGCGGGAGCCGCCGGCGTTCATATTGAAGATCAAATCCTGGCTAAACGCTGCGGGCATCGCCCTAACAAAGCAATCGTAAGCAAGGAGGAAATGATTGATCGGATTAAAGCAGCTGCAGACGCAAGAGAAGATGATCAGTTTGTCATTATGGCTCGCACGGATGCGCTTGCGGTAGAAGGGTTAGAAGCAGCGATTGAACGGGCATGCGCATGTGTGGAGGCCGGAGCAGATATGATTTTCCCTGAGGCAATAACAAAACTTGAGGATTATCAAGCCTTTGCTGATGCGGTGAAGGTTCCTATACTCGCAAACATTACGGAGTTCGGGCAAACTCCGCTGTATACGATAAATGAGCTTGAGCATGCAGGTGTCAGCTTAGCTCTTTATCCGTTATCCGCCTTTCGCGCAATGTCAGCAGCAGCTCTTCATGTCTATGAAACGATAAAACAAGAAGGAACACAGAAAAATGTCATAAATGTTATGCAAACTAGAGCAGAGCTTTATGACCTCCTCGATTATTTGAGCTACGAAGAGAAGCTGGATCAGCTTTATGGAGTCAAAGAGGAGGAGAACCGTCATGACAACTAAAAAACAAGGCGGTCTCGCCGACGTTATAGCGGGACAGACTTCGATTTCGACAGTCGGAAAAGCAGGAAAGGGCTTAACCTATCGAGGTTATTCGATTGATGATCTCGCCCTTCATGGCAGCTTTGAAGAAACTGCTTTTTTACTGTTATATGGAGCCTTGCCAAGCGATGTCCAGTTAAAAGATTACAGGAAGAAGCTTGCGTCACTTAGACAACTGCCAGCAGGTGTATTGAACATATTGGAGCAGCTGCCGAGCAGCACACATCCAATGGATGTGCTTCGAACGGGGGTTTCGGCGTTAGCTGCGTTCGAACCAGAAAATGAGGAGCGTGACGCTTCCCACATCGCTGATAGATTAATAGCCTGCAGCGCCTCTATTTTATTATATTGGTATCATTATCAGAAGAGTGGGAGAAGGATTGATACAGAGACAGATCAACAAAGTGTTGCTGGACATTTTCTGCAGCTGCTTCATGATCAACGCCCGAACGAGCTTCATGAGAAAGCTTTTGATGTTTCACTTGTATTGTATGCGGAGCATGAATTCAACGCTTCTACATTTGCAGCACGTGTTACTGCATCTACTTTATCAGATATGTATTCCGCCATTACGACTGGCATTGGCACACTCCGTGGACCTCTTCACGGCGGTGCCAACGAAGCCGCGATGGAGCTGATTGAACAATTCGGCAGCGTGCGCGAAGCCGAGATCGGAATTATGCAAATGCTGAAGGACAAGAAATTAATTATGGGCTTTGGACATCGTGTTTATTCTGTTTCTGACCCACGATCCGATATTATTAAATACTGGTCAAATAGACTCTCTGCAGGGGCTGAGAATTCAATCATTTATCCAATTTCCGAGTCTATAGAGAAAATAATGCTGCAAGAGAAAAAACTATTTGCCAATTTGGATTTTTACAGCGCGTCAGCCTATCGATTTATGGGCATTCCAACCTCACTTTTTACACCGATCTTCGTTATTTCTCGTACCAGCGGCTGGGCTTCCCATATCATTGAACAACGTGCAAACAATCGAATCATTCGTCCAAATGCCGATTATATAGGCAGTGATTTGCTGCCTTGGCTGCCTATCGAGCAACGATCCTAAATGAGGAGGGGGATGCGAAAATAATGTCCACTTTAAAGAGTAATGAGAGGCCAAAGCCGGATCAAGTGTTGGTTGCTATTGCACAATATGCTGCAAATTATACGATAGCTAGCGAAGAAGCTTATAATACCGCTCGATATTGTCTCATCGATACGCTTGGCTGCGGGTTGTTAGCGCTTAGGTATCCCGAATGCACGAAGCTGCTAGGCCCGGCCGTACCGGGAACTCTCGTTCCGAATGGAGCTCGTGTTCCTGGAACTTCATTTCAGCTTGATCCGATCACTGCAGCATTTAACATTGGATGTATGAACCGCTGGCTCGATTACAATGATACTTGGCTTGCAGCGGAGTGGGGCCATCCATCAGATAATCTTGGAGCTATACTAGCTGCTGCGGACTATGAAAGCAGGAAAAACATAGCCGAGGGCAAACCGCCGTTTGTCATGAGAGATGTGCTTTCGGCTATGATCAAGGCTCATGAAATTCAAGGCATTCTTGCACTTGAAAACAGCTTTAACCGCGTAGGGCTCGATCATGTTATTCTCGTAAAGATTGCCTCAACTGCTGTAGTGACTGCGCTGCTAGGCGGGACGACAGATGAAATTATTGATGCTTTATCCAATGCGTGGATTGATGGTCATCCGCTTCGTACTTATCGTCATTCGCCAAATACAGGTTCGAGAAAGTCATGGGCAGCCGGCGATGCCACAGCTCGCGCGCTTAGGCTTTCATTGATGGCGCTAAAAGGAGAGATGGGTTATCCCGCTGCACTAACTACGCCGGAATGGGGATTTTATGATGTGCTGTTTAAAGGGAATTCCTTTTCCATTAAACGGGATTTTGAAGCTTATGTTATGGAAAACGTATTGTTTAAAATATCTTTCCCCGCTGAATTCCATGGCCAAACTGCGGTGGAGGCTGCTATCTTGCTGCACCCGAGTGTGAATGACAGATGGCATGAAATTGATAAAATAATCATTACTACACATAAGTCCGCACTGCGAATCATCGATAAAACAGGACCGCTCCATAATCCTGCGGATCGTGACCATTGCATTCAATATATGGTCGCAATTGGCCTGATTCATGGACATTTAACTGCCGATCATTATGAGGATGATTATGCGAGTGACAGTCGTATCGATGAGCTTCGCAAGAAAATGGTTACGACTGAAGATATCACTTACTCACATGATTATTTGGATGTTAATAAACGCTCGATTGCCAATGCCATTCAAGTGTTTTTCCAAGACGGAACATCCACTGAGAAGATCGAGATTGCATACCCAATCGGCCATCGGCGCAGACGTCAGGAAGCCATACCGCTTCTGCTTGCGAAGTTTGATGCCAGTTTGAAGAGCAGGTTCCCATCCAAGCAAACACAAGCGATATTAGAGCTTTGCCAAGACCAAAACGTATTAGAGAACACGCCCGTACAGCAGTTTATGGAACTATTTGTTATTTAGGTAAATGCCTGCGTACAGCGCAGGTTTTTCTTTTTAAAATCTATTTTTTTTTGTAGCTTTTCTGTAACTTTCTGCACCCCCATTTCGTTATATTGTATAAGTAAGCCGAATAAGAATATATACCATATAGAAGGAGCGTCTGCGCTATGAAAAAATATGTATTGATCGCAACTGTTGCGATAGCTTGTCTCACGGCCTTTAGCTTTGCGCCGGCGGGAGGCCGTGAATATACACCGGTAGAACAAACACCGGATATGATAACTGGCTACGTTTCAATGACAAAAGGGGAAAATAATCATTACACATTATCTATCGACCAAATCGATTGGTACGAGGGTGATGCAGCGACAAAAATTTTCCTTGAGCGTGAAAAGGATTCTGGGCTCGATGCCCCGCCAGATGGTTATTACATTGAGAATGATGATGAAACATTGCGTGACTTACCGATAGCCGATAACGCTGAGGTGCTTATGCAAATCTATAATCGAACGGGCAATATTAATGAAGCAGATATTGTTTGGAATGAACCGATTTCAGTTAAAAAGTTTATTGAACTCATCAATACGGAAGACGACTTCGATATGAAGAGCTTTCCTTATCATATGACGATCAAGAACGGGGAAATCGTACGCATCGTCCAGCAATTCGTTCCTTAAATAACCTTTTACATTTATGAGAGAAGCAACACAACAAGCGCGTGCCGATATTTAATCGGCACGCGCTTTTTATGTTTCACTTGATGCTTTTGAAATAACGTTTATATTTTCTTCAATCTGATTTATCCGTTTAATCTCTTCCAGCTTCATAGATACGATGAGCAAGCATCTCAGGATGCGTCTTTGCAGTTGACATATGATCGCCATGACCTTGGATGTATCGGAACAAGCCCAGTCGGTTGGACATATGCGGATGCCATCCATATTCGCTGTTGTACTGTGGAAGAACATTATCCTCCGTTAAGAAAATATAACTTTTCGGCATATTCAAACTATAAAATACTTTAAGATCGAGTTTTTCATAAAAAGGTTTTGCTGGTTCTGGACTTACCATACTGTACATTTTCTCTGCTAAGCCGAGGCTTGCCAAATTAACAAAAGTTTCACGAAACAGCGAAAATGGCAGCATGATCGTATCATCCTTCGAGCTTTCCCTAAGCTGCTGGAAACTAGCTTTTACAGGGGCTGGAAATTCATCGGCGACCATTTCACCATCGTTTAATACAAAAGCATCCAAAAACACGAGCCTCCTAATACGCTCTGGAATCAGCTCTGCAACCTTTTGGATAACGGAGCCTCCGAAGCTATGACCCACAAGTATGATTTGCTGAAGATTTCTTGACGCAATAGAAGCAGCAACAGAATGACTTATCATTTCATGAGTGACGTTTTTATTAGGATCTGCACCATGCCCGGGATATTCAGGCGCGAACACGGTATGGCCCATACTGGTTAATTCATAACCGATGCCATTCCAAAAGCTCGCATCCGCCCAGGAGCCATGAACGAGAACAAAAGTGAGCGGCTGTTCGCTCTGCATCAATCTTACACTGGTTGCGAAAACATCCGAGTATGGATATGCGTAGTTAATCGTGTTTTGTTCAATTTGATACATGCAGCATTACTCCTCAAAATCAGATTATTCAGCATATGCCTATAATCCATTTAAGGTTAATCATCGCCCAGTATCTGTTCAAGGCTGTAAATTTCCCACTTATGTTATCGTTTTAATATCCTTATTCTGATTAAGCGGAATGCGAAAGCGATGTCTAGCCGAGTTATTGGGTGGAATTATGCTTTTTGCTGAAGCAAGCGTAGCATTGATTTCACCGCCAAGCATGATGAGGATAGAGCTAATGTAGAGCCAAATCAACAGGATGATTACTCCGCCAAGACTGCCGTATGTTTTCGAATAGTTCCCAAAATTGTTCATATAGAACTGAAAAACAAGTGAAGTCGCAATCCAACCAAAAGTTGCAAATAAAGCACCTGGCACAGCTTCTTTTAAGCTCAGCCTTCTGTTAGGAACAATCCAATAAAGCAAGGAAAAGGCGGCTGTCATTGCGGAAATTGGTATGACATACTTCAATACATTCCAAATCCATTCGAATCCATTTGGATAATCAAGCCACTTAAATAAGTATTCGCCAATAGCTTTACCGAAAATAAGCATAACCATGACCAAAACAATAACGACCACTAAAAAAATTGTTGATAGCAGCGAAATTCCGCGTACCTTCCAAAACGGTCGCTGTTCCTCAACATCGTACGCTTTGTTCAATCCTTTCAAAATCGCATTAATACCGTTTGAGGCAGACCAAATGGTCGCAATCATACCGAATGACAGCAGTGTTCCGCTGCTGTTATCTACAACTTCAGCAAGAATTCCGCTAATCGTATCACTTGCTTCTGCAGGTAGAAGGCGAATAAACTCTGCGATCACGCTATCGCCAGACATTTCGATAAAGCTAAGCAAACTGACCATAAATATAAGAAAGGGGAAAAACGATAAGATCAAATAATACGTCAGCTGTGCGCCAAGCGCAGGCACATCATCCTCACGAAAACGGCTGTATAAGCATTTTATAAATTGCATCGTGTTGAATTTTTGTTTCATGAAGACCACCATCCTTTTGATATAAAACTAAACAAAATAGCAGGCTACAAAACATTTATTGAAATAGAAAAGATAAGCAGCAAGTAGGAAATAGTCAAATCATGTCGAATAAGAGTATGAGTAAATATTTTCGAATGAAGGGAGTGGACCTTATGTTTTTACATTTTCTACAAACCAAGGAGCAAAAAGAAGCATTTCTCGAATTAGCACATCTTGCAGCAAATGCTGATGGGTTCATTCACAAGAAAGAACAAGGATTTCTTCAATCGTATATGCAAGAGATGGATATGCAGCAAGCCGTAATAAGCTTTTCATCCGAAAAGCAGTTAGCAGATATACTAGTAAATATTAATGATGATCATGTAAAAAAAATCTTTTTCGCAGAAATTCTGCTTCTCATATTCGCTGACGGCGACTACAATGACGATGAAAAAGAATTAACAAAGGATATGAAAGAGCTTCTTAATCTAGACGAAGAAACTTGCGAATCCATTAAAAACTGGGTTATTCGTATGGATCAGCTCAAAATTGAAGGCCTTAAGCTTATATTGAACCCTTAATAAAATTGCAGACATAAGTAAAAAACCTCTATTCTTCCCAGTGGAAGAATAGAGGTTTTTTAAGTACTGCTTTTTCTTACATGCATTATGGCTTCGAAAAACCGAATTTTTCAAACACAGCCATTGCCTCTGCCGTTTGAAGATAATCATAAAATTGCTTCGATTCTGGAAGATGCTTTGTTGCTGTAACGATACCAATCGGATAGGTGATCGGCGTGTATGTTGCAGGATCAACGGTAAGGACAATATTGACTTTATCTGATGTTAAAGCGTCAGTCTTATAAACAAAACCCGCGTCTGCATTGCCTGTTTCAACGTACTGAAGAACCTGACGGACATCCTTCGCTTGAACAACCTTCGGTTGCAAGCTATCCCATAGCTTTGCTTGTTCCAAGGCTTCTTTCGTATAGCTTCCAGCCGGTACGCTCTCTGGGATGCCAATTGCAATCGTTTTGACATCAGCGTTCAACAGATCATTAACCTTTGCAAGCTGCGTTTTTGACGTTTTTGAAGTGACGAGCACGAGACCATTAGAGAGGAGATTTGTTTGGCTATCCTCAGCAATCAGCTTCGCATCTACTAGTGACTTCATGTTTTTGGAAGCAGCTGAGAGGAAAAGATCCGCAGGCGCGCCATTTTCAATCTGCTTCTGAAGAGCGCCTGAAGCGCCAAAGTTAAAATTCAGTTTTACATTAGGGTGAATTACCTTAAATTGTGTTTCAATTTCCTTTAACGCATCCGTTAAACTTGCAGCTGCCGAAATCGTTAAATCAACATTTTCAGCAGGTGTTTCCGTACTAATTGCTGTTGATTCTGGTTGATTGGTGGAGCTTGGTTGATTCGTTTGATTCGAACCACAGGCCGTTACAACGACCATAATCATAACCAAATACAATAAAACATAGCTTTTTTTAAGTAAATCAATCATTTAATACCCTCTTTCGTTATGTTTAGATATAAATAGACATAATCCATTTTCCGATTATAAGGTGAAGGAAATAGATTTGTAAAGCGAATCACCACAGTATTTCCGTTGTTTATGCTACAATAATGATTACTGCATACAATCCTTAAGAGGTGATTAACATATCTGAAAATATTTCCTATACGACAGAGGAAATCTCTAAGCTGCTCAAAATATCCAAATTAACCGTTTATGATCTTATCAAAAAAGGGGATTTGGCCTCATACCGAGTAGGTAAACAAATGAGAGTGGATGCTTCTGATTTAGAAGCCTATAAGCAGCGCTCAAAGGGGAACCAGCAAAGCTTGCGTGACGCTTTAATTATTCAACCAGATGCTGCAAGCACAGCACGCCAGAGCCTTGGCGCTCGCTCCATTGTCATCACAGGACAAGACATCAGCCTCGACATACTCGGAAGGCATATTGAGAAATATACACACGCACTTCGCCCACTGCGGTCTAATGCCGGCAGTCTAGACAGTTTGATCTCCATGTATAATGGGCAATCCGATGTCGTAAGCACCCATCTGTTAGACGGCGATACGGGCGAATACAATATTCCGTACATACGCAAGCTGCTCGTCGGCTCGTCATACGTTGTTATTAATCTGCTATCTAGGAAAGCCGGATTATTTGTCCAAAAAGGGAATCCGCGAAACCTAAAAGGATGGAGCGATCTTGTTCAGACAGACTTACGTATTATTAATCGAGAAAAAGGCTCCGGGGCTCGTGTATTGTTAGAGGAACAGCTTCGATTGCATCGTATTTCGGCACGTGAGCTTCTCGGCTATGAGGACGAACTGACAAATCATCTAGGCGTTGCAGCAAAAGTGGCGGGTTGCGAGGCAGATGTTGGAGTTGGGATAGAAAAAGCAGCAGCGATCGTAACTGGAGTGGACTTTATTCCTTTAGTTAGTGAACGTTACGATCTTGTCATTATGAAAAATTCAGAGAATAGCGATCTCATTAACTTGATTATCGAAATTTTGAAGTCCGCTTCATTTCAACAGGAGCTTGCAGCTATTTCCGGCTATGACTTATCACAGACAGGAAATGTTCTTTATGAATGTTAATGCAGATTTCACTTTTCAGATGAATCCCATTATAATGCGCAAGGATGGATGGAGATGAAACTTCCCATTTTGAATGAAGTGTTAATTAAACGAATACAGCAATCAGAAATGGAATATCTTACATCAAGAATTAGTTCCATAGGGGAGAGACCAGGCAATCCTGAAGGAGTCGAGATTACTCATTATGGCCAAGCTGCAGCTTACTATATAAAAACAATGCCTTGGGGCATTTTTAATTCGGTAAAAGGTTTGGGCGATGAGGACAGCGACAAGCTGGAGGAGATTATCAAGTTTTATGAAGCAAGAGACAGAAGCTTTCAAATTGATTTGGATCCTATAAAATGCACAGCTGCTCTGTTTGGGAAATTGGCAGAGCTCGGTTTTCGACAAAATGGCTTTCATTCTGTTCTTTATGGACTGCCAAGTGAAGAGAAACCTGTTTTGCATCCTCATATCACGATTTCGGAAGTCATAACCGAGGAGGAGTTCGATCATTATGCTGAAATCCATTGCCTAGGATCAGGCATGTCATTGTCCGATAAACACCATTTTGTTAATAACAATATTGGTTTACTGAATCGAAAAGGGTGGAAAATCTATCTAGCGTATTTAAATGACATACCTGCTAGTGTAGGTGTCATGCATATGAATGAGGATGGAATCGCCTCGTGTGCTCTAGCGGCTACTGCCCCTACATTTAGAAATCAAGGGCTGCAAACAGCACTATTAAGCAGGCGTCTACATGAAGCGCATCTTGCAGGCTGTGAGCTCGTCGTAGCACAGGCTAGCTTCGGATCAAGCAGTCAACATAATATGGAAAGAGCCGGATTACATATCGCATGGACGAGATCCATTATGAAAAAATAAAAAGAACATTTTGTATTCACGCTTTTCATGCTATTATTGATCCATAAATATGGATGACAGGAGAAAAATAAGATGAGCTATACACAGTCAAGCGGTTATGGTAAACCGATGCAAAAATTAATGCTAACCTTTTTCTTTGCCTTAATTGTTTCAGTAGGCGGCATGTACATAGGAACAATGCTTCCCAGCGCCGCACGAATCCCACTGTTTATTGTCGAGATTGGATTAATCATTGCCATCATGTTTTTGCGTAAATCAACAGCAATTGGCTACTCACTGATGTACGTGTTTATGATTGTTTCTGGTGCAACCTTGCAGTTTTCTTTAAGCTATTATATCGCCTCCATGGGTACATCGGTCGTCATTCAAACCGTTGCCGTTGCCGTACTCGTTTATGCTGGCCTTGCGATTTACGCTACATACTCCAAAGAGGATTTTCGCTTTCTTGGCGGGTTTTTGTTCGCATCATTAATTGGGCTTATCGTTATCGGTCTTATGCAATTTATTTTCCCTTTCGGAGGGATGATGGAGACTATTTATGCCGGCTTTGGATTACTCATTTTCATCGGTTATACACTTTATGACTTTAGCCGTATGTCCAAGGAAGGTTTTGAAGACAAAGATATTCCACTGATGATCGTTAATATTTATCTTGATTTGGTTAATATCATTTTGTTCGCACTACGATTTGTGAAATCCTTGCTGGATGATTAATCATTCATCCTAATTGCCAATAAGGTTAATCTTCATACTTGAGGATTAACCCCTTTTTTTTTACGTGTTGATAACCATTTTTTAATAATTGATTTATCGGGTGAAGCTGCTTTGATATCATAATCAATAAAATCCCCTCTACGAATTCTCTTATCCAAAGCTTGCTGCTGATCCCTCCATAAACTTTCTGCTACATAGTTATGAAACAACATGATCCATTCCTCCTCTTACCAATCAATGCTTATGCTTTCATTATGCGATCTGAGTCCGTTGGTAAAAAGAGTAGATCTTTTATTGTTTATTTCACCTTTTAATTTTCAGAGCGCCCAGTATAGCTTTATCCTAGGAGGAAAGAGATGGGGTTTATAGTCGTTTTACTGCTAACGATGATTGTTATTTTATTATTTGAAATAAACGGAAAGCTGCCTAAAAGAAATCAAAATAAAGATGAATTGAGGCGTGCTTTGAAGAGAGATCAGGAAAGAAGAAAAAGGGATAAAGAAAGAGATTACTAAGAGACCGCTGAATGGCGGTCTTTTTTTTGTGATGCCACGTTGACATCTGCATTTAAAACATGTATATTTTTATCACGCCTTATACCCATAGGGGTATATGTACGGCGTCATTTTTTCGCCTTTTTCGATACCCCCGTGGGTATGTTGTTCAAATGATTTATTAATAAACGCAAAGGAGGTTCAAGAAATGATGAATCACATTCAAGCAGACAAAACAATAGATTGCAAAGGCTTGGCTTGCCCTATGCCCATCATCAAGACGAAAAAAGCAATGAATGAGCTTCTTTCTGGACAAGTCATTGAAGTGGTTGCCACGGACAAAGGATCTTTGGCAGACATCCAAGGGTGGAGCAGAAATGCGGGGCATCAATACTTAGGTACGCTTACGGAGGGCGAGGTATTGAAGCATTACCTTAGAAAATCCAACCCGAATGAAATAAAAGAAGAAATCAAATATTTGAAGACAATGAACAACGGAGATTTAATAAAGAAGCTTATTTCAAATGAGAACATGATGATTTTAGATGTACGTGAGTCTGCAGAGTATGTTTTTAACCACATCCCTGGAGCCAAATCAATTCCGTTAGGAGAGCTTGATATTCGAACGAGTGAACTCGATCCTGATCAGGAGCTTTATATCGTGTGCCGCACTGGCACCCGCAGCGATATCGCTTGCCAGCTATTAGCTGATAAAGGGTTCAAACTTGTGTACAATGTCTTGCCAGGTATGTCCGAATGGGAAGGACCACTAGAGAATGATGTACAGTAATACCACTCACTCATCATAGTAGGAGGAATACACCATGAGTTCATCAAACCAGTTAAATGAAATGAGTGCCGGGCAGCTAGCAAAACTTATTTTAAGCAAAAAAGAAGATCTCTTCATCCTTGATGTACGTAGTGAAAGCGACTTTGCGAATTGGAAAATCGAAGGAAGTCGAATAGAGGTTCTCAATATTCCTTACTTTGAACTGCTAGAGGGAGTAGAGGAGATAATCGAACAAATTCCATTAGACAAAAAAGTGCTGGTTGTATGCGCCAAAGAAGGTTCTTCTATATTTGTTGGAGAGTTGCTCGTGGCAGCAGGCAGGTCTAATGTTTATTACTTGCAGGGTGGGATGAAGTCGTGGAGCGAGCATTTGGAGCCCGTAAAAATTGGCGATTTGCGCCAAGGCGGTACTATTTTTCAGTTTGTACGAATGGGTAAAGGCTGTTTGTCCTACATGATCGTATCAGACGGTGAAGCTGCTGTCGTAGATGCCCCTAGAATGACGAATGTATTGGAGCAATTTGCGAAGGACAATGGGTATCGCATTATGCATGCGATAGATACCCATCTTCATGCGGATCATATCTCGGGCGGCCGTAAGCTTGCAGAACAACAATCTGCAACGTACTGGCTTCCTCCAAAAGATGCTGCAGAAGTCACATTTGAATACGCGAAACTTGAGAACGGTCACGATATTGAGGTAGGCAATACCACTTTAAAAATTCAACCCATTTATTCACCTGGTCATACGATCGGCAGTACATCGTTTATAGTAGATGATCAGTATTTGCTAACTGGTGACATTTTATTTATTGAATCCATTGGACGACCAGATTTGGCTGGACTCGCTGAAGATTGGGTTGGTGATCTTCGTCAAACGTTATATAGTCGTTATCCGGAGTTGTCTCAGGATTTAATTATACTTCCTGCACACTTCGGAAAGTTCTCGGAGCTTGGAGAAGATGGGCGGGTAGCCGCTGTTTTATCCGATGTATATAAAAACAATACAGGCTTGCAAATATCGGATGAAGCTGCGTTTCGCAGCATGGTGACCAACAATCTGCCGCAGCATCCGAACGCTTACCAAGAAATACGCCAAACGAATATGGGGAAAATCACACCTGACGAAGAAGAGCAGCGCGAAATGGAAATCGGCCCCAATCGTTGTGCCGTTCACGATAATTAAAGGAGGAAATGAATAATGAAAGCTGATCTAATCGTTAATACCAAAGGGCTGGCTTGCCCGATGCCAATCGTAAAAGCAAAAAAAGCACTGGATGGATTGAAGCCTGGACAATTTATGGAGGTATTATCAACCGATAAAGGTTCTTTAAATGATTTTACGGCTTGGATTAGAAAAACAAATCATGAACTCGTGCAGCATACGGAAGAAAACGGCGTGTTCACATTTCTTGTGAAAAAAATTTAACTGAATTTTATTATGGAGAGGAGAACATAAATGGAAGCAGTAACTGAAAAAACAACGATAGTCCTCTTCAGCGGGGAACTTGATAAAGCGATAGCTGCTTTTATTATTGCAAATGGAGCAGCTGCTTATGATCACGAGGTAACTATATTTTTCACCTTTTGGGGACTAAATGCTTTGCGCAAGGATGAAGCAATCCATACCAAAAAAGGGCTTCTTGAAAAAGCCTTTGGCTGGATGATGCCAAGAGGACCGCAAAAACTAGGCTTATCCAAAATGAATTTTGGCGGCATGGGACCTAAAATGATTAAGCATGTTATGAAGAAGCATAATGCGTTATCACTGCCGCAGCTCATTGAACTTGCGCAGGAGCAAGGGGTTAAGCTTGTTGCGTGTACAATGACAATGGATCTTCTTGGTTTGCAGCGTGAAGAGCTGATTGATGATATTCAACTTGCTGGTGTAGCCGGTTACTTAGGCGACGCCACCGATGCAAAAGTGAATTTATTTATATAATCAATGAAATGATACTCTTTTTTGGTTTATAATATACCCATACATGTACACGTTATCGAATGGGAGGTTAAGAACATGGCATATGTTTATACCGATGAAATAAAAACACGACTAAGAAGAATAGAGGGTCAGGTTCGAGGCGTATTGAGATTGATGGATGAACAGCAATCCTGCAAGGACGTAGTAAGCCAGCTGTCAGCAGTACGTAATGCAGCAGATAAAGCAATGGCCCAAATTGTTGCGGAAAACCTTCATCAATGTATTATTGAAGAACAGTCTGCTGGCGGCGATGCGAATAAGCTGGTTAAAGAAGCGATTGAGCTGCTCGTGAAAAGTCGGTAAAAGAACACAAGCTTAATAACCTTCTCTAGCATACTCTACTTAGTAGAATGGATGGTAGAGGAGGTATAGTTATGCATTTAATTTCAATCATTCTCATTGGACTGGCTTCTAATATTGATAATTTAGGAATTGGTGTATCCTTTGGCACACGATCAACAAAAATTCCAATTGTCTCAAACTTGTTTATTGCCATATTGGCCATGGCTGCAGCATATTTAGCCATAACAATGGGTCACCTTATATCTGGTTTTATGAGTCAAAAGCATGCAGATTTAATTGGTGGTTCTGTCATCATACTTCTAGGTCTTTGGAGCATATTGCCTAAACAGAGGACAAGGGTTGCAACAAGTCCATTACGTGAGACAAGTGATTCGGAAAGATCTATTACTTGGCAGGAAACGATCTCATTAGGTTTTGCTTTATCATTAAATTGTATCGCTACAGGATTTGGAGCAGGTGTTAGTGGTGCGTCACCGATAATGACTGCAATTTCAGTTGGTATATTTTCACTAATAACCGTTGCTATCGGATTGCGGATTGGACATGAGATTGCTAGAACATGGTTAGGTAAATATTCTACTCTCATCGGCGGTATGATACTCATTGTAATAGGCCTTTTGGAGATTTTTTTGTAACTGACCGATAACAAAAAATAAGCGAACACGGTAGAGCGTGTTCGCTTATTCTAAGACGTCATATATAATTCTTACACCTAGGGAGCTGTAATTTTCTTCTTTGTAATGTCCATGCTCACAATACTTGGTGCTGGACAAGCTTTCATTGATTGACAGCAAGGGTTCATTGCAGGTCGGGCATTTATCTTCAAATATTTTTTTGAATATACTTTTCATTTCATAAATACCTCATTTCACATGAAGTTACTTGGTTTTAATTATACCTTACTTATTGCATTCCAACAAGGAGAGTTTTTATGGACATTATCCTTTACATCATCATGACGCTGCTCGGTTTTGTTGGTTCCTTTTTTTCGGGACTACTTGGCATAGGCGGGGCCATAATAAATTTTCCCCTTTTATTATATGTTCCATCCAGTCTTGGCTTAGCGCAGTTTACGGCAAAAGAAGTTGCATCCATCAGCATGTTTCAAGTTTTCTTCGCTTCGTTAGCTGGGATTATCGCTTTCCGTCAAAAAAGCAATCAAACAGCAGTCATTCATAAAGGTCTTGTTGTTTATATGGGCAGCAGTATATTAATGGGCAGTTTAATAGGCGGATTCGGATCACGATTTCTTAATGAAGATGCCATTAATATTATATACGGAACATTATCGGTTATTGCTGTTGTTTTAATGCTCGTTCCAAACCGGGGAAAACAACAATTAAATATAAATGAAATCACTTTTAATAAGCTCATTGCGGTAACGTCTGCTTTCATTGTTGGCATTGTGTCAGGAGTTGTTGGAGCAGGTGGTGCTTTTATTCTAATCCCAATAATGTTGACGGTCTTAAAAATTCCGACAAGGACAACCATTGCCTCATCATTAGCGATCGTATTTGTGTCGGCAATTGGCGGCGTAATCGGCAAGCTATCCGCTGGTTCCATTCCGATATGGCCAACTGTATTTGTTGTATTGGGCAGCCTGATCGGTGCTCCAATTGGATCTAGAATCAGCTCTAAAATAAACGTGAAATATTTGCGATATGGGCTTGTTGTATTACTCATTTTTACAGCGATTAAAGTGTGGTCATCCATATTGCAATAGAATATGCGTACCTTATTAAACGGATTGGGGAGGTTAGGATATGTTGATTTTAATTGCTCTAACTGGTTTATTCGTAATGTGGTTCATTTATAGAAGATTCTCACCCCTAAAAAATTTAACTTATGTCGACGAAAAAGCGCTAAATGAAAAAGGCGTTATACCTGACAGCAGCAAAATACTCGATGTCCGCGATTCAACTGACTATGAGAAATGTCATGTGGATGGTTCGATTAATATATCAATTGGTCGGCTCCCTTATTTGTGGAACAAAGAGCTTGCACCAAATGATTCTGTCTTAATTTTGTCGGACAGTTTCTATAAAAGTAAAAAGGCTGCGAAAATCCTTAAAAAACATGGTTTCAGCCAGCTGTTTACTGTAAGAAGCCAACAATGTGCATAGATAACTTTTCAAGTGACTGATGAACCGCGTATATCGCGGTTTTTTTGCGTCCACTCTAAACCAGATTATGGTACAATCTCCTCGTATGTTGAAAATAATGCTGTTCGTGCACAACAATTTTATATCAGAAAGCAGGGATCATTTGAGATTATTTCATGTGAGCGAAGAAAGTGATATTACACTTTTTGAACCTCGAATACCTTCTCGAGTGGATATGGATCAAAGCAAAAGGTTGGTATGGGCAATAAATGAACAATGCTTGCCGAATTTCCTAACACCTCGCAATTGTCCTAGAGTAACTTATCATAGTCATGAAACGACCACAGATGAGCATAAAAAACTTTATTTAAGCTCAAATTCGTTGGACCATGTTATTGCGATTGAGCATAAATGGTTTGAAATCATGAGGCAAACCACGTTGTATTTATATGAATTCGATACGACTGATTTCTATGGCGCAGATAAAAGTGCTGGTTACTATGTGAGCGAAAAAACACAGATCCCTATCAATAAAATAATTGTTCATGATTTGTTTGGAGAACTCATACGCAGAAATGTCGAGGTTCGCATGATCGATAATTTGTGGGATTTGAATGATAAAATTGCAACCACAAGCTTTAATTGGTCGATGTGCAGAATGGGTTTTGCCGCGCAGAGGAAGGAATCAGTATGATGAGTACAATAGTTGAGATTGAAAACTATAATCCTCTTTGGGAGCACGAATTTTGTGAAATACGATCTACTATCGAAGCTGAAGTTGGGCAATTCATTAGGTCAGTTGAACATGTAGGAAGCACCTCTGTTAAAGGACTTGGTGCTAAGCCCATCTTGGATATAGATATCGTCATTGAAGATTATAGTATGCTGCCTCTGATCATCCAAGGGCTTGAGAAGATTGGTTATTTCCATCAACAAGAATGGAGTTTTGAAGGAAGAGAGGCCTTTGGCAGAAAAGATATGTCGGTTCCTTGGCATAAACAGCGTGGAAAATGGATGGAGCATCACTTGTACGTGTGCAATCGTGATAGCGAAGAATTAGCAAGACATTTGGCATTCCGCGATTATCTTAGGGAGCATCCCGAGGCTGTCATTGCGTATGAACAGTTAAAAAAGGAATTGGCTTTGCACGCTCAAGATCGGTCCGGTTATACAGCAGGTAAAACTGATTTTATAAATGAAATATTAAAAAGGGTAAAGCTCACGAAAACAAAGGATCATTGATGAGAAACCATACGAATGGAAAGCAGCCCTGAACTTGATACAAACGAACAATTTTTTATAATATTAACGGCAGTCTTTACATCCTTATGGACGAAATTAGAGCGGCTCGTGTAGTATAGATTCATTGTTCCTAATTAATGGAAGGGGATCGTGACAGATGAATGAATTGCTAAGCGAGTGGAAAATAACGGAGGGCCACTTGGATGTTGTGCCCGAAGAGGTTGGGCTCAGCTCACATCAATTAAATAAGCTGGATAATCACTTTCTGAATCTGATCGCACAGCAAAAAATTCAAGCAGCCAGTTTTCTCGTTGCACGAGAAGGAAAGATCGCCGCATGGAAATCAATGGGTCGACTGCATGGCTCCACTGACCAAGGTGAACTGCAGCCGGATTCCTTGCGTAAAATGTCATCCATAACGAAAGCATTCACAAGTGTTGCGATCATGAAGCTCATAGAGGACGGTAAGCTTTATATCGATCTGCCTGTGTCCAACATTTTGGAAGAATTCAATAATCCTGTACATAAAGATATCACCTTGTTCCACTTATTAACGCATACGTCTGGTATTTTGCCAGTCACCGGATATTACAATGAGCCCTATCCTAGAGAATGGTGGGGGGCTAGCGGCATGGATCATTGGATTCGAAAAGTGCTGCAAGGCCCGCTCGTTTGCCAACCCGGGGATGCCTATAATTATTCTACGGTGGGCTTCGCTATGCTGGGCGAGATCATCTCAAGAGTATCTGGTAAGCAGTATGAGGACTACATTACGGAGAACATTATCGAACCACTCCAAATGACACGTACTTTTTTTGATGTGCCTGAGCATCTGCACTCTGAAGTATGCAGTGTAGATCGGATGGATATCGAAAGGTTAAGCAGAGAAAATGACGGTTCACCTATGCCGCCTCGTTCGGATAGTGGACTTTATTCAACACTATTTGATATGTGGAAATTCGGACAAATGCTGTTGAATGGCGGAACCTTTGAAGGTCAGCGTATCCTTGGCAGAAAGTCAGTAGATCTGATGACTCGCCGACATCTGTTTAACGTTCCCGCCTATCATTGGGGAGGTAAAATCAAAGATAAAGGCCATGCTCTTGGTTTAGATTTAGCTATTCATCATCTTTCATATGAATCAGTAGGCACCTACCAGCTGGAGGGTTCAGGAAGAACCGGATTTTTTGTGGACCCGGTTGAGAAGCTCGTTGTTGTACTCATGGTGCCTTCCATTTACTCATGGATACCTGAATCGGTACATGGTACAAAACAAATGATATGGTCAAGTTTGGTTTAGAATAAGCATGAAACTTGAATGCAGCCATTAGTAATATTTATAAAGAGTGAGCCGACTATTCGGCTCGCTCTTTTTTTTGTGCAGATAATTAGACTGATGCAATGACATCATGAAGACTAATATAGATACATAACCCGGGTATAGTAAAAACTCTTGACCTACATACCCTTAGGGGGTATATTATAATGGTTATGATGTAAAGGAGAGATGCCAAATGTATGATAAAATAAAAATCGCAGTCTCACCAGCCATTCAGGTTGGAGGCAGCCTGTTCACACCTCATCAACTGGTAACCATAGGTTCACTCATTGACACAGATGCAAATATAGAGATGACACCTTTTAAGCAGCTTTATGTGGAAATACCGTTAGATCAACAAAATGAAATAACCGAACAATTACGAGCAGTCGGCCTCGAGGTTAATCCTTCAGGCTTTACGACAAAAAGCTTGATTGCATGCAACTTTTGCAAAGGAGCCCAGGATGCCGGCTTAGATATTGCCATTAAATTAAACGAAGCAATCGCGGGAATCGGAACACCAACGCCAATGAAAGTCGGTTATGCAGGTTGCGCATTAGGTACAAGTGAACCTTTATTAAAAGATATTGGGGTCGTAAAAATGCGGAATGTGTTTGACGTTTATGTCGGCGGAGAGCCCAAGGGAATAAAACCTTCCTTTGCCCAGCTTTTACTTTCAGGCTTATCAGAAAATCAGTTAATATCATCAATAATTAATCTCATTAACTATTATAAAGAACATGCTAAAGGAAAGGAAAAGTTCAGCAAATTTATTAATCGAATTACTCTAGACGAACTAAAAACATTGAAATGGAATGAGCAACCATGAGTAAAATTTTAGTTATTGAGGATGAAGATAAAATTAGAGAGGTTATAATCGCTTATCTAAACAAGGCTGGTTATAGTGCATGTGAAGCTAGTGATGGCCAAAGTGCAATGAATGAAATCGATAAGCAGCCCTTTGATTTAATCATTCTTGACTTGATGCTCCCTGACATTAATGGAGAGCTGCTGTGCAGACAAATACGAGGAACTAATCCGGTACCTATCATTATGCTAACGGCTAAAGCTTCTCTAAATCATCGCATCCAAGGGTTATCTGATGGAGCTGACGATTATATCGTGAAACCATTTGATCCCCCTGAATTGTTGGCTAGAGTTCGTTCCGTCCTGCGGCGTACCAATCATCATGAGCTTCTCGCTGATCGTTTGGAATACGGTAATGGACGATTAAGTTTGGATAGCCAAGCTAAACAGGTTTACATCAATCAAGAACCCATAAATTTAACACCAAATGAATATAAACTGCTTGTTGTTATGGCTAGAAATGCTGAAAGAACACTTTCCCGCGAACATTTAATTGATATGGTGATGGGAATCGATTTTGAAGGGGATGCTCGTACAATTGATCAGCATGTCAAAAATTTACGGCAAAAAATAGAGGAGGATGCTAAAAATCCAATGTTCATTCAGACGGTTTTTGGTGCCGGCTATCGCTTTCATGGAGGAGACAAATGAAAAAAACACTATCCAATCGGATTAGTATTCTTCTTATCTTTTATACAACAGCCATCTTAATCATTGCTTCCATTGCTTTAGTTACAGCCACTCATCATCATTTCCAGCTTTATGGTGAAGAGATAGCGCAAGGCAGCCACGATAAGACAGAGTCATTAAATTCACATTTAGAGCAAGCCGTGCTTCAATCCATTGGACTGACAGTAGGCGGAGCACTCATTATTACGCTTATTATGAGCATTTACATCGCTAAAAAAATTTCCTCTCCTTTAGTTAAAATGAAGAACATAACACTCGTTATGGCAAGAGGAAAACGAGATGCTCGTCTTCCTTTAAAAGGCACTCCAAAAGATGAAGTCGATCAACTGGCCGCCTCTATCAATCATTTAGCTGAACAGCTTGAACAGCAAGAACAATTACGGGTAACGATGACCGAAAATATTGCTCATGAGCTTCGAACCCCCTTAACGACATTAAATAGTTTTTTATCAGCGATTCAAGATGGAATTTGGGAAGCTACACCTGAACGCATACAATCATGCAGAGAAGAAATTCACCGTTTAGTCCAAATGGTTAATGATTTGGAAGAACTGCAAACACTTACTTCTACAGCACAGCAGTTAAGCTTAAAAGATGTTCCACTAACAAAATCTATAGAACAAGTTTTAGATCTTATGAAGCCCTCCTTTTCAGATAAAGGAATTATTTTGGAAAGAGGTTTCATCCCTGAAATGACTATCCATGCTGATGAATACCGACTCATTCAAATGTGGACGAATTTATTATCGAATGCTCTAAAGTTTACTTCTAATGGTGGAAAGGTATCGGTATATGGGAAATTAGTTCAACAAGGTGTTCAAATAACCGTCAAGGATACTGGAATCGGAATACCAACTGAGCAGCTCGCGCATGTATTCGAACGTTTCTATCGTGTGGAAAAATCACGGAACCGGAAATCGGGAGGCGGGGGCTTAGGTCTTGCTATTACGAAAACGCTTGTCGAACGTCACGGAGGACAAATTTGGGCTGAAAGTGATGAAGGGACTTTATTTCATGTGTATTTACCGAATACAGTAAAGAATAACTAAATAAAGAGTCTATTTGTAGATGAATGAGAACATTTTGTAGCGGCTGGAGACAAATTATTCAAATCAAAGCTTACTTTACAAGACAATAAACTGCAAAGGATGTTACTAATCTGATACAGAACCGAGTGAGAACGTTTATAAATCAATAGCATAAAAAAACACGTACCGTTGATGCTTTTCCGATCGGAGGTACGTGTTATTTATTGAGATTAGGTACTGCTTATTACGCTGACCATTCATCCATCATTTACTCCATAATGAGCTAAATCTACAGTAGCTGAAAATGAGCAGGTTTCCTAGAGCAGCTAGCCAAAATACTACTGTTGGGTACGCGAGCTCAGAGATCCAACCCGCAGAAACAATCGTAATCGGCATAGCAAGCTTGAATAATGAGCCAGTTATGCCACTGATACGTCCGATTAGCTGATGTGGTGTAGATTCCTGTCTAAATGTCCAAATACAAACGGTGCTGATCATCTCAAAACATCCATTAAGCAGCAGGCTGAAGCTTAACATCATACTGGATTGCGATAAAGCCATCAGTAAATAAGATAACGCAACACATAGCGTGGTGATCGTGACCAAGACACCAACAGAATAGGTGCGTCGAAGCCTGCTAATAAGTAGACTGCCAAGAAGCCCACCTACACCTGCTGCTGCCAACACGGTACCTAGCTCTGCATTATTCAGTCTGAGCGCATCCTTGGCGTAGAAAATGATCGTTGTATCCACCATGCCTGACGTCGCGTTCAAAAAAATTACAGCGATCGTCAACTGCCATAATAATTTATTAGAGCGAAATTCAGCCCAACCTGCTCGAAGCTCACGCCAGAAACCAGCTTGCTGAGCATTAGGCGGCTCATCGCTGCGTAAGAATATCAGCAAAACAAATGCAATAGAGAACAAAAACGAAGTAATGAATAAGGCATCATACAGCACAGGAAGCATGAGCAGCAGCCCTGTTACAGCAGGACCCATAATGCCAACCAAGGTTGACATAAAGTTGAAGGTAGCGTTAGCCGGTGTCAGCATTTCCGCAGGGAGTGAATGCTTCACAATTCCAACACGGGCATTATTAAATGCATAACCAAACAGCATGAGCAAAAAGCCGCTTACATATAGCACAAAGATGGGTGGATTGCCGTAGGAAATGACTGCATATAGACCTAGAAGAACGCAGATTTGCAGTCCTATGGCCCATAATGACCAGCTTTTCTTGTGCACGCGGTCAACCAGTACACCGATAAACATGGCAAGCAGCAGGTTTGGAAGAAGCTCGATGGCGCGCATCGTTGACATTTTCACCGCAGAGTGGCTCAAATCGTACAAAATAAGCGGCAGCGCCAGCTCATAAATTTTGTTGCCAAAGGCGATAATTCCACCTGTTAGAAACAGGATAAGGAATCCTGGATGCCGCCATAAATGAATAAAGGTTGGAGCAGCGGGCTCTGCAAATTGCTTTATGCGCTTCATGATGTGATTTCTCTCCTCATTCTCGTACTGTTGCAAATGATTATACTTTCGAAAAAGAAGAATAAAAAGAGAAGGAAACCATTCTATCATTTCGCCTTTTTGGATATAAAAAAATAGAAACCTTCATGAGAGCCGTTTAGTATAAATGAATAAATTAAAAATAGGAGATGAAGCACAATGGAGTTTAGGGAGCTGGAACAGCCCAACTTGTATGTATTAGAAGACTGGTTTAAAGATGCAGAAGTTTATAAATGGTTAAGCGGCAAATTGCCATTAAAACGCTGGTATAAGTTCGTTAATAAAAGCTCTAATTATTATGCTTGGATAGTTTATGAGCAAGAAATACCCGTTGGTCAAATCAGTGTTGAAATTTATCCCGACCATACTGCTTCTGTAAGCTTATTAACCAATCCAAGCCTTCGAAATAAGGGTTACGGAAAAAGAATGCTGGAGTTGCTGCAGAATAGAAAGGAATTAGATGCCGTACAGATCATTACAGCAGGTATTGAAGTTGAAAATATAGCGAGCATCCGATGCTTTAAAAAGGTGGGCTTTGCCGATGAGGGAATCGACTCGGATAACATCATGAATCTATCAATTCTTCTACATAATCATGAGGAATCAACGGAGTAATATTTCGTTGCTAAGATCTATATGCTAAAATCATGTTAAGCAATATAACATCAATTCCTAATCGGAGGTGCAGCAAATGTCCGGGGTCATTTCCAAAGCTATTCACATATTGGATCTGCTTGTACCGCATGGCAGCGAGAAAGAAATGAGTGCAACAGAAATCAGCAGGGAACTCGACATGCCTGTACAAAGCGCGCATCGGATTCTTCATTCTTTATCCGAACATGGATTTGTTGCTCAAGATAAAAAATCGAAAAAATATAAATTAGGACTTTCCATTATGAAATACGGTTTTTTGATGTGGGACAGTCTAATGTTCAGGTCACTGGCTAGACCATTCATGGTCGAACTATCGCAAAAAACGAAAGAAACGATCTATTTGGCTACAAGAGAGAACCAAGAAGGCGTCTATATTGATTCCATCGATTCACCGCAAATTTTGAAAATTTCCGAACCTATCGGACTTAGGCTGCCACTATATATAGGAGCATCTAATCGCGCTATTCTTGCTCATTTGCCATCCACGATGCAGGAAGCTATATTGCAGGGTGTGGATTGGACAACAGTACCGTCGCTGATTCCATTATCCAAAGAAATGATTCAGACTGATCTAGAGATCATTCGCTCCCGAGGTTATGCCATCACATCAGGAGAAGCAACGGATGGAACAACTGGCATCGGGGCTCCCATCTTTTCTTATGATAATACCGTTATTGGATCACTGAATGTAGCTGGTCCCGCGATACGGTTTACGCCAAGTAAAATCGAGAGCTACGGTCAGCAAGCAAAAAAGTATGCGGATCTCATCTCCAAAGAACTGGGGTTCCGCAATAAGATACGTTGGAGCGAGTAGGAGGCTATCCCAAACGAATAAATTGAACGAACAGTGATCGAGCGTTCGTTCTTTTTTTATGCAAAAAACTGCTTTACATTGATTTAGGACATATGTCCTTTCCTAAACCTTGAAATGTATCGTTTAATGATGGAAAGATTGATATGGAGGAGAGCAATGATATGAAAGGGAGCATTTTCGCATTTTTAGGCGGGGTCTTAATTACACTACAAGGTGTTGCTAATTCAAGAATTAGTCAAGATATCGGCACTTGGCAAACCGCAACGATTACCCAGTTCACCGGATTCATAGCAGCCTTGATTATTCTGTTATTCGTCAGGGATAAACAGTGGTCCGGTTTTAAACAAGTAAAACCCTTATATCTAATCGGCGGTTCCTTTGCAGCTATTATCATCTTCAGCAATGTCACTGCTATTCAACAAATTGGCGTTACTCTTAGCATATCTGCCATGCTGATTGCCCAGTTAAGCCTGGCTTTTATCGTCGATAGTCAAGGATGGTTTGGGGTTGCAAAGCAGAAGATGAGGCTGCCTCAATTCATCGGTATTGGGATGATGATAGCTGGGGTGGTTATATTGCGGTTATAATAGTTAAAATATACCAAGCCCTTAACCGTATTCCTCTGGAGGTGATTCGTACAGATGCAAGAAATTAAAGATCGCGAGCAGCTCCACCATTTTTTACAAACGCATCAATTGGAAACAACATTCGGGGAACAATTATTACCCCATTTATCACTATTCTGCTTTGACCATGAGGAGCTTATTTGTTCCCAAGGTCAATCTTCAAAATATCTCTATTTTCTCGTTCAAGGAAAGATAAAGATCTACACAACCTCGAAAGATGGGAAAACACTTATTCTTACTTTCAAAACCTCCCTTGATGTAGTAGGGGATATTGAATATGTGCAAGACATTGACATTATCAACACGGTCGAAGCCGTGTCGACTGTATACATGATTGGCATTCATCATCAGTGGTTGAATAAATATGGCAAAGATCATTCGCCGCTGCTGCAATTTTTATTAAAAATTATAGCTCGGAAATTTTTGAAAAATTCGAACGCATTAAGCTTCAATATTTTGCATCCTGTGGAGGTTCGATTGGCGAGCTATCTATTGTCCGTCTCCTATGATGATTCAGAATATCTAATTAAAGGGCAGCGGAAAACAATCAGCTTAAAGGATACGGCTAACTTGATCGGAACGAGCTATAGACATCTCAATCGGGTTGTCCAGCAATTTTGTGCAAAAGGTTTAATTGAGCGAAAAAATGGAGGCATTCTTGTTAAAAACAAGGATGGACTACGCGCACTCGCCAGCCAAAATATTTATGAGTAAAACAATATCATGAGCTATTTCAAATCAATAAGCCAATGGGAGAGTAGAAAACATGATGATTGGACTTATATTTGCAGTTCTCACTGGTTGTTTGGTCAGTTTGCAAAATATATTCAATAGCAAAGTCAATGAACGAATAAATACATGGACAACAACTGCGTTAGTATTAGGCATGGGATTCCTTGCCTCATTTGTTATCGGATTCGTATTCGAAGGCGAACAGTTATTTGCATTACAAAATATGAAGCCATGGTACTGGTTCAGCGGTCTAATCGGCGTAGGCGTTGTTACTTGTCTGGTACAAGGCATTAGGCGGCTTGGTCCGACGTATGCCATCTCTATCGTTCTAACCGCACAGCTGGGAACTGCTTTATTGTGGGACTCGCAAGGGTGGCTAGGTATCGAAAAAGTAGCTTTCACAACGAATAAAGGGTTAGGTGTCCTTGTAATCGTCTGTGGCATCATTGTATTTAAAATAAGCGGTGCTCGTAAGAAAGTTACAGCATAACGATCAATAACGTTTAAGATTCAATTTGATCAAAGCAGGGTATTTTCTTCTATAAAGGCTCTAATACTAACTTAGCAGCAGGAGGAGGAAAAACATGATCAAAGCTAAACTTAAGTACGGTCTTGTAGCAGCACTGATGATTGGCCTAACAGCAATCGCACCGTTAACGCAAGCAGCAGGCAGCACAACAGCAAAGGATCTTTTCAGCGGAACACCAGCAGGGGATACCACATACCATTTCAGTGATATTCAATTTTTGAACGGTACAACCGGACGCGCTGCTGGCAATGGATTTCTCATTGGAACTTCTGATGCCGGCTCAACATGGCAACCGATCTATAAGGGTACTTGGCAATTTACACAGCTTGATTTCATTTCCAACACAACTGGATGGGCATTGGCGAAATCTTCTGCTTCCGGAACGAATGCCCTAATTCACACCAAGGATGGCGGAAAAACGTTCACCAAAATAGTAACCAATCCGCTCGCGCTTGAACGTATTCATTTTGTGGATGCTTCAAATGGCTTCGGCTATACGAAGGCTTTTGCCTATAAAACATCAAATGGCGGGAAAACATGGACCAAAATCTCTACTCCTCCCAATAACCGCTATGCAGAATTTACAGATGTGAAGCATGGATGGTCACTTATCGTAGTACCTGGATTTGGCTATCGACTATCAGAAACCACAGATGGTGGTATGAATTGGTCCACAAAACTAACAGTTAAATCAGAGGAGAGCATAGGCGGTAAGCTTTACACAAAGGGAAATCAAATATGGGCACAATTTTACGGTGGAGTAGGGATGTCCCAGCAATCTTATTCCCTTTATGCCTCTGCAGATAATGGTTCAAGCTGGAGGAAAGTAATTAGCCAGGAAACAGCAGGCGGCGGACCAGCACCAGGCGGTGCTGCAGGACTTGTTAAAGAAGGACCTGCTGCGCCTGGTGGACACCCTAGCAATATGGAGCTTGTTGATGGAGCTGCGATACTCGGAGGTTACTCTCCAGCCGCTGGAGTCATTGGCGTTGGTCGTTCGGTTGATTCAGGGAAAACGTGGAATAATCTTACACCGATCGCTGGGGGAGAAAGCATTATTTCGTTTACAAGCAAGGAGCTAGGCTGGATGGCCGATACAAGCCTATCTAATGCAGCTGTATACAGAACAACCGATGGCGGCAAAACATGGTCCAAAAAAATAAGCATTCCTGAAAACAATCAGTAAGCTGCAATCGCAGATATACTGACAAGAACTTTAAGAAGACTGGTTCCTATTATAGGGCCAGTCTTTTTGTTGCCATTAGCCATTATGTATAAAAAAAGAGGGGCTAAGCAAAATAAAGGAAGTATTCAACTTCAATTTGCGGTAGTCACTTGAGTGGGGTGGACGTATGGATGATATAAAATGTGATTTCTCTCCAATGAAAGTTGAAGTGAAGAGCAAGCTTCTACATTTGCGTGAATCCCTTGAAGCTTTGATAAAGGATTTGGATCATGATGCTGGCAATTGCTTGCTAAATGAGTTCCATTCTATGAAAGAACAAGTTTTTGAAACGGAATCGATTGCAACAACCTTTTATTTAAAATGTTATCTTGCACCTTATACCGCCAAATATGACGAGCTGTCCCATGCAATATCCCATTTATCGAAACGGCGCCATGGGGCGCTTCTCGTCGTGCAAAGATCAGATTCAATCGATAGGTATATTACTCATGGCGTATTAATTTCTGCCATGCTGACGCATTCGTTAATAGAATCTATTTTCACCCCTGGCGGTCCGCTCCATGACGGCGCAGTCTTAATCCAAAATGATAAAATTATATCTGCTGGCAATGTCCTGCCGTTAACGCAAAGAGACAGCGAGCAGAAGAAGCTTGGAACTAGACATCGTGCCGGTCTTGGTTTATCAGAATTAAGTGATGCGCTTGTTATCATCGTATCAGAAGAAACCGGACAAGCTTCCTTCAGCTTGGAAGGAAATTTATATCCCTTTTCACCGGGCAATGATCTGCTCCATTAAATGACACAAAGAAAAACCACCTCTTCATAAAGAGGTGGTAGTTGGTAGTGACGATTAACGCAATGTTTTCAATGCACCGCTCCAAGCGAGTACTTGATCTAACATGCCGTTCAAATTAGTAAGATGAAGATCAGCTGGTTTGAAAACAGAACCGTTCTCAAAATCAGTGAAGAGTGACAATGCAGGATGTACACGAACGTCAGCTACAGACAATTCGCCCAAAATTCCACGTAAATGCTCAGCTGCACGAGCACCGCCTACAGAACCGTAACTTACGATACCTGCTGCTTTATCGTTCCATGCGTCACGAGCATAATCAAGCGCATTTTTCAGTGATGCTGAAATACTGTGGTTGTATTCTTGTACAATAAATACGAATCCATCCAAGCTAGCAAGCTTCGTATTCCAAGCTGTTGCTTGCTCAGTAGCATCGCTTTCTCCCAAGAGCGGGAGCTTGAAATCCGCGATATCAACGATTTCATAATTAGCATCTCCGCGTTGATCAGCGATTTTCTTCACCCATTCACCAACTTGCGGGCTAAGACGACCTTGACGAGTACTTCCTAAAATAATACCGATATTTAATTTTGACACTGTTTTTTCCTCCTCAATAGTTGTTCTACCAAATCATTTGTCTAGAAAACCTTTTGCAGACACTGCCAAATCATGTTGTAAAGCTTTAGAACAAGAACCGTCCTTAGAATAACAAATAGTTAATGATCAGTATTTCTTAAACAAGGAAGGGTTATTCTTAATGAAAGATGGATAATAAAAATACGCCAACTTCCTTTACGTTGAGTATCTTTAATATGAGATAATAATAGCGAATATAAATTTCTTTGTCAAGTAACTATAATTAATTAAGTGCATTAATCTTTCCATTAATTGTAGCTTTTTAAACTTAAACATTCACACTTGCCATTTTATCAATTGAGTAGTAAAGTGATGGCATAGTCATTGAGAGGGGGAACGAAATGCAGAATAATACGTTAGGTTCGTTAATTTGGCTTCGGCTGATGCGGTTTACGAATCAGAGCAACCAGATGTCAAATGAGTTTTTAAAACAATTTGATTTAACGACTGCTCAATTTGATGTACTCATGCAAATTCGTGTCTATCAGCCTCTAACTCAAATGGTACTGGCCGAGAAAGTAACGGTTACGCAAGGCGGCATATCTCGCATGCTCGTACGACTTGAGAACGAAGGTTATATTGTGCGCAAGCAAGACTGGAAAACCAAAACGATTAGTTTAACAGAAAAGGCCGAAGCCATATTGGATATCGCAATGCCGAGTCAGCTTGCTTTTCAAACTTCATTTTTTGAAGATGTATTAAATGAGGACGAACAAAAAACACTATACTCATTGATGACTCGCATCCATAAACATAGCCAGAAAAAGAAATTGCCGTCAGAGTAATTTTTTTGCAATATCAATTGACTAGTCAAGTTAAATAGAGGAGGAACAATTATGTATACCATCCCTGGACATCATCATATTTCGATGATTACAAAAAACGCAAAAATTAATAATCATTTTTATCAAGAAGTACTAGGACTGCGCAGAGTGAAGAAGACGGTCAATCAAGACGATCCATCCATGTATCATTTATTTTACGGTGATTTAACGGGCAGTGCGGGAACGGAGCTATCCTTCTTTGAAATGACAAATGCAGGAAGAACTGTGCGCGGTACTAATGCGATTACTCAAATTGGCTTGCTCGTGCCTTCTTTAGAAAGTTTGGCCTATTGGAAAAAACGTTTTGAATTATTAAAGGTAGAACACGGCGAAATCACAAAATATGCGGGGCGAAATGCGCTCCATTTTGAAGATACAGAAGGTTTGCGAATGGTTCTACTAAACAATAACGGTGAGGAAGTTCCTGAGAAATGGGCAGCATGGGAGGAATCAATTATCGAGCAAGATCATCGTATTCTTGGCATGGGAACTGTCGAAATGACCGTTCGGTCTTTAGATCGTTTAGCCGCTACATTAACGAGCATGTTAGGTTATAGCGAAGTGTCACGTACGGATAATGAAGCCATTTATCAATCTGTTGCCGGCCGTTCCTATGGAGAAATTTTGGTCAAACAAGCAGATGGAGCAATCGAGAAGCCTGGAAGAGGAAGCATTCATCATTTAGCGATCCGTGTTAAAAATGAAGAAGAGCTGCGCTATTGGGATGAGGTCGTTAAAAAACGCGGCTTCCACTCCTCCGGCATTGTGGATCGTTATTATTTTCAAAGCTTATATTTCCGAGAATCAAATGGCATTTTGTTTGAAATAGCGACGGATGGGCCTGGGTTTACGAAAGATTCATCCGTCGCAGAGCTAGGTAAAGCACTGGATTTACCGCCATTTTTAGAAGCCAGACGGGCGGATATTGAAGCAAAATTAGTACCGCTGAATTAATACGCAAAAGGGGAGAGAACGCATGGAAAAATATCGAATCGATAAAAATAAAGGCTTAGAATTCGGATTGTATTCTATTGGGGATCATTTGCCTAACCCGCATACGGGCACAATGATAAGTGCTGAACAGCGTATTCAAGAGCTCATTGATGCAAGCAAGCTGGCAGATGAGGCAGGAATAGATGTATTTGCTGTAGGGGAAAGTCATCAAACATTTTTCACGACACAAGCCCATACCGTGATTTTAGGAGCTATCGCTCAGGCCACAAAAAACATTAAGATTGCCAGCTCAGCAACAGTGCTAAGTACATCTGATCCTGTTCGAGTATACGAAGATTTTGCAACGATCGATTTAATTTCCAAGGGACGTGCGGAAATTGTGGCAGGACGGGGCTCACGCGTCGGGGCGTATAGTTTGCTAGGCTATGATGTGCGGGATTATGAAGAACTATTTGAAGAGAAACTAGAGCTTCTAATGAAATTAAACAATGAAGAAACGATAACATGGGAAGGTCAGTTTAGACCAGCTCTTAAGCAAGCATCGATTTTGCCGCAGCCCCAAAATGGACATATGCCCATTTGGAGAGCAGTAGGCGGACCTCCTGCAAGTGCTATTAAAGCAGGATATGCCGGTATTCCGATGATGCTGACGACGCTTGGAGGTCCAGCAAGCAACTTTAAAATTTCGGTAGATGCTTATCGTGAAGCTGCTTCAAGCAAAGGTTTTGATCCAGCAGCTTTACCTATAGCAACGACGAGTTTATTTTATATGGCAGAAACGACACAAGACGCTCTTCGTGAGTACTATCCACATCTTAACGCTGGAATGCAAGCACTGCGTGGAGGCGGATATCCAAAACAGCAGTTTGCTCAGTCGACCGATCATCGTGATGCTTTAATGGTGGGCAGCCCGCAGCAAATCATTGAAAAAATGCTTTACCAATATGAATTATATGGACATCAGCGTTTTATGGCTCAAATTGATTTTGGCGGTGTTCCATTTGATAAAATTGCAAAAAATATAGAACTTATCGCTACTGAAATTATGCCTGCAATTAAGAAACATACCGCTAAAAACTAAATTGCAATCAAAATCAATTTCATCATTTAACTTATAAAAAGTGCCGCGACGATTTATTGCGGCACTTTTTTATGTTCCATATCATCCTAATAACCCCGCTAAATAGCTAGTCATAACGAGCTTGCGTAGCTATTTATGTATGGATTGGAACAATTTTCTATTTATATATAGAATTATTCTATTATTCAATCTTTTCAAAATTCTGTATGCTAGGATTAATCAAAGTTCATAAAACACATAGGAATTATATGGATTGATTGTAAAGTACGTATACCAAATGATAAAAAGTTGGTGAATGCAATAGGACAGCTATTAGAAGTTGATCGATTACAGGTGGCATTTCGGATGGATCAAGGAGAAGTGAACGCTGTAGATGATGTGAGCTTCACACTTGAACATGGGGAAACCATCGCTATTGTTGGCGAATCCGGTTGTGGAAAGAGTGTAACATCCCTTTCCATCATGGGATTGCTCGGAGCTAATGGTTCAGTTCGTCAAGGAGAAATCAAGTTCAACGGCTCATCTCTAATCAGCTGCTCGCAAGCTCAGCTTCGTAAGCTTCGAGGCAGCGAAATCGCGATGATTTTTCAAGAGCCGATGACCTCTCTAAATCCAGTCTTCTCCATCGGAGAGCAGATTGAAGAAACGATTCGCCAGCATTTGAACCTGTCTCGAAAGGAAGCGAAGCGCTTAGCCGTAGATTTGTTAAGGAAAGTAGGTATTCCTAGAGCTGAATCGATTATAAAGGAATACCCTCACGCACTTTCAGGAGGCATGAGACAACGGGTAATGATTGCAATGGCGCTGGCATGCCAGCCCAAGCTGCTCATTGCCGATGAGCCAACGACTGCACTCGATGTTACGATTCAAGCACAAATCCTTGCATTGATGAAGCAGCTGCAGGCAGAAAGCGGTGCTGCTATCTTGCTAGTTACGCATGATTTAGGAGTTGTAGCTGAAATGGCGGATACGGTGGTCGTCATGTATGCGGGGCAAGTCGTCGAATCAGCTGACGTTTTCACTCTCTTTCGAGCACCAAAGCATCCGTATACGCAAGGCTTAATGAAATCAACCCTCCGACTCGATCAAGTCAACAGGGAGCGGCTGCAGACGATTCCAGGTTCAGTTCCCTCTTTCCAGAAGATGCCTGCAGGATGCCGCTTTCACCCACGCTGTCCACATACAATCGCACGATGCCAGCAAGAACAGCCTGATCTTACGACGAATGGACAGGGACATCATGTACGCTGCTGGCTGATGGACCTTCCAAACGTATCGAATGAAGAACATACTCAGGCGGTTAGATTATGAGCCTCAACACACTATTGCAAATCGAACGGTTAAAAATGTATTACCCCATACGTAGTGGCGTGTTTTCGAATCAAGTCAGCCATATCAAGGCGGTTGATGATGTGAGCCTAACGATGTATGAAGGGGAAACCGTCGGTTTAGTTGGCGAATCGGGATGCGGCAAGTCGACGATTGGTCGTTCAATCATTCGACTTGAGAATCCGCAAGCTGGACGTATTCTTTTTGAAAATCAGAATATTATATTTTCCTCTCAGCGACAGTTAAAACCGCTGCGGACACGAATGCAGATGATTTTTCAGGACCCGTATGCTTCCTTAAACCCAAGGCTTCGAATATACGATACGCTTGCTGAGCCTTTAATTGTTCACAAGCTGGTGAAGCGCAGTGAGGTGCAGCGTGAGGTTGATAACCTGCTTCAATTAGTTGGATTGCCGCGTTCGGCTGCCAATCGATATCCTCATGAATTTTCCGGGGGGCAGCGCCAGAGGATCGGAATCGCTAGAGCCATTTCATTCAAACCCAAATTGATCGTATGCGATGAGCCAGTATCAGCGCTTGATGTCTCCATCCAAGCTCAAATTTTAAATCTTTTACAGGATTTGCAAAATGAGTTGAAGCTGACGTATTTATTTATCGCCCATGGCATTGGAGCAGTTAAACAGATCAGTACAAGAATCGCCGTCATGTACTTGGGGAAAATCGTAGAATTGGCACCTACAGAGGAGCTATTCCGCAAGCCGAAGCACCCGTATACGCAGCTTCTATTAAATGCGTATCCTCCGCCGGACCCAACGCTTCGAACAACGAACAGTCACATCATTCAAGGAGATGTGCCTAGCCCAGCTGAGCCTCCATCTGGTTGTCGATTTCATACTCGTTGTCCTTATGTGCAAGAGCTGTGCCGAACAACAGAACCGGTAATTACGAAAGAGCATCACTCTGTTGCATGCCACTATCCGCTTGCATAGCACAAAGGCTAGGAAAGGAGAAGGCATCGATGGGCCATTATATCGTTCGAAGGCTGCTGATTTCCATACCAGTATTTCTTGGAATCACATTGCTTAATTTTCTTATCATGAATATGGCTCCCGGGAATCCCGTGGATATGTTAATCAATCCTAATATCCCGAAAGAGCTGCTAGAGATTAAAAAAGAGCTGCTTGGTCTGAATGACCCATTGTATATACAGTATGTAAAATGGCTGGGCGGTTTTTTTAGAGGAGAACTCGGCTATTCATTTAGCAGCTTCGCCCCCGTATCACAGCTGATTGGCGCCAGAATCGGACCTACCTTGCTGCTGGCTGCAGCATCGATGCTGGTTGGGATATTGATTGCCGTACCCGTAGGGGTGATCAGTGCTGTCAAACAGAATTCAAAATTGGATTATGTCATGACAGGGTTATCCTTCCTAGGCACCTCGATTCCTCCCTTTTTCCTAGGCCTTGGATTCATCTATGTGGTTGGAATTAAGCTGAAGTGGCTTCCAACAGGGGGAATGTCAACGTTAGGTGGCTCTGGAAGTTTCGGAGATATCCTCATGCATATGATTCTTCCTGTCATGGTGCTTGGTATTACGATTGCAGGTAAAAAGGTTCGTTATGTTCGCGCCAGTATGCTCGATGTACTCCATCAGGATTATCTGCGTACAGCCCGAGCGAAAGGCCTTAGTGAATTTCTAGTTACGAATAAGCATGCGCTTCGCAATGCCTTAATCCCGATCATAACGATCATCGGTGCAGAAATTCCTTTGGTATTAGGCGGCAGCATTATTATTGAGCAAGTATTTCAATGGCCGGGTATCGGGCAATTAACGATGGAAGCCATTCTCTCACGCGATTATCCGACTTTAATGGGCATTAATTTGATTGCTGCATGCGTCATACTCTTCACGAATTTGTTCACCGACATCGTTTATTCAATCGTTGATCCACGCATTAAATACAGCTGATTGGAGGGGATAGCCAATGTCCGTTAGTGAAATGCCATGGATGAGGAAAGATGCATTTTCTTCAGATCATGGTGATGAAGACGAACTGTCAGTGGATGTAATAGAGAGTCATGCCCAAATAGTGAGGCGTAAGTTTATCAAGCACAAGCTGGCGGTATGGGGACTTGCAACTACCTTCCTGCTGCTTAGTATCGCGCTTTTTGCTCCGTGGCTTGCACCGAGTCATCCTAATGAAATTACAGATGCGTTCTCAGCCCATCCCTCGCTTACACACTGGTTAGGCACAGATCAAGTAGGGCGGGATGTATTAAGCCGGTTGATTTATGGAACACGGGTATCTTTGATGATTGGTTTTTTTACAGTTGCTTTGTACGTAACCTTCGGAACATTCATTGGACTAATCGCTGGTTACTATGGCAAATGGCTGGATATGGCACTTATGCGTTTGACTGATATTTTCTTAAGTTTTCCTTACATGATGGTTGTGTTGGTCATCGTGAGCGTGCTGGGTGCAAGTGCAACCACGATCATCCTTGTTCTCGCACTCTTCAAATGGCCAACAATAGCAATGCTTGTCAGGGGAAGCGTATTATCCATGAAACAAATGGATTTTGTCCGTGCCGGCGTTGCGCTTGGATACAACACTCCGCGAATACTAATGAAGCATATTTTGCCAAATGTAATGGGGCCAATCATTGTGAATGCAACGTTTGGCGTTGCCAGCACGATTCTTAGTGAAGCTGGACTTAGTTTTCTTGGTATGGGGGTCAAATCCCCTCAGGCGAGCCTTGGCAATATGCTGCATGATGCACAATCGCTAACGGTTTTAACTGAGCAGCAGTGGTTATGGGTACCCGCTGGCATCGTTATTCTCATTACCGTTCTTGCGATTAACTTTGTAGGGGACGGTCTTCGTGATGCGTTTGATGCAAGAGCCTAAGTATATGAATCTGCTATTTAATTATTTAAATAGAAAAAGCAATAAAACAAAAGGAGAGAAACAAATGAAAACAAGGTTTCAAGTGCCAGGATTCGTATTATTAACCATCTTAATGATTTTCCTATCGGCATGCAGTGAAACAAAGCAGGAAAAGGTCGAAGCAACAGCAGAACCAACCAAGGAAGATGTTTCTGTTAAGACAGCAACCAACGATGCCAAAGCAAAAAAAACCTTATACATTGGTATCGTTAATGCTCCTGTTACTTTAAATCAAATCAATACGCAAGGAAGCTCGGCGTCGCTTGCCCCTATTAATTTACTTAATGATTCTTTGCTCGATGTAACGGATACCGCACAATTTATACCGAAGCTGGCGGAATCTATCGAGACGCAGGATAAGCAAACTTACCATATCAAGCTTAAAGCGAATGCCAAATGGAACGATGGTACCCCTTTTACAACGGCAGATGTGGCTTTCACATTAAAGCTTGCCCTTCATGCCAAAGTAGAATCATCCTTCAAGCTGGATTTTATCGAAGGCTTAAATGACATTGGGAAACTGGATGAAGGGAAAACAGAGCTATCCGGATTAAACATTATCGATCCAACGACCTTCGAGATCAAAACAAAAACACCGATCGATCCGCTCGTATTTAATGAACGTTTCGGTGTTAAGGTTAATTTCTTGCCCGAGCATATTCTGAAAGATGCCAATCCAGAGCAGCTTTCAACGAACGAATATTTTCAAAAACCATTAGTCACCATTGGTCCCTATAAGTTTGCGAATTATGAGCAGGGGCAATTTGTCGAGGTGACAAAAAATGAAAATTACTACCTCGATGTACCTAAGATTGACACGATTTTCATAAAGGTGCTTCCCGCGGCAAATCTTGTAGCACAGCTGCAGACGGGAGAAATTCAAATGAATTCTTTGCCGGTCGGGCTTGTACCGATTACGGATTATGATAAGGTCAAGGGCTTTGAGAATGTAAATGTAACCTCTGCTCCAGCTTCTGAGCCGGCCGAAATTTTCTTCAATACAGAGAAGCTTCCAGATAAAAAAGTTCGCCAAGCGATCGCCTATGCGTTGAACCGTCCGCTCATCGTGGAGCAGCTGCTCAAAGGGCAGGCCGAAATTATTGATGGAGGCATCCCAAGCTCGCATCCATATTTTAATAAAAATATTGCCAATTATGATTACAATCCTGAAAAAGCAAAAGAGCTTTTAAAAGAAGCGAACTGGGATCCCAAACGTACCATCACATTTATTATTCCAGTTGGGAATAAGGTGCGTGAGCAGGCTGCTGATATTCTCGTACAAAACTTAGAATCTGTTGGGATTAAAGTAGACGTTCAGAAATTCGATTTTCCAACGTTAATCGATAAAGTGGAGAAGGGCGAGCATGACATTACCATATTCACAAGAGATTACTATATCGAACCTAGCCTCTATTTTACAACCTATAAAAGTGATGATCCCGAAAGTGTGATTCGATTTAAGAATCCATTAGTCGATGAGCTGATTAAAAAGGGTGAACAAGAAATTATTGAGGAAAAACGTCACGAGATTTATAACCAATTGCAAGAGGTACTGCATGATGAGGTTGCCACTTTAGCTGTTTATTCCGAGAAACGTTTGCAGGTCGTATCAAAAAACGTTCTCGTTGGAAAACCGCTTAATCTAGGTACGTTCAATAATGTAAACCAGTGGGATATAGAAACGAAATAGCAGCACACAGTTTTAAAAAAGCTGCATGCCATGAAGTTATTTCTCGGTTTTACGGAATTTATTCCATTTATATATGTTTTTAAAACTTTAGGAGGTGCAAGGAAAATGGCAGATTTGAATTGTCTTGTATGCAAGTCGGATATCGAGGTGGAAGAGAGTGTAACGACGGGTGAAATTTTGGAATGTGGTTCATGCGGTCAAGAGCATGAAGTACAAGTCGAATCCAATCTTGTAAGCATCGCTCTAGCTCCAGAAATAGAAGAAACTTGGGGAGAGTAGGAACCGAACATGGAACAGAATCGTGCGATTTTATTATGTGTTACAAAGTTGCGGGAAGAAGAACAACGAATTATCGATCATCTTCGAGCTTTAGGCGTACAAGTGCAGGTGAACTTGGATTCCATGGACTTACCATTAGGTGAGCCTGATGTTCATTCCTTCGGAATTGCTCTCATTCGTTGTCTCTCACAGAAAAACGCGTTGAATCGAGCCCATCTGCTTGAATTAGCCGGTCTTGAAACGTTGAATTCGGTCAAAGCAATTACGATTTGTACAAATAAAATACATCAAGCGATTGTGTTTCAAAAACATGGCATTCCCCAGCCCCAATATAAAGTAGCTTTTACGCCAGAGAAGCTCTTCCAAGCTTTGCAGACATTTGGAGATTTATGTGTCATTAAGCCGGCAACCTCATCTTGGGGAAGGGGAATAGCTAGAATCACCGGCAAAGAATGCTTAGACGGCTGGATAGCTGCAAGGGAATCTGTAGACCCTGGGCATCAATCGTTCCCTGTATTAGTGCAAGAATATGTGGAAAAAGGTGATTTTGATATCCGTGTTGTCATCGTAGGCAGCAAACCGATTGCTGCGTTCCGCCGGGTTTCGGCAGACAATTGGAAAACGAATACGCATCTAGGCGCGGAAATTGATCCTCTAGAAATTAATGATGAAATGGCATCCATTTGCAGACAAATAATTGAGGTTTTGGGCGAAGGCATTTATGGTGCGGACTTGTTTTTTGATTACAAGCAGCAACGGTATGTCGTTTGTGAAGTGAATCAAAACCCGGAATTCGCAAAGTCCTGGAAAATTCATGGTGTCGATGTGGCCTACCTTATTGCACAATATGTAAAAGCTGCGATTGAACGAAAAAACAAGGCCAACTTAATAGTTATAACTCGGTAAATAGGGAGGTTAAATAGGAAATGAGAGAAACGTTAACGAAACCCGAAGCTGTSATCCAAAAAGAAAACTATTTTTCATTGTCTTTTGTATTATCGAGAGTATTAAATTCAGGCGTCATTATGAGCATTGAAAAAAATGATTTTGAATTAAAAGGATTGGAGAAAGGGATAGCCAAGCTGACCAACAAGAAATATGTCTCTTTGTTTAATAGTTACACGGGTGCGATTCACGGTGCGCTGTGGGGACAGGACTTAGGCTACCATACCTCTACACGACTGGAGCATCCAAGTGAGCAGGAAAAAAAGTTTATTCATTGGTTAGGAATCACACTCATTTCAGATCCACACGTAAAGCAGGCTTATGCGACCGTTGAGATTAATTGGGAAAATCTTCATCAGTTGGATCAGATCATTTTTAAAGCCAGCGACCGCGCTCCCGTTCTCGTTTTGGATTTTACGGGATTAGGCTTTGGTCCGGTAGCTGCCATCGCCGTAAATGATGAGAACATTTGGAAAAAAGCAGAACGCTTGAAGATTTTTGGTGCCTTTGATTTACAAACGATGTGGACACAGGAAGAAAGTGAACCTGACCTGCAGCCAGCCTTGCAGTTCAACTATAGGCTTAGCCCGCTCGTAGCAGCATGTGTGAAGTTAACACTCTTAAGGAGGAACCAATCATGATGAAGTCGGATTTTATTCGCAAGCCGTTAGAGCTGCCTTCGGATGATTGGGTTCAAGCGCCTTTAGCCTTTCTGGGAGGACCATCGATTATTCCAGAGGATGTAAGGAAGACGAATTTCCCAATCATTACGAAGGAAGATGTCATCCAAATGCTTATCTCCATCCAGCAGGATGGAGAGCAAGTTGTCGATGAGTTCAAAGAAACGTACCGCAATTATGTAGGGGCGAATTATGCGATTGCTACAGCGAGCGGTACATCCAGCCTGCACCTCGCATTAGTTGGGGCAGGTGTACAGCCCGGGGATGAGGTGATCGTTCCTGCATTCACATTCATAGCAACCGCTCAAGCCGTTGTTGCAGCGAAAGCGATCCCCATTTTTGTGGACATTGACCCTATAACCTATTGCTTGGATCCTCTAAAAGCAGAGCAAGCCATAACGAACAAGACAAAGGCAATCATGCCCGTGCATGTACATGGCCTGCCTGCTGATTTACCTGCATTGAGACATCTGACTAACAAGTATTCGCTTCGCCTTGTAGAGGATGCCTCCCATGCGCATTCCGCATCGATCGATCAACAACTCGCCGGTTCGATCGGAGACAGTGCAGGACAAAGCTTAATGGCCGACAAAAACTTTCCTGTAGGCGGGGAAGGAGGCATCGCTTTTTTCAAAGAAAAAGAGGATTATGAGCGCGCACTCGCGTTCCTTGATTCATCAGGCATTGATTACCGCATGTCGTGGATTGCAGCTGCTTTTGGTTTGAGCCAGCTTTCCCGCCTCCCTTATTATGATGCCATTCGAGCACGGAATGCAGCTTATTTAACGAAAGAGCTTTCAGAGACAAAGCTGTTTAGCGGTCCATTCGTACCAGATGGGTATAAGCACAGCTATAACATGTATCGTGTTAAGCTCTCACCCGAGCGACTTGGGCTTGAGGACTTGGAGGATTATCTTGTAAAAGATGCCGTTCAGCAGCTCATTAATTCTGAAGGCGTATTTGCTAGAGAGTGGCAAAATGTACCGATACCTGGTCATCTGCCGTTCAAAAATCGAAAAGGCTTTGGAAATGGTTATCCGTTTACCTTATCGGACCGTCAAGATTTTGGTTACGATTTGAACCATTTCCCTGAAACATTGAAGATGCTTAGAAACAGCTTAACGATATGCAGAGAATTAAGAACGCCTATAGAATATGAGCGAATTCAAGCTTACGCCTTAGCTTTCAAAAAAATTGATGCGAACCCGCATATGATTCGTGAACTGGTAGAGCGAGGCAGCGATCTTAAAGTGCTGTATGAAAGAGACGCTAGATTAGGATGAGTACAACAGAACAACAAAAGAAACGAGTAGCCATTTTAGGCGGCAGCGGGTTCACTGGCGCTGAGTTATACAGGCTGTTAAATAAGCATCCGCATTTTGAAGTTCAGTTTGTGTCCTCCGAATCAAAGGCGGGATACCCGGTGGATAAGTTCTATATCGGTTCTATTCATAAGAAAAAGCACAGCTCGTTAAAGTTCAAGAAAATAATAGAATTAGACGGTCATTACGATGCGGTCTTCTCTTGTTTGCCCACAGGCTCCTTGCCCAAGATCATCCAGCATGTTGCAGAGCATACAGACTATATCTTTAATCTAAGCGGGGATTATCGCATATCCGACCCCGATATATTGCATCAACATTATCCAGAAACATTAAAAAACGCATTCGAAGGCGGATGGCACTACTATATTCCAGAGTTCAGCAAAATCAATCTTGAAGCAAAAGTAGTCAATCTTCCGGGCTGTATGGCGGTGGCGACGCTGTATACACTTTATCCGCTTGTGGCGCATGGCTTAATTGAAGGACGTGTAGTGACTGACGCCAAAACAGGCTCCAGCGGCGGCGGAAAATCGACAACAGAACATCATGCGGAACGCTCTCATAACTTCAGAGCTTATAAAGTTCATGGTCATCGACATCAGCCCGAAGTTGTGCATGCATTATCCTATCATTTGAATCAATTGGTAGATTTGCAGTTTTCGGTCTATAGTCTTGATCTTCCCCGAGGAATTATGACAACCTCGTATTCCTTGCTCAAAGAGCATGTAACAGAGGTAGATGTTAAAAAAGCATTCTACAGCACGTATTCATCCAAACCCTTTCTTCATTATTTTAACTCGGGCAATGGTTCACCTATGATCAAAACAGTGGTAGGAACAAACTATGCAGAAATCGGTGCTTATGTGGATGGACGTAATTGTGTTTCCATCGCAACCATCGATAATTTAATTAAAGGAGCTGCGGGGCAAGCCATACAGGCAGCAAACAACTATTTTGGATACTCTGAGGAGGCGGGATTGACATTTGAATTTGAGGGAGCGTGGCCCTGATGAGCAGCGGCAGCTTATATGTAATTAAACTCGGGAGCAGTACGATTGTAAACCATCCTCACATTTTTGAAGAAATTAGTCGTATCGTAAAGCGAGGAAATCAAGTGCTGCTTGTGGCAGGCGGTGCCGAAGCCATCAAGCAAAAATATGAATCCATTCCTCGTGCGATGCCTTTTCTTACATTGCCGTCAGGGGATGAAGTGCGGTACTGTTCACCCGAAGAGATGCCGATTATCCGTGCAGCCTATCATGAGATTATTTTGCCCACTATACAGACACAGCTGAAGGCATACGGTCTGACTGTCTACTCACAGCTTGGTGGAGATCAAGGTCTTGTTTATGGCGAGAAAGCGAAGCCCCTTAAAGTGATTAAGAATCAAAAATCAATTATTGTCCGTGATTCGTTGTTCGGTCATTTTGTGGGCAGTCATGTGGCATTTCTCAAATCTGCTTTACAGGCCTTTGATGTTGTATGTGTTTCTCCACCAATATTAGATCCAGAACTGGATGTGTACATAAACATTGATGCAGACGTGCTTGCTGCTCACTTAGCGGTGGACTTAGAAGCGCATCACCTGCGCTTTGTTACTGGAACTGCAGGTCTACTGGAAGATATTGAAGATAAACATTCAACGATACAAAGTGTCTATACGAATGATGAATTAAGCTTTGTAAAAGGGCGCATGAAGCAAAAAGTACGCGCAGCCCAATTAGCAATCCGACAGGGCGTCTGTGATGTGAATATATCCGGTCCTCATTCTCTGGAAGAGCCCGGCAAAACGTGGTTTTGGAACATGGATCGGGAGCTCGGCGCATTCGATTTATTGAATAAAGTCGCGCGTATTCCTTCGGTCTCTCAAGATGAGCATGTGCTTGCACACTACTTATTAGAGATGATAAAGCAGCCTTCGGTTTCGGGGGAAATAGATCACGCGGGGAACATCGTTTTCCGAAAAGGGAATGGTCCCCATACGCTGCTCTTATTAGGGCATATAGATACGGTTCCGCATGTTTGGCCTGTTCGATCCGACTCCAATGGCATTACGGGCAGGGGAATCGTAGATGCTAAAGGCTGCTTTGTAAATTTCATTCATATGCTGCAAGAAATTGAAGTGCCAGAGCTGGGATCTTTACTTGTAATTGGAGCTGTCGAAGAAGAAATATCATCATCAAAAGGGGCTCATTATATTCGAGATCATTACAAGGCGGATGCGGTTATTATTGGGGAGCCGAGCGGGGTAGAGAGCTTAACCCTCGGTTATTACGGTCTCTTTAAGCTGGAAATTACTATTCATCGCGCGCAGGAGCATACCGCAGCCAAAGATAGCCAGAGCGTTATCGACGAATTGTACAGTGTCGTATCAGATATTCGTGTTCTCGTACGTGATATCGATCCACAATCCTTATCCTCATTAATTGATATCGAGCATCAGAATGAACGAGGGTTTTTGACGGTAAAAGGGACGTTAAACTTTAGAATATCACCTGCGGCAGGCAGCGATTATTGGAAAAAAATTGATTTGTCATTTGGTGAAAATGTGAATGTTGACATCTTGCGTGCAACACCAGGATTTTCGAACTCTCGCACAGGCTCCTTAGTCAAAGCTTTTGTTCGCAGTTTCGCAAAGCAGGGAAAATCGATTCACTATATCAAAAAACGTGGAACGAGCGACATGAATACGCTGGCCACAACTTGGGATTCCGTCCCGATGGTAGCTTATGGTCCAGGGGATTCCAGCTTGGATCATACGAATGATGAATATTTACATTACGGTGAGGTAGAGCAGACCAGAACAATTTTGAAGGAAGCCGTAAACGAATGGTTTCGGCTGAGATTGGAGGAATAAATGGAGCTGGCAATCGATATTCAAAGGGAAGAAATTTCCCTGCTGGTTGATAAAGCGAAAGAAGCGAGAAAATTGATTATTGACATGGCTGCTTCGTCTACTGGATGCCATATCGGAGGAAGTCTTTCTGCGATTGACTTATTGGTTGGTGCGTATTCGAAATATGTTGAAGATCCCAATACGCTCATCATTCTTAGCAAAGGGCATGCTGCAGCAGCATTATATGCCGCGCTCCATGTATACGGGATTATTAAGGATAACCCAGCGGATAGCTATGGAAAAGCAGGCTCTTTGTTCACAGGTCATCCTAATCATAAACTGTCAGGCATCCCCTTCGCTACAGGCAGTTTGGGTCATGGCATTCCTTACGCAGCAGGCTGGGCACTGGCGCAAAAGATGAAACAAACGAATGGACTAGGGATTGTGATCGGTGGAGATGGGGAGCTGCAGGAAGGGTTATGCTGGGAAACCGCACAGATTGTCCAAGCCCAGTCGATCACTAATTTTGTATATATCGTAGATTGCAATGGAGGCCAAAACGATGGTTATGTGCATGACATATCACCGCTTCGCAATCTCCGGCAAAGATTTGAAGCGTTTGGCTTTGCTGTCAAGGAAATCAACGGCCATCATTTCGAAGAAATCCTTGCCGCGATTGAACCAGATCCAGATAGACCGGTAGCCGTCCTAGCCAATACGATAAAAGGAAAAGGTGTTGCAGCGATTGAAGGAAACCCCGAAGCGCATTATGTTAAAATCCCGGAGAAGCTCGCCCATAAATGGAAGGTGAATTTATCATGACCAAGAAGTCAGGTAGAGATGCCTATAAAGATGAGCTGACTACACTTGCTTCCAGCAACGACCAAATTGTATGTATTGAAGCAGATCTAGGAGGCAAAAATCATCCTTTTGGACAGCAGCATCCCCAGCGTTTTTTTAATCTAGGCATCGCGGAATTAGCTGGCATTGATATGGCAGCCGGTCTTGCTGAAGCAGGTTATGTGCCATTCTTCTCAACCTTTGCTTCCTTTGCAGCATTGAGAGCAGCGGAAAGCATCAAGCTGACGATGGGGTATATGGGGAAAAATGTGAAGGTTGTAGCTGCGTATGGAGGGGTATCTGGTGGTTGGTTTGGAACGACACATCATGCACTGGAGGACATCTCAGTCCTCCAATCGTTTCAGAACATACGGATCGCCTGCCCTCATGGTGAGCAGGAAACACGAAGAGTAATACGTGAAGCAGCAGCATCAGAGGAGCCGTATTATATTCGCCTTTCTAGAAATGATGCTTTTGACAGCTTGGATCGAGCAGAGGACGAGAGCTGCAGAAACTTAATTGTTGAAGGAGGCGCATGTACTGCCCGATCCAAACTATGCTTGATTTCCGTGGGTGAACAAGCAACAGAACTTTGCAAGCGGATCGTTCAAGAAGACGACGATATCGTTCATGCGCATTTATGTTACGTCGACATTCAAAGCTTGAAACCTTATATTCAACCATTAAGCGGTTTAGCTGACCAATTTCTGGTCGTTGAGGAGCATCGAGCAACCGGCAGTACGGCGTCCTATTTAGCCTTATTATTGCCAAAGCATCAAGTTCACTCACATCATTGCGGTGAGAAATGGCCAATCTACGGCGGTACACATGCTGAGGTTCTAGACTATTTAGGATTTGGGTTTGAACCACTGCAACAACAAATCCAGAATATTATAGGAGGTAAGGATGGTTTTTAGCGTACTTAAACAAAGAAACTTCCGCCATTATTCCTTCGCTGATATTATTTCCGGGTTCGGCGTAGGCATGAGTACGATTGGTGCGAACTGGTATCTCATGGATCAGACAAATTCGATTACCGCCATAGGGTTCATGCTTTCCTTAAATGTTATTGCTGGTTTTCTCATCTCCGCATTTGTAGGCACCCTAATTGATAAATGGAATCGTAAAACGATTATCTTATGGGCCAATGGCATTCGGGCGATCGCCTTGTTAATCATAACAGGTGCTTTTGTATGGACGGGATTCCGAATTGAATATCTTTATGCCTTTGCCATTATTAACGGGATGGGCTGGACCGTGTATATGACGGCTTCTCGAAGCCTGGTTCAGGAAATCCTTTCGGAGAAGGATCTCATTAATGGAAACTCCTTAATTGAACTCAGCTTGCAAGTAGGGATGTTTATGGCTGGTGCACTTTCAGGAGTGTTGTACAAATTCGTTGGTTTTGAGATCATTCTTCTTCTAAATGCGATCGCCTTTATCGTGAGCAGCTTCTTCCTTAGTCGAATTCAATATACACCTATCCCTTTTGAAAATGATAAAGAGTCCTTCTTTGCAACGTTTAAGAATGGCATAACGTATCTGGCGGAACGTCCATTTATTTTCTTGCTTGGTATTGTATCGATTGTTCCACTCGTTTCTACGATGATTTACAACGTCGTTCTTCCTGGTTATGTAAGCAACACGGTGCAAGGTGATTCCGTTGTATTCGGTTTGTCAGATATGTTTTATGGCATTGGGGGATTATTGTCAGGATTTATTGCAGCAACCTTAGCTAAGAAAATATCGCAACATGGAACGATACTATTATTTTTTATGATATCCGTGCTGAGCTTGCTGGCTGTAGCGTTTAACCATTTGATTCTGCTTTTGTACCTTGGCAGTGTGTTGATTGGATTAACGAACTCTTCGTTACGTATTTTAATGACTACGACGCTGATGGAATCGGTATCCAAATCCTACATGGGTCGAGCCACTTCGGTCTGGATGGCGATTTCCTTGCTCTTGCAGACCTTGTCCGCCACAGGGCTTGGCCTTGTCATTGATCGTTTCTCTCCAGGCGCGGGTTTTATCTGTATGAGCGGCTTGATGTTCATCGGATTTGTTGTGTACTTTGTGATGAATAGTAAAGCGACACAAAAAAGCACACTGGAAGCTTGAATTTTGCATTGCGAACCACTTCTTTCATAACCATTAAAGGAGGATAAAAAGATGACAGCAATTAAAACGGTTGCTTTTGTTGAACCAAGTTTCTACGGCGTTAGTTTTGCGAGAGTCGCTTTTGAACAAGGACATAAAGTCATTTCCATCGTTTCTTCCACGGAAAATCCGCAAAAGTATGGATATGAAGGCATCTACCATGATCTAATTGTTGCAGATATTCGAGATGAAGAGTCCCTCTACCAAGCGATTGTTAGCTCCCCTTATGCAAATCAACTGGATGCGTTAATTCCTGCTACGGATTACGCCTCTCACGTAACTGCGAAGGTAGCGGAGCGGATTGGACTTAGAGGAGTACCATACGAAGCAGCTTTAAAGTCGCGAAACAAAGATTTGGCTAGAGAAGCTTATGCTGAACATCAAGTTCCGAGTGCAAAATTCAAAAAAGTGAGAACTTACGAAGAAGCACTAGCAGCTGCGGAAGAGATTGGATTTCCTATCGTATTAAAACCGACGAATTGCGCAAGCAGTCAAAATGTTTATTTCATCAATGATGAAATTGAACTAAAACATGCAATAGATGCGATCTCAGCGTTTAAAGTAACTTATATGGACTTTAAAGTCCGCGATGAGTATTTAATTGAAGAGTTCTTGGATGGTCCAGAATTTAGTGTCGAATTATTCGTAAAAGATGGAGAACCCATTTTCTCGGCCGTTACTGAAAAATTAACCTCACCGCTTCCTTATTTTGTTGAAATTCTTCATACATTACCTACTTCAGTGCATATAGAGCATGAGGATCACATCGTTCGTACGGCTGTTGATGCTTTGAGAGCTATTGGGATAGGGAATGGACCAAGTCACGTAGAAGTGAAGCTTACAAGTACGGGTCCACGAATTATCGAGGTGAACGGCAGGCCAGGAGGCGACAATATTTCTTCTGATTTATTAGTGCAAGCGTTCGGTGTCGATATATTTGAAGCGACCGTTAACTATTATTTAAACAACCCGATCAATATTCAGAAAAGGTTTAACCTCGCAGCTTCAATTGCTTATGTGACCGCCGATCGAGAGGGTATTTTCGATGGTATTGAAGGCTTTGCCGATTTAGAACAACATACAAATGTTATCCGAGCACAGCTAACGGTAGCTGAAGGAGACTTTGTCTCAGAAGCAAAAAGCTCGGATGATCGATTGGGTTATTTCATTACAGTTGGCAACACCCCTCAAGAAGCGAAAGAACTAGCCCTTGCTCTGAAAGAAACGTTAACGGTCATGTATCACCAGCATGAAACAGAGAGTGCAGCGGGGTAGACCTAATGAATAAGCAGGGAACAGGCTCTTAATGAGCCTGTTCCTTCCATAGATAGAATGAAGCTATAATTCCACGAATGATCATATCAAATGACAGCCTTCAAGAGACAAGCTTTAACCCTACGGCTGAACCTAATACCATCGCTATAAAAACAACCCTTTTCCAATCTTTCGATTCTCCATATAAAAGCATTCCCAAAATAGCTCCGCCTGACGCTCCAATTCCCGTCCAAATGGCGTACGTTGTTCCCATGGGCAGTGTCTTCATGGAATAAGCAAGAAATAGGAAGCTTGCTAAAAATCCGATCGTTAATAATACAACGGATTGCCAATTGCGATCCTTATGCAATTTATTTATCATGGCGACACCAAACATTTCAAACAATCCTGCAAATATGAGAGAAATCCAAGCCATTAGGATACAGCTCCTTTCTGATCTTTATCCTTCGTAACTAATTTCAAGCCCATAACTCCCGCTAATAAAAGTAAAATCAATAACATTTTGGTCCATTTAAATGGTTCTCCAAAAAATATGATTTCGGAAAAAACAGTTCCTGCCGTACCCATTCCTACAAAAACAGCATATACCGTTCCGACGGGCAGTTTTTTGCCTGCAGCGATCATTAAATAGAAGCTGATAATAATAGAAATAACAGTTCCTGTCCACGTCCAGAAGTCATCCGCGTGTTTTAAGCCAATCACCCAAAAAACCTCGAAAAAAGCGGCAATAAATACTTTAATCCAATTCGAATTCACCAAAATACACCTCCAATTTTATTGTTGCCAAAAAACATAAAAAAAAAGCCCAAGAGTAAACTGTTTAACAGTTTCTCCCAGGCTTTTATCCTTCCGTGACACAGCATCGCTGTGAGTTTTCTCTCGGACCAGACCAACAGTTATGCTGCGGAACCCTAGAAAACATTTCGTTTATTCAATTACCTTGTATTATACACATATCCGAATCAATTACAATACTCATAAAATGGTAAATAACAAAAAAAGATCTTCCAGAACATGCAGTACAACCCTTGGAAACCATATATGCTTGATATAAAATAATAGGAAAGCATTAGGAGAAAGGGGAAGCTGAACATGTCGATGCAGATCGAACTGAAACCGAGAACACCGGGAAGCAATGGCAAGATGCTTGTCTTGCTGATTCATGGTTTGGGCGCTCCTGAAACGTGGGTAAAGCCAGGCAGAGACTGGGCGGAGCTCATCGCATCAGATCCGGACATCACGGATACGGATATTGGTATCGTTACATATGACACCTCTAAGCTCATCAGCAGCATTTTTGGAATCGAAGGAGAGTTTGACGTTTTAGGTCAAAAAATTAGTGTCAGTAAAAAAAGTCCTCTGTCTATAGACCAGCTTGCTATACAATTGAAGACTATTTTGGATGGGTATACCTATAGAAAATATAAGAAAATCGTTATCGTTGGCCACAGTATGGGAGGATTAATCGGTAAACGATTCCTACTCAATGAATATTTGCTCCGCAAAAAAGGATTAGAACGGATCGGTGGCTTTATTAGCTATGCAACACCTTATAACGGCTCTAAATTCGCTGAATTTCACCAATTAATAAAGCGCTTACAGAATCATAAACAAATCGAACAGCTGCGTTCAAACAACGCTTTTTTGGATGATATGAACCGCAGCTTTTTTGATGCTCAAGGAGAACTTAAGAGCTTCTTCACGTCTATTTACTGCTTCGGAGACAAGGACACCGTAGTCGAGGAGGGAAGTGCTGTCCCTACCATGGGACATTCAACCAAATACGCGCTTGCCAGGTCTCTGCCCGGTGATCATGGCACCATTCTAGACCTGCTGCAAGGACATCTCTCAACGAACTACGATATTCTAAAAGGACTTTTACTAGACGTACTTGGCCCGTTTGAACCTTCACCATTAGGTGTACAAGATAACCGCCCAGAGATTACAACTTCCTTAGACCTGTCGGACAAGCCAGCAGGATCAGTTAATGTATCGAAGATGCAGGCTCGATTAAACGATCAATTTGAGATTCACCGACAAGCACTGGATACCATCTTCATACGACGTTTCAAAAATGATGACGAAATAAGAACAAAGCTTATTGCTTCTATGAATGATGTTCTTCGAAAGCTGAAGGAGATGGAAGAAAGCAGATTACAGTTGTTTCTAAAGCTCTACCAATTTGCAAACATTCGTCTTCCTGAAGGAGAACCCGGCCTGCGCGAGCTGTGGGAGCTGCTGGCTCTCGTGAATTTGGTATATCCCGATTGGAACTTTATCGATCCTGAGGAATGGGTTCATTTGTCCAATCTTCAGCTGGATTCCGATCGCTGGGTGCGTATGCTCTACTCACAGGCTAAAGAAACGATGCCTGAGGTCGTCATCGGATTTATGACTAAACTTTACACCAATTCTTTTCAATCTTATATGAAGTCCAGAGACCATTCGGATTTATTCCCGTATCGCTTGCTGCTCGAAAATATTAATTCGGAATCACTCGCAAAAGGCAACCCAGAAAACCTATGCGAGCATTGCAACAATGGCCGTAAAGTTGACTTTTCCAAAATATTACTACAATTTGCTCAAGACACGAAGTTAACCATCTTCGAAGGTTTAGAATCTAATCGCTTATCCGGAACGGTCAGTATCAGTTGTTCCTCTTGCTTGCGTCAAGTTAGACATGAAGTGAGTTATGAAGAAATTTGCACGCGACTAAGGAGTGTGATTTGAAAATGGTGCAACAGATATTTGACTTTTTTGACCACCAATCTGACCTTGAGAAGCTAACAAATGTATCGATTAGGCATATAGATGCCCTTTACTTTTCTGCGAAGCAAATTTTTGCAGTCGTTTCCTATGATTCTCCATCATCACTCGAGAACCACTGGGAGCGAGCAGCTTATCAATTTGCTTACCGGGTACAGAATCAGCTGCCCAGCGAACTAGATGATTTGCGTTGGGACATGTATTTAGTCCTCTTTGTAGACTCGCAAGAAATAAGCAATGCTTTGAAAAAACGCATCGAGTCAAACCGCTTTTTCTTTCGCAAGATAATCATCACGAGCTCTGATTTAAATCGTTTAGCTGAAAAACTGCCTTTAGACTTTCAAACTAAGCTGCCCGAGCACCAACTCGAGCGTCTTTGGTTTCATGATCGGCATTTTCTCCAGCAATGGCAATCCTGTGTTCAACAATCGACGAAAGACCAGTTAAATAAAGCTTTGTTTCAAGCTGATGAGCAGTCTGTGGACAAGCTATTGTCATCTTTAAATATTCCAGTGTTAGCCGAGGTGCTCAGCCATGAGGATTAATGCAATCACAATAGATGCATTCCGCGGGTTTAATGAGAAGCGAAGATTTGAATTTCCCAATACAAGCATTGTCATTTTACATGGCCCAAATGGTTACGGAAAAACCTCTTTTTTTGACGCGATCGAATGGGGATTAACCGGTAGCATTTATCGTTATGAGCAAGACCCCGAACGAAAATTATATCGATACATTGGGAATCATTTTGCCGGGGATAGAGCTCCAAAAGTAATCATTGAGCTAGGAAATTCTGACATGCAAATTACAGTAACACGTACGGGGATCGCCAATACGAATGTAAGGACAGATAGCGGAGCCCATCTGCTTGAAGTTGAGATTAATGGTGAGAAGGTACCTGCCAAAGAGGCAGAAGCCGTTTTAAAAGAAAAGCTCGTCCACGCGGAATGGCTCGATAAAGTGGATTTAAACAAAAGCTTGTTTCTTACTCATCTTTTATGTCAAGAACGGATGAATGGCATCCTAAGAGGCATGAAGGAGAAGGATCGCTACAATTCGGTTTCCCGAATTTTCGGCACAGAGCAATTTTCGAGCTATGGAGAACTCGTACATAAGGCAAGGGTGGAGCTGGAAGAAAGAAGACTAGCATTTAGCCAAAAGCGTGGGCAGCTGATTGCGGAGGAAGAAACGCTGGAGCACCGTATTCAAGGCATTAAGCTGGAAATCTCAGAATTCTCGCCTGCATCACGAAATAATCAATGGTCAACAGCACTTCATAACTATGAAGCTGTCTTCCAAAAAGCAGCGGTTTCAGAAGATGAAGATCAGGTTATTTCATTGATCAAAGAAGCCGAGGAGCAAATAGAAGCTCTAGTTCAGGAACGAAATCTTTTGGAAAATGATACAATCAGACGGCTCGATCTAGCAAAAGATGCTATGACCTCATTACAGGAAAAGCTTCCGCTTCTGATGCAATGGGAACGAGAAAATCATCTTACTCAAACGCTAGATGAACACTTAAATACAATTCAAAAATTGCTAAGGCTCAATGAAGAAGCAGATAGTTTTTTGCAAAACGAACAGATCAAGCTCCAAAACGAACAGCTGGATGAGGATTTACAGCAGCAAACAAGGGCAATTCAGCTTAGAGCCGATCACTTATTTGAAGCGTTAAATGAAGTGAAAAAATTATGGCTTCAGGCAAACAACCGTAAAAAATTTGATGGGATGAGCGGTAACTTTGCCATAGCTTATCCACTCTTAGAGGAGTCTCCTCGACTCGCACTCTATCATTCATTACGAGAGTTAGAGTTGCGGTTTCGTGAACAAACAGATTTGGAAAACGCTTTTTTGGAGGCTGATCGTTTACACAAGCAGCAGTTGGAATTTGTACAGCAGCTTGTGCTTCATGAAAAGAAACATAAAGCTTTTCTAAAGCATGTTCTACAGGTTGCTATTGAACAGCCAGAGCTAGAATGCTGCCCTGCCTGTGGCATAGAAGATGTTGATTCATTACGCCTGCAGAACTACGTCAGCGCCCAAATGGATGCCATTCATCCTGATCTAGCTCGTGCAGAAAAGAAGAGCCTCGAGCTTGAATTACAACGACAAATCTATAATGACCAGCTGTTTGAAGCAAACGCCAATGTTAAAGAAAGTCTAACCATACTTCATGCCACCTTGCAGGAATGGAGTGATCAGCATACTCAATTGCTCGATCAAGTGGCAGATGTACAAGCAAAGCACTATGATTTGCACAAAAAAATGCAGTTAATGGACAAGAGCTACAATGATTTCAAAGCATTGGCTGATGAGTTGGATATCCCTATTCATACGCCAGCTCTGAAAGAGCAGTTACTGACTAAGCTGGATGAAGGTAATAAACAAGTAGATCATTTACGCAAGCAGCTTATTACGATTGCTACATCGTTCTCATCCCTGCCAAGGGAGAGCAAAGAGAGAGAACTTAATCATCTACAAGATGATGTCGTTGTTTGGCTAGGTAAGCTAACGGCAGAAGGAATTATTGGTGCCAGTGCTCAAACAACGGATTGGAGCGCAGTTGCAGATCAGTTAGACGCAAAGGCTAGTTTGATTGAAGAGTCATTGCTCGAAAATACTCGTAAGCACGGAGCAGCAACGCAATTATTAGATGCTTTCCGAGCAAACGCAGATCTCGCACTGCTCGAACAATTACAGCAACAAAAAACTGCCAAGCATAAGGTCATAGAACGAGTGGAAGAAGGTCTTCGAACCATCGAAGACATGGTTGCCGCTCTAAAGGATGCCGAGCAGGCCGTGCCAGATGCCATTCGCGGCTTGAATGAACGAGTCATGGATCAAATGTTCGATACTATGCGTTCCATCTTTGTCAGAATCAACTCTCATCCCGTATTTACCGAGATCGATTATGATACGGGGAAAAAATTCAACAGCAATCGCTTATTTCTCAAAGTGATGACGAGAGAAGATACGGCCCTTGGCCACCAAGAAGCAAATCCCTCGTACATATTTAGCGCAGCCCAGGTGAATGCCACTGCGATTTCATTCTTTTTGGCCATGGCGCTTACGCAATCTTGGTCCCCACTGTCCTTTGTCGCAATGGATGACCCTGTACAGAGCATGGATGACTTGAATGTAGCTGCATTAATTGATCTTATACGTAATTTAGCTGATTCCAAATTGCAAAATCATAAACAATTTATTATCTCAACACATGATTCGACGTTCTATCAGGTTATGAGAAAGAAGTTCAGAATGCTGAATGTAGGCATTATTGAATATGATTCCTATTCAGAAGCAGGCCCTACATTTGAGCAGCGTGTAGTAGAAGCTACGGATAAGAAGCCGATTGCCATATTTTCGAAAGCAGACTCATAAAAACTCAACCATAAAAAGTCGATTTCCTGTACGATTGAGGAATCGACTTTTTTATTATAAATGGCCTAAAAATATAATTAATCTAAACCTGAGAATAAAAATTTTCAACTTCGTTGTATATAGTGTAAAAGCTTTTACAAAAAAATAAGGAGAATCGCTAATGAAGTCTAATGATAAAAATTTCATCCAACGATTAAAGCGCCAGAAAGAAGATGCTTTAGAATATATCGTTGATACCTATTTGCCCTTAATAAAAGGGGTAACTTATAAAGTGCTGTCCCCGCTTGAGAACGAGGGAGTTATTGAAGAATGTATGAACGATATTTTGTTATCCATATGGAACAATTCGAATAAATTTCATGGCGATTCGACTGATTTCAGGAAATGGATTTGTGCTATAGCCAAGTTTAAGTCTATTGATTATTACAGAAAAAATAGTAAAAGAGTAGAATTCACCACTAATGAAATGGAATTGAGCTCCGAAAAATCGGCAGAAGAAGAGTTGATTATGCTGGAGGATAAAACGGAATTAATTCAATTAATCCATTTATTAGAGCCTGTGGATCGGGATATTTTTATAATGAAATTTTTTCTTGGATTAAAAACAGAGGATATTTCAGCGAAACTCGATTTAACGAAAGCGTCTATCGATAATCGAATTTATAGAGGGAAAAAGACACTTTACACCAAAGCGATGCAGCTGAATTGGAAAGGTAGTGTATGATGAAGGATATTTATGAATTATTAAACGATATAGATCTAGACGACAAGCAGTTTGTGGAAATGGAAGTAACTGAATTTGAAAAGACCAAGGTAAAGATTGCATTAAAGCAATCATTAGCTCAAAATAAAAAAACACATCGTTGGAGAAAGAATGCTGCTGCTGCAGTCATACTAATCGGTTTAACGGCTGCTACCTTTGGCATTACGTTCCCTGCTTATGCTAGCGAAATCCCTGTTTTAAGAAACATTTTCATGTTATTGGATACCGGAAGGATCGGATTTTATGATGACTATAAGAAGTATTCCAGCGAAATTAACATGTCAAAGGAGAGCAAAGGCATAAAATTGACGATTGAAGATGCGATTTTTGATGGGAAATCGGTTACCTTAACCTATGCATTAGAAAGTAATCAAGACTTGGGTGACGAACCAAAGTTACATGGTTTATTATATGCAAAAGGTGCACTCGGCGGGAGTCAAAGCACTCAAATTACAAAAGTCGATGAAAATAGTTATGTAGGTTTAGTTCAAAGCAACATCGATTTTCGTAATCAAACGGAATTGGATCACGTAAATATAAACTGGATTATTGAAAATATAACAAATCCAAATAACGAAGAGAAAATACAAGGTAAATGGAGCTTTGCTCTTTCTTTAGACGCAACGGCGAATCAAACACAGATCATAAATCAAAGTGTTGAACACGAGGGAGTAAAAGTAAACATAGACAATATAACCTTTACCCCTATGAGCTTTATCGTTTATTACAATCAAGTGATTTCGGATGAGACAAGAAATGAATGGGATGCTGTAGATGTGGATATCGAAATTAAAGACGACTTAGGCAATCATTATGTTGGTAAAGGCAATGGAGGAGCAGGTGAGAGAGGCGGCTATAACATGAACTGGAGTAAAACTTTTGAAAAATTAGACCCCAATGCTACCAAGCTTATACTGACACCTCAGATAAACTTGTATGAACACACTGCCGAAAATCATGGTTCATTAGAAATAACGAGAGACGAAGGTTCAAAAGAAATTGTATTGCCTAAAAAATCAGGAAGAGGTAGAGAACAAATTAAATTGGATGATATTGTCATTGAAATAAAGAAATAAATGATAAGACATTAAGGCTTATGAGAGGACATGCTATGGTTCCTTCAGATTAAGCCATAAAAAAAGCGAGCAGGATCGTATCCTGCTCTTTTTTTGTTGCATATTTAATAAGGAGAAACGATAATTTAATGATATGTAGGAAATAGGATTGATTAAATTTATAAATGACAACTTTTGATTAAAAGGTAATATTAATCGGAAAAATGTGCTATAATTTAAAGTTGAAATTTCAAAGCTTTAACAACAACAAGAAAAGGTGAAACGAATGATAATGAACGAATGGGAACAACTTTTATGAATAATGAATTGAACCTTTATAAACGTATATTAAATAAACTGCCCGACTTGAATATTAAGCTTGCTGAACCCGTTAAAAATCACGCATATACAAAATTAGGGGGGAATGCAGATGTATTCATTACTCCAAATAAATATGATGAAATAAGCACTGTATATAAAATTGCGAAAGAAGAAAATGTTCCAGTTACCCTCTTGGGACATGGCTCCAATCTTATCGTGAAGGATGGCGGCCTTCGCGGGATTACGATGCATTTAAAAAACTTGAATGAAGTTCGAACCGAAAATAGTACAATTATTGCGCAGGCTGGAGCTTCGATTATAGATGTATCTAGGCAAGCATTAGAACAGCATCTGTCTGGACTTGAGTTTGCATGCGGCATCCCAGGTACGGTCGGTGGTGCTTTGTATATGAATGCAGGAGCCTATGGCGGACAAATTTCGGATGTATTAGTCAAAGCTTTAGTAATGAACGAAGCAGGCGAGCTTCTCACATTATCAAGTGAGGATCTGTCATTAAGTTATCGGAAAAGTAATATTTCTGCAAATAAATATGTCGTGCTCGAAGCTGTATTTAATCTTAAACAAGCTGAATATGCCGATATTAAAGAAAAAATGGATGAGTTCACTTTTGCGCGAGAAAGTAAACAGCCATTGGAATATCCTTCATGCGGCAGTGTATTCAAACGCCCGCCTGGATATTTTGCTGGAAAACTGATACAAGACAGCGGTTTGCAAGGGAAACGAATCGGAGGAGCAGAGGTATCCACAAAACATGCAGGTTTCATTGTAAATGTGGATCATGCTACATCTCAGGATTACATTGATTTAATCGAAGTTATTAAGACGACGGTAAAACAAAACTTTGGCATAGATTTAGAAACGGAAGTCATTGTCATTGGGGAAGACAATCAAAACTAAAACAAACGATTAAAGTTCAAAGACCCTTCCCATTCAATTGGCGAGGGTCTTTGATTTTTTACAATATTTATATTTATATAGCATTTTTGGTTTCTTATATAAAATATATCTATTATGTAATCAATTGACCTCAAGTGGGTGTGAATGCTACAGTTATCTCAGCCTTTAATCCTCACTTAACCCGTAGGGATTATGAGTTTAATACACAACCAAATTGGAGGAAACGATTTTGAAAAAGTTTAATGCATTTACGTTTGCCCTTGTTTTCTTATTTGTTATTACAGCATGCGCCAATAATGGCAGCAGCAATAAAGGAGAATCAGCCGCGGGGGTTAAAAAAGTTATTGTCGGCACTGGCAATGATTTCGAGCAAGTCGCTTTTCTCGATGATAACGGAAAGTTAACAGGCTACGACGTTGAAGTTATCAGAGAGATAGACAAACGTCTGAAAGAGTATGAATTTGAGTTTCAAACGATGGAATTTTCCAACATTCTATTAAGTCTAGAAACGAAAAAGATCGATATAGCCGCTCATCTATTTGAGAAAAATCCTGAGCGTGAACAAAAGTTTTATTTTAACGAAGAACCTTACGCTTATTGGCGGAACAAAATTATTATTGCAGCAGCAAACAATGAATCGATCAAGTCCTTAGATGATTTGAAAGGAAAAAAAGTGCTGATTGGCCCGACCAGCGCTCAAGCTCAAATCCTTGAAAATTACAATAAGGAGCATGATGGCGCAATAAAAATCGTGTACCAGCAAAACGATGCTAACGATGAAGTTCTTCAAATCACTAATGGACGGGTTGACGCAACAATAAGCGCAGACTTCCTTCTTCCGATCAAAGATCCGCAAGGCAAGCTCAAAGCAGTAGGAGATGCGCTTAATGAGGGGCATATCCAGTATGTACTCCGTAAAGACGACCCCGAGTCAAAGAAACTTGCCGACGCTGTGGATCAAACGATAAAAGAAATGAAAGCGGATGGAACCCTCGCAAAGCTTAGTACGGATTGGCTTGGTCAGGACTTTTCAAAATAAAAGCTTAACACTTTAAATGTGGAGGTGATTATTCACAATGGGAATTGCAGTGATTTATGGAAGCTCCCGCAAAAATGGAAACTCGGATCAACTAGCAAATTTATTAGTTGAAGGATTTGAAGCAGATAAAATTCACTTATCTGACTACAACATCGAGCCTATTGTCGATTACCGGCATTCTGAGAAAGAGCCTTACCCAAATGATGATTACCATCATCTGATCGAACGCGTAAAGGCACAAGATGTATTGGTGTTTGCGACGCCAATCTACTGGTATGGCGCATCAGGACTTACGAAGACGTTCATTGATAGATGGTCCCAATCATTAAGAGAGAATAAGACCGAGTTTCTATCTAGTTTTGCGTCAAAAACAGCTTGGATCATCGGTATAGGCGATGACGAGCCCCATCTGAAAGGAATTCCGCTTGTTCAGCAATTTCAATATATTTTCGACTATACGGGCACAAATTTTGCAGGTTACATCCTTGGGAGAGGCAACAAACCAGGCGATATTTTGCAAGATACCATTGCTTTGGCCACTGTGGAGGAAATCCGGAAAAAATGGCATACTTAATCAAAATGTAAATTTAGAGGAATTCACACGTTGTAACAACATCTGAATTCATTTTATAATGTAAAGAGGCAGGGAGGTGATAGGAATGGCAAATCAAATTGCCGGGAAAAGTAACTGCTCATGCAAAGCCTAATATTAGGGCGATACTTTGCGTGGGGCCGGACTGAAATATTTTCGCCCAATGGAGCTCATATCGTTTCTAATAAAAGCTTTGCACCTTATATTTTTTTTCATTAAAAATAAGGGGCTGAACAGCTATGAATAAACCATTTATTAGAAACCATCAATATAATTTAATTAAGAAACAAGCACATCTGCTTCAAACTGCGTGTAACACGGTATCCGATCCGAAAGTAGTTGAAGCGGTTAGGTATAGTACGCAAACAAAGATTTCCGAAGCATTCCCGGGCGCAACTGATCTTCAAAAGCATGAGTTAGAGAAGCTTGCAACGTTAAATAGGACGGAAGAAATTCAATTCTATTTGCAATCGCTGCAGCCTTTGATGTCGGAATTCACTCAAGTAACGGCAGCTCAAATAAAAAAGCTGTTTCCAAAAGTCAAAAAGCTAAAGGTACCCGATTTAGCTGATATTGACTACCGTTATGTCACGTATTTGGGTTGGACCGATATCGCATCTAATAGGCTGTTTCTTATTTACCGTCAAGACGGACAGCTTATCGGCATTGAAGGAAAGTTTACGCCAACAAATAAGAAAAGCACCTGTTTTTTGTGCAATAGACATGAAGAAGTTGCGTTATTCACGGCGATTACGAAATCAAGGCCTGCTAATGCTTCACCTGATTACTACAAGGCCATTGGAAATTATATGTGCGTAAACAGCGAAGCCTGCAACGCAAATATAACGGATGTCACCGTTTTAGAGAAATTCTTCAGCAACTTCATCGGAAAACATGAATCATAAAATGAAAAGAAGCATCAGAGATTCTGATGCTTCTTTTTTTATTGTGAGTTGCTTCTTCCAGTATCGCTGATTGCAGTCTACACAAGTTCTTCAAAAGTGTAAGTTACAATGAGGATAAGGAATAGTGGATAGGAGGACAAAAGAACAAATTTTTAAGAAAAGAAATGAAATTACGTTTCCGAAATACCCATTGGGGGTATAATGCGAATAACATACTGAACGAATAAACAGAGGAGTGTTATATAAAATGAAAAAACAATTGGTTTTACTTAGTGTTGCTGCGGTAATCGCTTTAAGTGGATGCGGTAAAAACGAAAGTGCTGAGAACGCTATGACCAGCAATCAAGGTGAAGACCACTCACAAATGAATCACTCCAATAGCAGTCAGCTTCCTAAAGGGTTAAAAGAAGCAACGAATCCAACCTACAAGGTGGGGAGTGAAGCGATTATAAAAGCAGACCATATGGCAGGAATGAATGGAGCTACAGCAACAATTGTGGGCGCCTATACGACTACTGCCTACGCTGTATCTTATACCCCAACAACGGGCGGCGAAAAAGTGACCAATCATAAGTGGGTTATTCAAGAAGAAATTAAAGATGCAGGCGACAAACCCTATGAGCCAGGTACAGAAGTTATCCTTCAAGCAGACCATATGGCGGGTATGAACGGCGCAACCGCAACAATTGATTCCGCAGAGCAAACCACGGTTTATATGTTTGATTACGTTCCAACCACTGGGGGAGAAAAAATGAAAAACCATAAATGGGTAACGGAAAGCGAGCTTTCACCGAAGTGATCAACCGTTTCTGAACAAACGACGATTCTTTCTCAATAGTAGAGAGAATCGTCTTTTTTTATACAGGAAAACGGAACATTTTTACAAATAATGGCGTCTAATCCTTGTAAATAAAACAATGAGGTGATGATTTGCGAGGATTAAAAACCCGTTTGCTTATTTTATTCATTGTAGGTGCTGTTTCATTATCTATGACACCAGCATCCGTAAATGCGGCGCAGTTACCTGTTCTAGATGGCATTATCAGCATTGATGGAAATCATGCATTGGATAAAAAAGGTGTGCTCTGGTCATGGAATGAAAAAACATTTGAAGCCGTTCCCATCTTAGATCAAGTAAAGAAAATCTCGGAAAGCAATGCCGCCATAAGAACGGACGGCAGTGTGTGGACCTGGGGAAGAAAACCTGGAACGACGTCAAGCCTGTCTAATGTTCAACCCTCACAGGTGGAAGGTTTGGACAAAGTCATTGATATTTCAGGCAATTATGCATTAAAAGCAGATGGGACCGTATGGTCAATCGGTGGATTATGTGAATTTCAGATTCAAAATGATGCCTGCAGAGAAGGCAGTAGTAAGGAAGAGCAGCTTCGACCCGGCCGTATTGGCGAGCTAGAAAATATTGCTGCGATTGAAGGAAACGGTTATTTTCCGATTGCACTTGCAAAAGATGGGACAGTGTGGATTTGGGGGTACGATAAATATGGCGATCCCTTTCTACCTATTCCAGTGCTTGATAAAAGCAGCATGAAAACAGACCATTTAAAAGGTATCAGTTCTATTTCTAATGGAACACTCGTAACTTCTTCTTGGAATGTGTATATTATGAATCGATATTCTCTTTATGGGCTGACCGAGCCTAGCTTCAATCTGGCCAAGCTCGCTCCAAACGTTTCGGCTGTATCGGGCTTTGTTGATGGGATGGGAGATTTTCATGCCTTTTCATTTGTACTTACGAAAGATGGCAAAGTATCTTATTGGATTTGGCCTATACAAGATAAGAAGCTTTACCCTGTGAAAGGACTAGATCAAGTCAAGATGGTCAGCGCGATTGGCGAAGGAGCAGGTACAGCTTTGCATAAGGATGGAACGGTTTCATCTTGGGGGAAGTTGAGTCAGTATTACGGTGACGATAAATACAAATACAACTATAAGATCATACCTAAAAAAGTGGTTAAAGGCATCGGCATTCGCTTAAATAATAAATACCACCTAATGGATGAAGTGCACCCCTTAGAATAGACATTGGAAAAACCCCTAGGTTATTCCGATGAAATTCTAGGGGGTGTATTTTTGTGGCGGTTAAAGGGCAAAAGTTTAAGCATTATGAAGATACAACGAAAGTGGAGGCAATCCGCTTACATGTTG